>NZ_JBLNKX010000006.1:0-293231 GCF_048158725.1 Flavobacterium arabinosi
AACTGAATTTATTTCAGTCTCTCTCCGTTTGTTTGCACTTGTTAAAGTGTTTCTCAAAGCGGGTGCAAAAGTGCAACTTCTTTTCTTAACTGGCAAGAAATTTTTGAAGTTTTTTTTTGGAAATTTTTACTTCCATTTACTTCTCTTTTTCTTATCAGTCTATCAAGGAACTTTGCTTGTTTTGCGGGGTGCAAATGTAACATCCGTTTTCTAATCTCACAAGCTTTTCGCAATCTTTTTTAGAAAATAAATTCTCTACTTAGATTCATACTACTTGCCAGTTTGTTAAAGAACGTCTGCGTCATTGCGGGTGCAAAACTACACCCTTTATTCGCTTTAACAAGCTTTTTTGAACCTTTTTTTTGATGTTCTCTTAACCTAAACTTTAACTCGCTGGAAACATGTCTCTTGGAACCAAAGTTTTTTTCTCTTCTTTCACAAGCTTCGGGAATATCCAAAGGAAAAGGTACTTTATGGATAAATAACAATGAATGACATTATATATAGGTATATACTTTGCTCCTATATATTAAGGAAACAATATGCATATTTTTTATGTTCTTTCTATTTCGGCGAAAGGACAAACTCGATTCAAACGTTGCCCGCGTTAGGGATAGCAGCGAAAAGCCCACAGAAAATGGAATGAAATGGAATTTTTCGAGGACTTGTAGCGTATAGCCCGACCCATTATAACAAAAGAGGCAACTATCCATAAAGATAATTGCCTCTTTTTTCATAATGGGGAACGCCCCAAGTAACAATTACTGTTTTAAGTTAGCAGCTCTGGTTTCCCAAGTATCGGTGAGACTGTCATAATCAACAGGTGTTGCAGGTTTTTGATTTTGTAATCTTCCGGAATCGAATGCTCTTACTAATATGGTTTCTATTAAAAAATCTTCATTGACATCGTAAGGTGCGTACTTTGTTTTTAGATTAATGTCAAACATGCTGGCTGCAGTATTCGACCAAAAGGCTTTCCAACCGCTTTTGAGATCTCTGACTAGCTCATAGGTTGTGATTCCAGTTTGACGATGGATTAACTTAACGAGTATTTGACCTTGCTTGCGCGATAGTTTTTTTAATTTTGCTTCAAATTCATTACTAAGATACCCTTCTACAATCTTAAAGTATCTTTTCTTCTCTTTGTTTGTTTTAAGATTTGCCATGCCTCTATTCAGCACTGTTAGCCTTTCAGCAGCCAATTTTGCATACGGATAGGTCTTGTAAACTCGGTTTTGAAGAATCAAAAATTGCTTTCTTGCTTCGGGATCAAGTTTTTCTTTGTGAATTACTATTTCTTCTAATTGTATAGTGTCGTTAAGTATAGAATCATTTTCGGTAAATACATAACCCATCTTGGTTGTATCCTTTGTAGTTACTTGTGCATTGACATATATAGTTGTAAAAAGTAAAAAAAAGAAAAGCTGAATAATCTTCATGGATCGAAAAATTTAATTGCAAAATTATACATTATATACACAACTGTGATGCCAAATTTATAATTTAGCAAAAAAATAATTTCATGAGCACTAAATCAATATTAAAGAAGTCGTCACTTGAGTTTTTAGAAAAATATCTTAACAACGCATCACCTACAGGTTACGAAAGCGATGGGCAAAAATTATGGATGGATTATTTGAAACCTTATGTTGATACTTTTATAACAGACACGTACGGTTCTGCCGTGGGAATTATAAATCCAGATGCTCCTTATAAGGTAGTAATTGAAGGTCATGCTGACGAAATTTCATGGTATGTGAATTACATTACTGATGACGGATTAATCTACGTGATTAGAAATGGTGGTTCTGATCACCAAATTGCACCTTCAAAACGTGTCAATATTCATACTAAAAACGGAATTGTAAAAGGTGTTTTTGGCTGGCCAGCGATCCATACTCGAAACAGAAGTAAGGAAGAAGTAGCTAAAGTTGATAATCTATTTATTGACATTGGTTGCGAAACTAAAGATCAAGTAGATAAAATGGGCGTTCACGTAGGTTGTGTAATTACATATCCTGATGAATTCATGATTTTGAACGAAAACAAATTTGTTTGTCGCGCTATTGACAACCGTATGGGTGGTTTCATGATTGCCGAAGTGGCTCGTTTGTTGCACGAAAATAAAATAAAACTTCCTTTTGGATTATATATCACGAATTCTGTTCAGGAAGAAGTAGGTCTTCGCGGTGCAGAAATGATTACCAAAACCATCAAACCTAATGTAGCGATTGTTACCGATGTTTGCCACGACTCTACTACTCCAATGATAGAAAAGAAAATTGAGGGAGAAACAAAAATTGGTAAAGGTCCAGTGGTAACTTATGCTCCTGCTGTTCAGAATAATTTGAGAGAATTGATTTTGGAAACTGCTATGGCTAAAGAAATTCCGTTCCAGCGATTGGCTTCTTCTCGCGTAACTGGAACTGACACTGATGCTTTTGCTTATAGTAATGGCGGCGTTGCCTCAGCTTTGATATCATTACCGTTGCGTTATATGCATACAACCGTTGAAATGGTTCATCGTGATGATGTTGAAAATGTGATTAAATTGATATATGAAACATTGTTGAAGTTAGAAAACGAAGAAACATTTTCTTATTTTAAATAGTCTTAGTTTTATTTTGCAAATACAAAAAGCATCATTGTAAATTACGATGATGCTTTTTTAATTTAAATTAAATACTAAAGACTAGCAACAGGTTTTGATTCCGATAATTTCAATAACGCTACAGCTTCTTTTGCATTAGATATTTCGGCATATTTTAATGCATTAACACCAATCTCATTTTTTTCTTTTAGTTGTGCTCCATTTGCTAATAATAATTTGATGATTTCAACTTTATTATACCTTGCAGCTATCATCAATGGAGTTAACCCATTTGATTTTTCGTTTACATCAATACCGTATACGATTAATTTTTTTACAAAATCAATTTCTCCTTTATAGATTGCCACACACAAAGGAGTTACACCTTCATAAATGTAATGGTTGATTTCTTTTTGAGTAAAATAATTGTGATTTGATGCATGTGAAACAGTTGAGAAGGTAACTAAAGCAATTCCTAGGTAAACGATTGATTTTTTCATGATGATTGATTTTTTTGTTAATTGATTGATTTTTTGATGATTTAAATTTTGAACTAATGTTCTATGCAAATATACGTCTAAAGAAAGGTATCTTGTTTTACAAGGTACTTAATTTTAACAAAATATTAACTTTTATGAATTACTATTTAAATCATAACGTACTTATATACAAACGATTTAGTCAGCAAAATTTAACAGTATTTGCGTTTAAAAAAATCTACATATTAAATAATTAAACAAACAACCTCTTCATGCTTTAACAAAAAGTATAGAATTCAAATTATAATTATTCCTTTTTTAGTATTTTTACTTAAACAATTCTTAAAATGCAATCAAAAGCAATAAATGTTAAGGAGTATTTAAAAGAAATTCCCGACGAAAGAAAACAAGCATTTCTTAAACTTAGAGAAACTATAGTTGCTACTATTCCTAAAGGATTTGTTGAACAAATGTCTTATGGAACGATTGGTTACATTGTACCACATTCTATTTATCCTAATGGATATCATTGTGATTCTAAACTACCGTTGCCTTTTGTAAACATTGCCTCCCAAAAGAATTTTATTGCGGTTTATCATATGGGAATTTATGCCAATCCGGAATTATTGCAATGGTTTATCTCTGAATATCCAAAATACAGCAATCAAAAATTAGACATGGGAAAAAGTTGCATTCGATTTAAAAAGTTTGACCATATCCCTTTTGATTTAATTGCAGAACTCATGCAAAAAATGTCTGTCACTGACTGGATCAATTGTTACGAGTCACAAATTAAAAAATCAAAATAATTATTAACCTTAAATTATGGAGCTATGAACATTATAAAAAAAATTATTTTAGGACTATTAGCAATTGTTGCTCTAGCATTGATTGTTGCTTTATTCCTGCCGAAAAACTATGCTGTAGAACGAGAAATCGCTATCAACCAACCCAAGGATAGTGTTTACAATTATATTAAATATGTTAAAAATCAGGATGATTTTAGTGTTTGGAATAGAAAAGATCCAAAAATGATTAAAACCTTTTCAGGAACTGACGGCACGGTTGGATTTGTATATTCATGGAATAGCCAAGACAAAAATGTAGGTGTTGGAGAACAGGAAATCAAGAAAATCATTGAAGGAGAACGGATTGATTTTGAATTGCGTTTTAAAGTTCCTTTTGAATCAACCGATAATGCTTACATTATAACTGAAGCCATTTCGCCAAATCAAACTAAAGTGAAATGGGGATTTAATGGAAAAATGCCATATCCAATGAATCTAATGCTAGCTGTAATGAATATGGAAGAAATGCTTGGAAAAGATTTACAAGATGGATTGAATAATCTAAAAGTAGTTCTTGAAAAATAGTACTATTTCTTATAGAGAAAAACCGCAATTTAATTCAGAATTGCGGTTTTCTTTATAAAAAGTCTTTTATCTATTCGCTAAATAGGCCAAAACATTTTTCTCAATTCTTTCATCAATATTTGAAATATCAGCTTTAACGAATTTTTCGCCTAGAATATTCTCATACAATTCAATATATCTTTCAGAAACCGTTTCAATATATTCGTCTGTCATCTCAGGAATTTGCTGTCCTTCCAGTCCTTGAAAACCATTTTCAATTAACCAACGACGAACAAACTCTTTCGATAATTGTTTTTGTTCTTCATTTTTGTCTTGTCTTTCCTGATATCCTTCAGCATAAAAATAACGAGAAGAATCCGGTGTATGAATTTCATCAATCAAAACAATTACGCCATCTTTGGTTTTACCAAATTCATATTTGGTATCAACCAAAATCAATCCGCGACTGGCAGCAATTTCAGTTCCTCTTTGAAATAATGCTCTGGTATATTTTTCTAAAACCAAGTAATCTTCCTCAGAAACAATTTCTTTAGAAAGAATATCGGCTCTTGAAATATCAGCGTCATGTTCTCCGTTATCAGCTTTTGTAGTTGGTGTAATAATTGGTTCTGGAAACTTATCGTTTTCTTTTAAACCTTCCACCATTTTAACGCCACAAATTTCTCTTTTGCCAAGAGCATATTCACGCGCAGCATGACCTGAAACATAACCACGAATTACCATTTCAACTTTGAAAGGGTCACATAAATGCCCAACAGCTACATTAGGATCAGGAGTTGCGATTAACCAATTAGGTACTATATCTTGGGTCAATTCCATAAATTTAGTAGCAATTTGATTTAGAATCTGACCTTTATATGGAATTCCTTTTGGTAAAACTACATCAAAAGCCGAAAGCCTATCCGTGGCAACCATTACTAAAAGATCATCATTTATATTATAAACTTCTCTTACTTTACCTCTGTAAACAGATTTCTGATTTGGAAAATTAAAATTAGTAGTTGTGATGGTGTTACTCATTATTATTAGTGTTGTGTTGTTTTTTATGTAGCTGCAAATTTATGATTATTTTGGAAAGAAAAGCAAAGAATCCATTATTCTAAAAGTATAAATAAATAGTCTTTCAAAAATGAATCTTAAAAATTCAAAATGAAGTGAATTTACTGCTCACACCTACTCCACTTCTGAAGTATGTGTTTTTAATAATTTTTGGGATAGGTATTTAGCAACTCCTTCATTATCATTTGTTGAAATCACTTCTAAATGAGAAAGTTTATCTTTCAAACTTTCAGGAGCATTTCCCATGATTAATCCTTTACCGGTTGATTTAAGCATATTTTCATCATTGAATCCATCGCCAAAAGCTATTGCTTCATGGAAAAGCAGATTTTCTTTTTCTAAAATTTTTGCAATGGCAACACTTTTGTCTACTGATTTGTCCATAAATTCCAAACAAAGCGGAAGACTAAAAGCATGACTAAAAAGCGAGGAATGATTTTCTAAGATTTGGTCTCTCAGTTCCAATAATTTTGAATGGGTTTCATGAGTAAAAAAGACTTTTATAGCACTTAAATCTTCAACTGTACTGAAATCTACCAGTTCCGGATGATAATTCAATTCCGTTTGAAAACTATTTAGTTTTTCATTGTGTTTATTGGTTTGCCAAACATTTTCTCTAAACAAAACGGTTGTAATCTCAGGATCAATCTCTAAGGATAAAACAGACTTAACAGCATCACTTTCCATATTAACCGAGAAAAGAAGTTCTTTTGCCGGGGAATGAATCCTTGCTCCATTAGAAGTAACTAAATAAAGGGGAATCCCTAAACATTCCACAATAGGCATCGCGTCTAGATGATGGCGACCTGTTGCGACAATTATTAAATAATTTTGATTGTGGAGTTCTTGAAAAACGGTTTTGGTATATTCTGAAATTTTGTGGTCTGAATTTAATAAGGTTCCGTCTAAATCGCTTATTACGACTTTTATTTTTTCTTGTAGCATCTTTCGTTTTTCACTGTCATTTTTAATAAATCCAAATTTATTCAATTTTAGAGAGAAACACAAAAATTTATAAAAAGTTTAGGTTAATCTTTCTCGACGATATTTTGAAAAATAGATTTAAAATATTTGTTGTATTTAAAATACAACAATACAAAATGATTGCTATATTTGTAAAAAATTAAATTGTAATAATCATGAATGCAAATCAAAAAGAATTAATAAAAGCAACTGTGCCAATTTTAAGAACAAATGGAAATGATTTGATCGCGTACTTTTACCAGAGAATGTTGTCAAATAATCCCGAGTTGAAAAACATTTTTAATATGGCGAATCAAGCCAACGGAAAACAACAAAACGCTTTGAGTGGTGCAGTTCTTGCTTATGCTGAAAACATTGAAAATCCTGCTGTTTTGATCAATACGTTAAAATCAATTGGAAATAAACATGTAAGTTTAAATATCCAAGCGGAACAATATGACATCGTTGGAAACCATTTAATCGGATCGATAAAAGAAGTATTAGGCGATTTAGCAACTGTTGAATTAATTGAAGCCTGGACTTGTGCTTACAATGAATTGGCTCAAATAATGATTGGTATTGAAGCCGAAATGTATCAAAAAACAAATGATAAAAAAGGAGGCTGGAAAGGCTGGAGAACCTTTATAATATCTAAAATTGTAAAGGAAAGCGACGAAATTAATTCATTTTACCTTAAACCGGAAGACAACAAAGAAATTGCCGATTTCTATCCAGGTCAATACATATCAGTGAGCACGTTTATTCCTGAATTAGGGCATAAACAGCCTAGACAATACAGCCTGTCTTCTTATTCTAATAATGACTATTACAGAATTTCGGTTAAAAAAGAAATCAGTCAAAATACAACTCCTGATGGTATTGTTTCCAATGCATTGCATAACAAAAAGGAAGGTGATATCATTGAAGTTAGTGCGCCAGCAGGTGTGTTTTTTGCTGATCCAAAAGCAACAAATCCTTTAGTATTGGTTAGTGGCGGTGTTGGACTTACTCCTATGATGAGTATGGTAGAAACAAATAAAAATTCCCTTCAAAAAAATCAAACGGTTTGGATTCACAGTTGTCGCAATGAAAATGTCCATGCGTTTAAAGATACTATCGAGGAATTAAATAACGAAAATGCGTGGTTAACTTCTTTCGTTTTTTATGAAACTTTACCCGAATCAGAAACTAACGCGATCGAAGGAAGAATCGATTTGCATCAAATTAAAGAAGAAATTCTTATTGCAGATGCAAAATATTATATTTGCGGACCGGCAATTTTTATAAAAGTTCAATATCAATCTTTAGTTGCACTTGGCATAAATAGAGAAAATATACTTTACGAAGAATTTGGGCCTCAATTATTAAGCCTTAATTAGCACATTTTAATATGAAATTGAATCACTTTACTGATTTTAGTATGCGCGTTTTGATGTATCTGAATCAAAAAAAAGACACTCCACAAAGTTCTTTGGATGATTTAGCTAATACTTTTAAAATTTCGCGAAACCATCTCATTAAAGTGGTTCAATTCTTATCGGCAAATCAATTAATTCTCACCAAACGAGGAAAGAATGGCGGAATAATGATTTCTGAAAAAGCAAGAGAAATTCGATTAGGTGATTTAATTCATCTATTAGAACAAGACGACACACCTATCATTAATTGTGATTCAAAACCTTGCATCTTTCAACCACACAATTGTAAACTAAAATCGTTATTCAATACCGCCTATCTTGCTTTTATCGAAAGTTTAAATCAATATAAACTTTCGGATATAGAATTCAAAAATTGGAATGCCATGTTTTAATAATATCAAAAATAACAACTGAATTAATAGAAAAAATCCATAAAAAAAGGCTTTTTTAAAAAGCCTTTTTTGTTTTAATCGTTGTTCTCAATCATCTTATACGCATCAATTACTTTTTTGACCAATCTGTGTCTTACAATGTCTTTATCATCAAGATAAATAATCCCAATTCCATCAACATCCTTTAAAACCAACAAAGCTTCTTTAAGTCCGGAAATAGTTCTCCGTGGTAAATCGACTTGACCTGGATCACCGGTAATCATGAATTTAGCACTTTTTCCCATACGAGTCAGGAACATTTTCATTTGGGAATGCGTTGTATTTTGAGCCTCATCCAATATTACAAAAGCATTATCCAATGTCCTTCCGCGCATGAATGCCAGAGGTGCAATTTGGATAATTCCCTTTAGAATATAATCCTCCAATTTTTCGTTGGGTAACATATCACGTAACGCATCATACAAAGGCTGCATATAGGGATCCAGTTTTTCCTTCATATCACCAGGAAGAAAACCAAGGTTCTCCCCTGCTTCTACTGCTGGACGCGTAAGTATAATACGTTTGACTTCTTTTTCTTTAAGTGCTTTTATGGCCATCGCAACACCAGTATAGGTTTTTCCGGTTCCTGCAGGCCCAACAGCAAAAACCATATCATTTTTATTCATGGTATCCACCAGCAATTGTTGATTGGCAGTCATTGCCTTAATGATTTTCCCTCCTACACCATGCACTAATATTTTATCTTGTCCCTGGAATTTTCTCTCTTCCTGACCATCCCCAAGGATAACACGTTCAATTACATTATTATCAATATTATTGTATCGTGAAAAGTGCACCATTAACCGTTGAAATCGTTTTTCAAACTCGTCTAAAACCTCTTTTTCTCCAAAAGCTTTTAAGGTTGTTCCCCGAGCAACAATCTTCAATTTGGGATAATATTTTTTAATTGTTTCAAGATGAGTGTCTTGAGCGCCCCAAAAGTCTTTTGGAGCGATGTCTATGAGCTCGATTATTCTTTCGTTCAAATGAGGTAGTTTTAAATTAGAATTAATTTTTTTATAAATCAATTGGCTGTCGGGTATATTTCTAGTTTTTAAATAGAATTTGTTTTTTGTTTTTCGTTTTTTTGAGTTTACTATTATTAGCTTTGCACTTCTCAAATTTAATAAAATAAGGTTTACATAACACCAATAGTTATAAATAAATTTATGTCAATAATTACCCTTACTACTGATTACGGATTGAAAGACCATTTTGTAGGTGCGTTGAAAGGGAAGATTTTATCTGAGTATTCCGAGGCATCCATTATTGATATTTCACACGACATAGATCCATTCAACACGGTAGAAACAAGTTACATTATTGGCGCATCCTATGCAAGTTTTCCAAAAGGTACTGTTCACCTTATTGGAGTCGATATGGAATTCAATAAAGACAATCAACATATCGTCATGCAATGGAATGATCATTATTTTATTGCTGCCGATAATGGAATTTTGAGTATGCTTTCGCAAAAGATTGTCCCGCAAAAAATGGTGGCAATAAATATTCATGACCGTTTGCATAATGAAGCTACTGATCTTGATGTTTTTGTAAAAGTAGCCTGTCATATTGCCAAAGGTGGTTTAATGAACGTTATTGGTAAAGAAATAAACAGCATTAAGCAAGTCACTGATTTACAATCTCTAATGGCTATTGATGGCAATTCTTTGAAAGGACATGTTATTTATATTGACCATTTTGGAAATGTGGTGACCAACATTACTAAAAAATATTTTATTGAAGTTGCTAAAGGACGACCTTATGAAATTGTCATGAAAACCAAAAATATCAAAACCATTTTACCAAATTATTCTGCGATTGCGAGTTCTGATAAATATCCGATTAAATATTATGAAGGGGAAAAATTAGCCATTTTCAATGAAGCCGGTTTTCTCGAAATTGCCATTTTCAGAAGCAATCCTTCTAAAGTAGGTTCTGCGAATAGTTTACTTGGGTTGAATTATAGGGATATTATAAATATAAAATTTATTTAAAGCTTAATGATTTTAGATTGCAGATTAACGATTTATGATTTCAGATGTAAAGCAACTTAATATGAAAACAATTATAAAAATAAGTTTTAAAAATTTAAAACAGAATTATTTAGAAGTGCAGAAATTTCTTGAAGACGAATCTGGTGAGAAAAATATTTCTATTAAATCAAAAATAGCAAGTAATTTAAGTCTTTTTGGGGATGACAACTATTATATGTTAGAAGAATTTGTCACAAAATATAATATTAATTTTTCTAATTTTAATTATGACGAACATTTTGCAAGTGAAGGCGAGCTTTTTGGTTCTGGTTCAGTATTATTAAGAATGTTGTTAATTCCTTTTTACATTTTTAAACTTATTCTATCCTTAATATTCAAACCATTCTCAAAAAAACATTCAAAAATAATAAATGATTTTAATTTCTTTATAGAAAATAATCAGTCTAAAAAGACAGATTTAACAATGGGAGATTTAATCACAAGTAAAATTCATGGTAAATTTCAATTGAGAGAAAACGTTCAATTTGTTTTATCAAAAATCTAAAATCCTCAATTTAAAATCATAAATCCCAAATGTTTGTACGAATAGTAAAATTGAGTTTTCATGAGGAAAATATTCCCGCTTTTTTAGAAAACTTTGAGTTAATGAAAGATAAAATACGAAATGCTCCGGGAAATCGTTTCTTAGAATTGTATCAGGATAAAAACAACAAAAGCATTTTTTTTACCTACAGTTATTGGGAAACCGAAGCCGATTTAGAAAATTATAGAAATTCTGAACTTTTTTATGATGTTTGGACATTCACCAAGAAATTATTCAACGACAAACCAGAAGCTTGGAGTGTGGATAAATTAGTTACTTTGGTTTAAAGTTTTTTTAGTTTAAAGTTGAGCAACTTTGAACCTTAAGCCTTAAACTTTTTAAACAAAAAAATAAATGAAATCAATAGTATTACGAGAAATAAAATCCTTTTTTGGTTCACCCATTGGCTATTTGGTTATTGCCATTTTTCTAATTATCAACGGATTGTTTCTTTGGGTTTTCGAAGGGGATTATAATATTTTGAATACCGGTTTTGCTGATTTAACTCCTTTTTTTACATTAGCACCCTGGATTTTAATTTTCCTTATTCCTGCGGTAACGATGCGTAGTTTTTCGGATGAGAAAAAGCAAGGAACATTAGAATTATTGCTGACGAAACCTTTGAGTATCTGGGAAATTGTAAACGGAAAATTTCTTGGAGCTTTGCTTTTAATTGTAATGGCAATTATCCCAACATTTATTTACGTAAAAGTAATTTCCAGTTTAGGAATGCCGGAAGGAAATATCGATATGGGAAGCACGATTGGCTCTTATTTTGGATTATTATTCCTGATTGCAGGCTATACTTCCATAGGAATCTTTACTTCTACCCTTTCCGACAATCAAATTGTAGCGTTTATTGTTGCAGTTTTTTTATGCTTTTTTCTGTACTTTGGATTTGAAGGTTTAGCTACAGTTACACCAACAATTTCAAACTTTATTTCGGCTTTAGGAATGCAAGATCATTACAAAAGTATGAGCCGAGGTGTAATAGACACTAGAGATATTATCTATTTTGTAAGCATTACAGTCGCATTTCTTTCGTTTACTGTTTATAATCTAAAATCTCTGAAATCGTAATGCTATTTATTAAAAACAAAAACCTAAAAAACGTATTGTTTATCATTCCTATTTTACTAATTGTAAATGGTATTGGAAATTCATTTTTCCATCGTTTTGATTTAACCAAAGATAAAAGATATACACTTTCAGCCACTTCGTTGAATATTATTAAACAAGTAAAAAATCCGTTGTCTATAAAAGTATATATGCAAGGCGATTTACCTGCTGAATTCAAACGATTACAGCAAGAAACCAGACAATTACTCGAAGAATTTCAAGCCTACAACAAGAATATCATTTTCGAATTTGTGGATCCATTGGAAAACAAAGACGAAAGTATGGACAACATAAAAGAGTTGTATCGCAAAGGATTGACTCCAATAAACATAACAGTTGACGATAAAGGAAAACAATCCCAAGCAATGGTTTTTCCTTGGGCAATTGCTGTTTACAACAATAAAGAAGTCAATATTCCTTTGTTGAAAAACAGAATGGGGGCTTCCACAACTCAAAAAGTAATTGGTTCTGTGCAACATCTGGAATATTCAATTGCAGATGCCTTGAATAAAATTACCAAAGAAAAGCAAAAGACAATCGCGGTACTAAAAGGGAACGGCGAGCTTCAGGATGTATTAATGGCTAAGTTTCTGATGCAAGTAAGAGAAAGTTATCATATTGGTCCATTTACATTAGATTCGGTTGCAAAAAATCCTATAGGGACTTTACAAGCTTTAGAAAAATATGATTTGGCTGTTATCGCTAAACCAACAGAAACTTTTTCGGATGCGGAAAAACAAGTTTTAGACCAATACATTATGAACGGCGGTAAAACGTTATGGCTTGTAGATCAAGTTGCTGTTGAAATGGACAGTTTGTACAATTCCGCTGGTGCCACTCTAGCATATCCTAGAGATTTGAATTTGAATGATATGTTCTTCAAATACGGCATTCGAATCAACCCAGATTTAGTAAAAGACGAACGTGGAAGCCCCATAAAACTAGCTACCGGAGAACAAGGAAGTGCCACTCAATTTCAAGAGTTTAACTGGAAATTTGCACCTCAAGTTTATCCTAACAGTACGCATCCGATTGTAAAAAATTTAGGCGGAATCAAATTTGATTTTGCCAATCCTATCGACACGTTGAAAAACGGAATTAAGAAAACGATACTTTTGCAATCTTCCCAATATTCGAGAAAAATAGGCACGCCGACAGAAATAAATTTGAATAGTGTAACCGAGGAAACTTCGCCTACTGATTACCTGAATAAAGGAAATGTTCCACTTTCGGTTTTATTGGAAGGTTCGTTTCATTCGATGTTTGAAAATCGAGTTTTACCATTTGACCAAAAAACATTTGAAACCAAAGGAAAAGACAATAAAATGATTGTAATTTCTGATGGAGATTTGATTAAAAATCAACTGGATAAAAACTTGCAACCGGTAGAATTAGGTTACGATCAAAGATCTGGAAATTTGTATGATAATAAAGATTTTCTAATAAATTGTGTCAATTATCTATTGGATGACAATGGACTTATTAACATTCGAAGCAAGGATCTTGATTTGCCATTATTGGATAAAGAAAAAGTTTATGAAAACTATACCGCCACGCAATTCATAACTATCGGGCTTCCAATTCTAATTTTGTTGCTTTTTGGTGTGGTGTTTACATTCCTTCGAAAAAGAAAATACAGCAAGTAGATGTTAATAAAAAAGTTTCCAAACTAGAATTGTTTACGATATATTTGTAAAATCTATCGTATTTTAAATATAGAGAAATACGTTAAAAAATAAAATAAAACAGATGAAATTTATAGTATCGAGTTCGTACTTATTGAAACAATTACAAGTTTTAGGTAACGTTATCAACAGTAGTAATACTTTGCCTATTTTAGATAACTTTCTATTTGATTTAGACCACAATGTATTAACTGTTTCCGCATCCGATTTAGAGACCACAATGTCTGCTACTTTAGGAATTGATTCGGAAAGCAAAGGAAGCGTTGCTGTTCCTGCAAAATTACTTTTGGAAATCCTTAAAACATTCCCGGAACAACCCTTAACTTTTACAGTTGAAGAAAATAGTACGATAGAAATCAGTTCTAATTCTGGAAAATATGCTTTGGCTTATGCTCCTGGTGATGAATTTCCTAAATCGGTTAACTTAGACGATCCATCTGTAACGCTTGTTCCTGCTGATGTTTTGGCAACAGCGATAAGCAAAACAATATTTGCTGCCGGAAACGATGATTTACGTCCGGTAATGTCTGGAGTATTTTTTCAGTTTTCTCCACAAGGATTGACTTTTGTTGCCACTGATGCACACAAATTAGTAAAATATGCGCGTACCGATGTAACGGCTTCACAAGTGGCTGATTTTATCATGCCAAAGAAACCTTTGAACATCTTAAAAAATATTCTTGGTACTTCGGATGCTGAAGTTAAAATTGAATACAACGATTCGAATGCTACTTTTTCTTTCGATAATTATGTTTTAATGTGTCGTTTAATTGATGGAAAATATCCAAACTACGAAGCGGTAATTCCAAAAGAAAATCCAAATAAGTTAATGATTGACCGTTCTCTATTTTTGAGTTCTGTTCGTCGTGTTGCCATTTTTTCGAATAAAACTACACACCAGATTCGTTTGAAAATCGCTGGTGCAGAGTTGAATGTTTCTGCCGAAGATATTGATTACTCAAACAAAGCTGAAGAAAGATTGACTTGCGATTATCAAGGTGATGATATGCAAATAGGTTATAATTCTCGTTTCTTAACTGAAATGTTGACTAACCTACAATCAGATATGATTATGCTTGAAATGTCATTGCCAAACAGAGCAGGAATCCTTACTCCTGTTGATGGATTAGAAGAAGGTGAAACTGTAACCATGCTTGTGATGCCGGTAATGCTAAACAGTTAACATTATATTTTGATTTTGTTGTATTTAGATTTTCAAAATTCAAATATAATACTTACCATTGTATAAAAAATACGCTATTAACCAAACCATTTTTATATTTAAAAAACCGCAATTTCTAAAGAAATTGCGGTTTTTTGTTTTATAATGATTTCTAATGCTCCTATTTATTCTATATAACACCCATTTTTTTCATTAAGAACGTAGCACTTCTATTTTTACAAATACCGTCTCGTAGTTTGTAATCAAAATGCAGATCATCATTGATAATCTCCACTTCAAAACATTTGTTGGTGAGAACATTTGGATACTCATTTGTAGTCAGACAAACTTCAATATCATGCGTGGCAATTGCTCCAATAGCTTTTTTACCAATTACTTTTTTGACTACCTCTATGGTTCCGTTTCGTTTATCATCTGAATTGGTACCTCGTAATATTTCATCGAGTAAAACAAATGCTGGTCTGTTTTCCAGTTCGTCCATAATTTGCTTTAAGCGTTTAATCTCCGCAAAGAAATACGATTCACTGTCAGATAACGAATCCGATAATCGCATGGAAACTAAAACGGGTAATGGATGAACATTAGCCTGAGTGGCACAAACCGGCGAACCCATTCCTGACAAAACCATATTAATTCCTAAACTTCTTAGAAACGTACTTTTACCCGACATATTAGAACCGGTCAAAATCATGAAGGATTCGGGATGAAAACTCACGGCATTCCCTACCCTAGTTTTTTCATTTAATAACGGATGGCTTAAATTGGAGAAATCAATTTCAAAATTGGTGTTCAATGTTGGATATACAAACTCTGGATTGTTATAGGAAAGATTTGCTAAACTGTTCAACATTTCAAATTCGCCAATTACTTCTAGCCAATCTTCCAGTACTTCGGCATGATCTTTTTTCCATTGAATCAATCCTTTTAAAACATGAAAATTAAATAAAAAAGTTCCATTGAATAATAATCCCGTCACAAAATTTCCAATGGTATCCATATTAGAAAATAATGAAGCCAATTGCTTCAAATGAACGCTGGCATTTTCTTTTTTAAAGGTTAGTTTTTGTTGCAAATAGATTAGTTTCTCGGATTGAAAAGATTCATTCTCGATTTTTTGCAACAACAAACTATACTGATTGATGATTTTATCAATGTTGGATGCATTCGCTATTTCGATTTGAATTCGTTTTAAAAAATTGCCTAAAAAACCCAAATTAAAAACAAATAGAATTGACAATAGCGATAAAAATGATGAATTTGATGTAATTAAATAACCCACAAAAGCCCCAAGAAAGAGAACTGGTACAATAAAAGAAACCAATATACTTATTTTTGACAACGGAGTACTTTCAAATTTATTCCATCGCAATAAACCTTCATAACTAGATTTATTATCGTTGCTTACTTTGGCTAAAGCCAAAAATTCCTGACGCCAATCTAATTTTTCTGATAATTCTTTTGTGGCTTTATTATTTCTAATAATCTCATTATTTGGCAAAAGCGTTAAAAATTGTTTTGCCAATGTTTTTTTACCAATAAATGTGGCCGTTCTATTCAGATTTTGGAACAAAGAATGGTCCCCAAAAATGTCCAAATCATAGGCATAAGGATGATGAAAATCGTTGAATTCCTGTCCATTTTCAAATGGAATATTTTTTCTTTCCAAAAAGGATATTTCATTTTCATTAATATCCAATAACGCCTGTTTGATTTGTTTTTGAAAAACTAAGTTGGAATGAAAACGCATCAAAACTATAAATAATCCAAAAAGGAAAACTGCAAAAACTACAAAAATAACTTCGCTCGTTTTAATATAATAATACATTGATACCAAAAAAAATACAATAGTAAAAAGCCTAAAGATGCTGATACTATTGTATTTTTTATTGATTGTATTTAATTCTGCCGAAAAGCTTAACTTTTTTGCTTTGTATACTTCCATAATTCAAATTGATGAACTACAAATATAGTGCTTCCTGAAACAAATAATCTGCGGAAACATTAGAATACTCAACTATAAATATTCGACAAATATACTATTTTTATACAACGATTAAATTTAAGACTTCTTTAATCAATATGGATTGCCAAAATTGGTATATCAAAATTAGTTGCTACTTTTTTAGTAAAACTTGGTTTAAATAACCCTTCAAAAAAACCTCTTTTGTAGGTAAGCATTGTTAACACATCTATGTCTTTATATAAAACAAAATCTAAAATAGTTTCCTTTATTTCATCACTAGTAACTACAAAAAATTCAATTCGTTTTTCCATAAACTCTGTTTCCCATTCTTCTATTGTATCTTTTGAAACATCTGAATCACTAGTTCTTACATAAAGACATTTCACTTTAGCGTTTGTCTTTTCTGCGATATCCAATATGGTTTTAAGTGCTTTTTTATCCTTATTTCTAAAACGGGTGGTAAATCCAATAGTTTCAATTTTTTTGAATTTAGCCTCCAATGGAACACACAACATAGGAACATCAATCCCTATTATGGCAGAACCGGCATTACTTCCCACAAAAAAAGCTTCCCATCCGGTAACCCCGGAAGTACCCATCACAACAAAATCTATTTTATCTTCTTTAATTGCTCTTTTAATATTAAAAAGCAAATCACCATCCATAAGCCTATGACTCATCTTAATTTTATCGAGATTCCGTTCTTCAGCTATAGCGCGAAGTTTTGGAATCTCCTCTTTAAACATATCAAATTGGGATAACTCCAATGAATCATAGATGACTGCATAATTTTCAGGAAAAAACTGATTATCAAATACAGGTAATTCAAACGTGTGCAGTAAAATGAGTTCACCCTGAACTATTTTTGCAAATTCTAAAGCATGCACAAAGGCATTATTGGCCACTTCAGAAAAATCTGTTGGGAATAGAATTCTTTTCATTATCTATAAGTATTAAAATGATTTATTTATCAAAGCTAATTATAATAATTATCCGGTATTTATATTAAAAAACAAGACTATACTTACAATAAAACTGCTAATATAAACGTAAATAAAAACTTTATATTCTAATGGAATCTAAATTAATTTCATTCATGAATAGCAAGAATAGGTACATTGACATGAAAAGCTAATTTTTTGGAAAGACTAATTTTAAATAGTTTTTCAAAGAAATTTTTATGATAGACATGCATTGCAATCATATTGATTTTATGCAATTCAATAAAATTCAAAATAATTCCTTCCACATCATTACCAATTATAGAATGTAACAAAATGTTCTGGTTTTCAATAATTTGACTCCAGTCTTCCATGGCGTCATTTTTGTTTCCATGATTGGAAGTTTGTACGCGCAAACAATCAATGTGTGCCTGAAAAAATTTGGACAATATGATTATCCTTTTCAAGGATTCAATATCTTCGGTTCTAAATTGAGTGACAAAAAGTATTTTTTTTATGGGTTGATATTGGCAATGTTCCGGTATGGCCAAGACAGTAGTTTTTACATCATTCATAACTTTGGTTGCAACCGTACCCAAAAAAGTTTCTTTTAATCCAGTGGCGCCTTTAGTTCCCATAACCACAAAATCAATAGTATCTTCCTTAGTCATTTTTTGGATTTCATGAATTAAATTTCCCAAAATCAAAACATGGCTTATTTTTACATGCTCCAAATTATTTTTTTCGGCAATGCTTCTTAAAACGGGAACTTCATCTTTGTAATTTTCAAAATTACTCAATTCAGCAACATCATAAACTTCATGCAAATATTTCGAAATATTAATATAATTGGCTTGTGGCAACTGATAAACATGCAACGTAATAATTTCCGCATTTATGGAATCTGCTAATTTTAATGCATAAATGAATGCGTTTTTAGAAACATCCGAAAAATCGGTTGGAAATAGAATTTTCTTCATGATACCTATTAATTAATTGTTAGCCAATTATCTACATAAAATTACAACAAAAAAATAAATTAATTAGGGTAATTATTGTATAGTCTTATTTTTAACTAGAAATAAAGTTAATGGTTTTATAATGGAATCTTGTTGCTTTACATGTTTTACTTACTTTTGCATAAAATTGAAATAAAAATATGATACCTCACGATTCTATAGTGGCACTGGCAACTCCTTCGGGAGCCGGAGCGATAGCCGTAATTCGAATTTCTGGCGAAGATGCCATAGTTATTGGTAATTCTGTTTTTCGATCCATTAAAAACAAAAGTTTATTACAGCAAAAAACCCATACGTTACATTTAGGCCATATCATTGATGATACCAAAACATTGGATGAAGTCTTAGTCTCCATTTTTAAAGGTCCAAACTCCTATACAGGCGAAAACACTATCGAAATTTCCTGTCACGGCTCTACTTATATCCAACAGCAAATTATTCAGTTACTGCTTCGAAAAGGTTGCCGTATGGCAAATGCGGGAGAATTTACATTACGAGCATTCCTAAATGGAAAACTGGATTTATCTCAAGCAGAAGCTGTTGCCGATTTGATTTCAAGTGATAATGAAGCATCCCATCAAATTGCGATGCAGCAAATGCGTGGTGGATTCTCTAATGAAATTGCCAAACTACGTGAAGAACTGTTGAATTTTGCTTCACTAATTGAACTTGAACTCGACTTTGCCGAAGAAGATGTTGAATTTGCCGACAGAACCCAATTTCACGAATTATTGAATAGAATTGAATTTGTCCTCAAACGTTTAATCGATTCGTTTGCAGTAGGAAATGTCATTAAAAACGGAATTCCAGTGGCAATTGTAGGTGAACCCAATGTGGGGAAATCAACCCTTTTGAACGCTTTATTGAATGAAGAACGTGCCATCGTTTCGGAAATTGCCGGAACAACGCGTGATACTATTGAAGATGAATTAGTGATTGGTGGCATCGGATTTCGATTCATCGATACAGCTGGAATTCGGGAAACCGAAGATGTAGTGGAAAGCATTGGAATCCGGAAAACATTCGAAAAAATTGAACAAGCGCAAGTTGTCGTTTTTCTTTTTGACAGTTCCGAGTTTAAAGTATCCGGTTTAAAGTTGAAAGTGGAATTGGAGAAAATTAAAAATCAATTTCCATTGAAACCACTTGTTATTATTGGAAACAAAGCCGATAAATTAGAAGAAAATGAAATTCAAAATCTAAAATCTGAAATTCCCGAAATCTTACTTATTTCTGCAAAAGAAAAACTTGGCGTTGAGGATTTAAAAAATCAATTGCTCTCGTTTGTGAATACCGGTGCATTACGAAATAATGAAACAATCGTAACTAATACAAGACATTACGATTCATTACTAAAAGCTTTAGACGAGATACAGAAAGTAAAATACGGGCTTGAAACGAATCTTTCCAGCGACTTGATGGCGTTAGATATTAAAGAAGCATTGTATCAATTTGGAATGATTACTGGACAGGTTACTAATGATGAATTGTTAGGAAATATATTTGCGAATTTCTGCATCGGAAAGTAGCAGAACAAAACATCACAAAACAACAACAAACAAACGAGCTAAAGTATTGATAAACAATATTTTAACTCGTTTTTATTTATACTTTCTTTTGGATGTTATGCGTTATTTTGATTAAATTTGTACCTCATTTGTACCTCAAAATTTGAGGTACAAAAAATATTTTTTTTTGGCCAATTTATGGCACGTAGAGACACACATAGTCACAGTGGGACACCTAAAGTCACATTTCTATGAGTACAAACATTAAGATTACGCGCATCTGTGAATTCTGTAAAAATGAATTTACTGCACGCACAACAAAAACACGCTATTGCTCATTGGGCTGTAATAGCAAAGGTTACAAATCGCTCGCAAGGCAGTCGAAGATCACCCAAAGCGATAAGCAGACTGAGATTGCCAAGAATCCTGTCCTAGAAGTAGTAAAAGTAAAAGATTTCCTAAGCGTAAGCCAGGCAAGCCTTTTATTTGGCATAAGCCGAAGAACAATTTACAGAATCATTTCAAGAGGAGAACTTGATGTTGCAAAATTCGGTACAAGAACAGTTATAAGGCGATGTGATATGGATACTTTTTTTTCCCTTCCACTGGATCAATCTATGCTCCGCCCAATTCAAGAATTTCCAGGATTGGAGAATTGCTATTCTATAACACAGATACAGCAAAAGTTCGGAATATCTCCTGGAGCATTGTATATGCTAATTCAGAGACAAGGCATATCAAAGTATGCAGTAGGCAAGTTTAATTATGTTGCGAAGAATGATATCGATTTAATATTTAATATGAAAGGCCATGGAAAAGAGTAATGTGACGTTGAGGCAAAAAGATATTTCAAAGGAAAGGATATCTCTTTATTTGGATTTTTATCCTCCTATTTTGGATACTGCAAGTAATAAGTATACCAGGCGTGAATTTTTAAAAATATATCTTTTCAAAAAGCCAAAAAATCAAATTCAAAAAATTTCAAATGTAGAAAACCGCCATATAGCAGAGCTGATTCAGACAAGACGACAAAATGAAATTAGTAAAAAAAGGATATACACTCAATTTGAAAAAGAGCAATTACAAATACAAGCCATTGGTCGTGAATCTTTTATGAAATATTTTAAGAAGTTAGGGCAAAAAAAAATCGGCAATAATCTCAGTATTTGGAATTGTGCAATTAAGCATTTTGAGGCATTCCTTGAAGGACACGATCTTTGTTTTAAGGATATTACTATTCCATTAATGGAAGATTATAAAGAGTACCTGTCAACAGCTAAAAAATTAAGAGGTAATGGAAAAACATTGTCTAGAAACACAGGCTTGTCCTATCAAAATAAGCTTAGAACTACTTTGAAAAAAGCGTATAAAGAAGGTAAATTAAGAACCGATATTAATGTTGGTATAGATTCTATTAAAGAACAAGAATCGCAGCGTAACTTCCTTACCCTTGAAGAGGCAAAAAAACTATTTGAAACTCCTTGCTCTAATAAAATAGTATATCAGATTTCTATGTTTTCAATTTTAACCGGACTGCGATATTCTGATATTGCAAAACTTTTGTGGTCGGAAATAGAATACATTGAAAATGATGGTTATTATATCAGGTTTAAACAAAAGAAAACGGAAGGTATGGAAACAATGCCAATACCTGACGAGGCTTTTGAGCTCCTTGAACCAAAAGTAAATGAAAATGATAAAGTTTTTGCAGGTCTAAAGAAATGGGATGTAGATCGGATACTTCCGGTTTGGATTGCAGGATCAGGTATTACTAAGCACATTACGTTTCATTGTTTCAGACATACTTATGCAACCTTACAGATATCCTCGGGAACGGATATTTTTACCATATCAAAAATGCTGGGGCATAAAAGCGTAAAGACAACGCAGATATATACTAAAATTATAGATTCGAAAAAGAGAGAAACAACTAGTAGAATAAGTTTAAAACAAAGACTATAGTAGTCTTACCCTTGCTACTTATATTTAGTGGAGCTGAATTTCAGTTCCACTTCTTGTTGTATTTCTGTGATAGTTTTAATACGTCCCGATTTGATCCAATCCAGTAATTCTGTCCTGTAAAAATAAAGCCGCTTGCCTTGCTTGTTGACTGGTATTTCATTTTTACAAACTTTGGTATAAATAGTGGCCACTGATAATTTTAAAAGTTCAGCGGCGCCTTCAATTGTCATCAGCTCTTCATTTTTATCTGCATCACTGATTTTTCTTGCTTTGAGAAGCTTTTCAATCTTGTCGAGCTTAACAAACAATTTCCCAATAATATTCGGCAAGTCATCAAAAGTAAACTGTTTCATAATGCTACTATTTAGAAAGAATAGGAAGATCAGTTATAATTTACTGATCGACGAAATAAATGGTGCTCCCCTGGTTTCGCTTACGAGTCGACTCATACTTAATATAACCATACTCGTTTAAATCTCCCATACATTTATAATATGTTTTAGGTGAAGAAATTTTGGCAATATCCATAATTTCATATCGGTACGCTTGTATTGGATTAATAAAACCCTTATCCACTCTAAACTGCAATAGCGCTACATAAATACCAATATGCGTAATGCTAATTCGGTAATCATTCTCAATTGCTTTAAAGAAATCGGATAAGGGTTTTAACGTTTCCATCACAAACTAAATTGAATTAGATTGCTTTTTTTTTCTCTTTTTTTCTTCTTGCGGGACTGCAGGTCCATCTTCATCAGCACTCGGACTTTGTCTTTTACTGTCCTGTTTAATTGACTTAGTTTCTCCCTCAGACTGCTTCTCCTCTTTAGACTGGCGGTTGTCAATACGTTTCATATTGCTATCGTACACATTGATTGTTTTGAATTGTGGATTAGCCTCAATAGACTGCTTCATTTCATTGCCATCTTTTAAGAAAGTAGCAGACTGCAGGTTTCCTTTTTTCAAGGAATCCATCAAATCATCTTTAAATTTAGCATTTTCCAATTCCTTGATTGGATGTTTGGAAAGCGCCGCTTCCAGATCATAACCATAATTTTGATGGTACTGGTTTAGTTTAAAGTTTCCGTTAGTATCGGCTTGTTTAAAATCCATCTGCACCCAGGCATTGTAGACTTCTCCTTCTTTATTGGTAAGGTCTTTGTTTACAGATCTCCCTTCCATTAGATTATAGGCTTCCTTCATGGTAATATTGCTTCCTTTATTGATATAAAATGTCTGATCCAATGATTCCTTAGAATTGTCTTTTTGCAATTCCACTTTATAGGAATTAAAAAAATACATATCACTTTCCCCCGACTTCTTAAAATTCAAGGAAACCCTTGCAACATCTTCCCCATAGTAGGCCTCATGATTCAATGTGAATCCTGGAGTCTGCTGTTGCATTTTATCCTTTAATTCACTTTCTAATCCTTCACCGAAACCGGTGTACTTTACCTGATCGCGCAGGTATTCAAAATTTTTCTCGTTCATGACTATTTAATTTAAATGATTAATAATTATAGTTTGGGCAAAACAGTAACCATTGAAAGCTTTTTGTCCTGCATCTGTAATTCCATATGTCTACCACCATTCTTTTCCATGAGCTGTATGGCAAGGTATTTCTGCTCAGGAATCGTGAATTTTGGAAGGGCGAACACAAAGGTGTTTTCTGATTCTTCATCAATTTTCGTTACATTATTGAGAATATGTACCGGTATAATTTCAATTTCCTGTGAAGCGGTGCGTTTTACTTTTTTATTGTCGCGAATAAAAAAGCGGAGCTGGTCAACATCATACTTTATTGTAGAGTTGTTTGCAACCAATATCCTGTAATACATCACATCATTTTGGATAAAAATTCCATTTAACTGAAATTTGATACCGTACTTATTTTCCTTTTCTCCGCGTATCTTTCCCTTGTCATAAAACGCTAATTTGGAATATTCCTCTAGCTCCTGCTCGTTCCTGCTTTCGGATGAAAAATAAATTTCCTGTCCTTCCTGCTTTGTCTCATTCAGGGAGAGATTCAATTGGGGTGATTGCTCATCATAATTAAGAACAAAGGAATACAGTTTGCCATCAGCAGTAACCACCGTAAGATTGGTTTGAACAAACCCTTGCTGTGCTGCCTTAAGTTGTAATATATTTTCAAGTCCTTTGGCTTTCTGGACGAGTATATCCTGACTGCCCTTATCTACACTTTTAATGGCATATGGAAATACAATAGTTGTTGTTTTTGAATACCCAATCTCCAAAGAATCCGATTCAATTTTCGTTAGGCGGTTTTTACTTGTTCCCTGTGCAAATGCACCGATGGTAAAGAGTATTGAATACACCATAACCAATACATTGAAGTTTTTCATAGCTAGTAATATTTAGTTTTTAATTAGAATCCTTTTGTTTTTGCTTTTCATCGCGAAGCAATACCTGATAGCCTGCCTTCACCACCACTTTAACAAGCTTCACTTTTTTACTGAGCAGCGTCTTAGCTGCCTCAAGTCCTACTCCAGCTACCTGTGATCCCCAAGAATCATCAAGAGTTGCAACGCCCAGCGTCTGCATGGAGCGGTCTCCAGATTCCTTGGCAACATCCCGGTTAATTGCTCCAGGAATATAGATTCCGCTGAGTCCGTCCATATCATAAACCGATAGATCAACTGGGAATAAGGAATTGTCATATCGCAGGCTATTTATCTTGATGATTAGTCTTTCCCCTTTTAAGGAAGCGATTCCAAATAAGAAATTATTCTTTGGAATTTCAATCCCATTAATAAAAACAGCATTGGTAAGCCTTAGTTTCACTGTCGAACCATTTACAATCGTCTGTGTTTCATGAATCACTGCAGCTACTGCATTTTGATCATCGTTTGCACTTACAGGATCCTCTAATGAATAAAAGCCATTGCCTTTGGATTGCCTGTCAACAGGATTTGTTGGCGTAATTTGCAACAAAGAAATATTATCTTCCTTTGTTTGAGTCGTGATGGCAAATACCTGCCCTCGCTGCGCCTGGGAAACCTTTTTCAATTTTTCCTGTACCCTATCAGGATGTTGAATATCCAATATGCTTTCAAGCATCCCGCTAAGCTGTTTCAATTCAGGATCCTGCTCATTGTTCTGACCGTTCATAGACTCCATCATTTCTTCTAATTTGTCAACATCCTCGGAATGCATTGCGCTTGTACTTCCTTTTGCATCGTTATTAAAATCGGGGCTTTGCGTTGGAGTGACAGGGGAATTTATGGCTCTTTGTAGTGCCTCCAGCTTTTCATGAATCTTTTCTTCGTTTGGATCACGATACATAGCCGTATTTAAGCCAGTACTCCCTTTTCTTGAACTGCTGCGATTGTAAGAAGTGCCATTAATAGCTTCTATTGAATCTCCCGGAAAAGCAGGACCAAGATAGTTTGGGTCCTTCCTGATGAGTTCCTCTAGCTTTGTAGAGTCAAGTGCTGCCTGTTCATAGTAACTCATTTTATCCAAATCAACATCTTCCTTTAGCTTTGCATCAGGAAGCTTTATATTAAATCCTTCTTTATCAACTAACGACCCATTCGCAGCTTCCATTTTCCCACCGCCCAATCCCCAAAACAGAATAGTGACAAATGGCAGTACCAATAGCGGCATTACTAAAAATAGCTTGCGTTGTTTTAGCATTTTTGGTGATTTCATTTTTTTTTCCATGATCTTAATTTTTAAATTGTGAGTGATACTGATTTTCTACTATTGAAAGACTGTCCAGCAATCCAGGACGGCATTGCATGATACTGTCGTATAACTTTTTCCCTGTCGGGCTGCGACCCAAACTATCGATGTACTGGCGAAAGTGAACAATGCTCTCCAATTCGATTTTACTAATAGAAAGGTTACTGTCGATCATTTGTTTTCTCATTTGCAGAATATTTGTTGGTTTCGTAATTGGTGTAATAGTTATACTACTTGTTGTGGCTTGCGAAAAACCGGCAACAATCCTGTAAATACAGTAACTACTCGTAAACAGGGTGAAACTGATTAGAATCACGATCCAACTTTTACCTGACAAATGCGCTGTTTTGCGTTCCAGCCAGTGCGCGCACTTATATTGCAGCCGAAGACTGGCGTCATCAAATTCCTGTAGCAGATTCCCCTTAAAGCGATCAGTAACGGAATCTTTTTTATTGTTTCTTTTACATGTAAATAGCATAATCAGCAGCGTTAATTATTTTCGGTTTTCGGTACTTAAATCCCGATTCTCGATAGTATTCCATCGCTCGACTAAAAAGCCATGCGGATTATTGTCACTGCGGGAAACATTGCGAAGATTTCCTTCTGTTATCAAACTGCGGTGCGTCATACTGGTCGTTCTGATAATATTTTGAGTGGCATAACATCGAAAAGGATACGGATAGGTATTGATATCAACTGTAACGCTATCCACTTGTATGGTCTGGCTGATGTTTCCTGAAATTATAGCGGCATAATACCCGTTCTCTTTCAAATCATCATAAATTCGTTTGGCACGCTCGTCAGCCAGATAAAGTGCCTTGGTTACATTAGTCTTTATCACTTTATCATCCGGATCGAGGGTAAAGAATAACTTGTGAAAGGTCATCACATGATCCCTTGCCTCGACCGGTATATTGTCTTTTCTGTCCGAAGCATACGCTTCTAATGCTTTACCATTAGCCAGTATATAGACCTTAGCCTGCATTTGTGATACCAGACTGAAACTTTTGTAAAGGGCAAAACAGCTCATGACAATACTTCCCCCTACCACCAACATCGTAAAGCCGCGAACGTGCCGAAAGGCCGTGTCAATATTTTTCATTTTGCTAAACATAATGCGTTTTTTTAGCCGTTAAGAATTCCCTTTTAATTTATCTCCCATATAACTCTCCTTGTCTTTGAAGTAAGGAGCGGAACTACCTGATCCAGACATGGTTTGTGACATACGTCCAGCAGCATTACCCATAGCGTCCCCTACCATCCCCGCACCAGCGATCGTTGTATTAACAGCTGAAGTTGTAGTGTTACTGAAAATACTGGTCACTTTTTGACCTAAAGCCCCACCACCACCTGCATGCACGATATAATTAGCGACTGAGGGCACAGTGAAATAACCCACGATTCCAATAATCATAAACACGAGATAAGCCATATCGGTTCTGCTAAAAAAAGTATCCCCATAATCATTGACCTGTCCGATATCCAATTGTAGCATCTTTTCCTGGATCTTTCCGATGATACTGCCAAAAATATTGGCCACCGGAAGCCATAGATAGATATTAATATAGCGGGCCAGCCACACTGTCAATGTATGTTGGAAACCATCGAAAACTGATATGCCGAAAACCAGTGGTCCCAAAATAGACAGCACTACAAGCTGAAAGGTTCTAAGTGTATCGATACAAAGTGCGGCCGCTTCAAAAAGAACCATTACTACTTCACTCATCCATTCCTTAACGGAATTGCGAAAATTGAATGAAGCCTTGGACATCGCAAACTTTACATCATTGCCTATTCCTTCAAAGGTGCCCTCATCAGAAGGGTTGGCATCATCATGCGTGTACTTGTACCATCTGTCCCGATCTCCGCTTCCATCTTCACCAACATACATCTGCCACGCATCCGTTGTTTTGATTGCTTCTTCCTTTTTTTGAAGCAGTAGTGCAATAGCTTTGTTGGAACCTTCAACCATCGAAGCGGTTGCTGTAACAGTAGGCTTCATAACGCCATTGATCATATCCAACACCGAAGGGAAAATCATAATGCAGAATCCAATCACAAAGGGACGGAAAAGCGGATAAAAATCGATCGGTTCAGCGTTAGCAATATGTCTCCAAACCCTGGAGGCAATATACCAGATAGCTCCAAATCCTGCGATTCCTTGTCCAACTCCCAAGAGATTATTGCATAAAGGCATCATCTCGTCATATAATTGGTCCAGCACACCATGCAGACTGTTCATATCATTCGCCAAGCCCTGTGCATGGCTCGCAATAGGCAATACCATCCCCGCGGCTGCAAATAATGCAGCCTTGCTTCTTTTTATCATGTCATTACGTATTTAGTTATTTACTTTGTAGCTGCTACGCATTCCCTGTACATCATTGCGTTCTTTTGTTCGCTGAATTGCCAATACTGACGTATTGTTATTAAAACTTCGTAGAAACAAGAGCTTATCTTGCATATCAGCATAGACCTTGTCAATGGCTGCCAGTCTTTCTTCATCAGACATTCGCAATTTATTGGCAGAAACCACGGTGGTTAACTCGTCCAGATTCCTTAAGCTCTGCTTAAACAGTTTGGCATACACCTTTTCGAGATAGCCAATTTCGTCCGCATTGAAATTGCCACTCTTCCTAAAGCGGTTAAATGCGGTCTTGTATTCCTTTACCAAAAGCAGCTGATACTGGATAATATCACCAACCCTTCTGTAATTTCGAACCGTCGGGCTTACCTGCATCAGCGCGTCCAGGAATGTTTCATGAATATTAAAATTTCCTTGGGATAGTTTTTTAACGGTGTTGTATCCTCCATTAAGAATTTCATACCCCTTTTTCATATCTTTCAGAATCTGCTTGAACTGCGCCAGCTTTTCGATATTCAATAGCAACTGCTGTATTTCCTGTGATTGCCCAGAAACTCTGGATGGGAATAACATCGCCATAAGAATGATTCCTAAAATCAGTAGCCTCTTCATGGTAAATTATTATTAAAGCCCTGCAACGCACGGCTGGTTTTAACATCCGTAGCCTCCTTGCCTCTTGACATGGACATCAGTCTGGCTTGATTGCTGAAATCCTCGAAAAAAGTATAACTCTCCAGCATATTTTGATACAACGTATCAATTCTCTTTATTCGCTCGTCATCTTTCATTTCAAGCTTTCCTTCTGTTACTATTAAAATTAACTCCTCTAAAGTGCGATCACAATTTTCAATCAGCCGTCCCAATACTCTTTTGATATAAGCTATTTCGTCGCCGTGAAACAAATCATTTTGACGGATTTGCTTTATGGTGCGGCTGTAATTTTTCAAAACCTTTACTTGAAGTGATACAATTTCAGCCACTCTGGTATAGCTTTTTATTTTCGGATTAATCTTTTTTAGTGAATTAAAATAATCCGCATGAAGATTAAATTCCCCCCGTTTAAAATAACCTATTGCACTCAGTCCTTTCTGAGCGACGGAATATCCTTTTTGCGCGTAATCGATATACACTTTAAACGCTGCAATTTGTTTCAGGAGTACTTCTCTTTGTTTTGCCTGTGCGTAACTGTTTCCATTTAAAAATCCTGCAAATAGCAGCAATAGCACTATTTTTTTCATGACGTTAGTTTTTTAATTGGGAATTCCGTAAAATTGCTTTACTGCATTCACATCGTTTTTCGTTTTCGCTCTTTGAAGGCTTAATAGGATGTTCTGCCTGTTGAACAGTGAAAGGTCATCATAGTTGGCATCAATCTTGTCCGCTGCGGCATCGATGATTTCAAGCCTTTTGGCATCGCTCATCTGTATGGTAAAAGAATCCAGAACTAAAAAGATCTGGTCGATATTTTTCATGCTTTCATTTAATATACCGGAGTATACTTTTTGCATATAGTCTAATTCGGTCGCATTAAAATGATCGTCCTGCTGAAACAGCTTCCAGGCCCTTTCATAATCTTTCACAAGCCGCACCTGCTTTTGAGTGATGTCCCTGATACGCTGGTAATAGGTAATGATGGATTTGACCTTCATCAGTTCATCATAATAATTTTTATACAAATCTTTTTGTTTCTGTGTCCAATTGGAGATCTCATCCAGTTTTAATTTGGAGAGCGTATTTTCTAATTTCTTCTGGGCATTCTGCAACCATATCGTTTTGTTTTGCAGCCTTTGGATCCGCAGATCAATAGCTAGTATCACTCTTTTTACTGCCTCTTTAATCAATCCAATTATTGGAAAAGCAGCAACGGCTGCTGCCGGTCTTGCAGGAGTGCTTAGGAGCAACAAGCACAGTAAGCTGACTATGATTTTTTTCTTTGCTTTCATAATTCGTTAGTTTAGTTTCCATTTTTTATTTATGCTGCAGTGTTTTCATCCTCAAGTTTGCGCGCGCAAATCATTAGCCAGTGCCGCTATCCCTTTTTTGATGTCACCGTCAAATTTCTTAGCATAGGCCTGCACTTTTACTTTTTCTGTTTCTTCTGTAGTATAGGCCAAATATTCTTCGAGGGATACTTCGGTACGATACACTTTAGATAGCATTCCTCCCAAGGAGATAAATACTTCCTTGTATTTTTTATCAGGGTCATTGGCTTTATTCACCGAAAGCACCAAAGCTTTTTCCTTTTCCGTAAGTCCCAGCAATTCCTGAATCTGGTCGAATTTATTTTGGTATTTGCTCTGGTCCAGCAATATTTTACAATCGCTATTATTGATGATGGCTTGCTTCACCACAGGAGATGAAATAATATCCTCTACCTCTTGTGTGACCACTATTGCCTCCCCAAAAAATTTTCTTACTGTCTTAAACAAGTACTTTATATATTCCGCCATACCTTCCTTAGCAATAGCCTTCCAAGCTTCCTCTATTAATATCATTTTACGGACTCCTTTGAGCTTACGCATTTTACTGATGAAGACCTCCATAATGATGATCGTCACCACCGGAAAAAGTATCGGATGATCTTTGATATTATCCAACTCAAACACAATAAATCGTTCACTTAATAATTCAAGATTTTCCGTGGCATTAAGCAGGTAGTCAAATTCGCCTCCTTTATAATAGGGGCGCAATACATACATAAAATTATTGATATCAAAATCCTTTTCCTTTACCTTATCCCCTTCTAACACCTTGACAAAATCCCCTTTTAGGAAATCATAAAAACTGTCAAAACAAGGGAACAGCTCTTTGTTTGCTTCGAGTTTTTCATAGTAGAGCTGTAGTGCATTTGACAATGCGACATACTCACTTCGGTTAAAGGTTTCAGTATCTTTTTTCCACAGCGCCAACAGTAAGGTTTTTATACTTTCCTTTTTTTCCGTATCCAGGCTATCCCCTTCGCTGATATAGAAGGGATTGAAACGGATGGGATTTTTTTCATCATAAGTAAAATAATACCCACCCACCATATCACACAGTCCTTTGTAACTATGTCCCACATCCACGAGTACAATATGAGTTCCTTGTTCATAATAGCTTCTCACCATGTGGTTGGTAAAAAAGGATTTACCACTTCCGGAGGGTCCGAGTATAAACTTATTTCGATTGGTACATATTCCCATTTGTATCGGCTCATCACTGATATCCACATGCACGGGTTTACCCGTCAAACGGTCCCCCAAACGTATCCCAACGGGGCTTAGCGATGAACGGTAGCCCGTTTCCATATTCAGGAAACAGACCGCTTGTTCGGCAAACGTGTCAAAGGTGTCATTCATCGGGAAGTCGGCGGCATTACCGGGAATACCAGCCCAAAAAATTTGGGCAGCTCCAACGGTTTCCTGCTCGGCAGCGGCATCCATTTGTGCCAGTGCCGAAGAAACCCTATTTTTTATATCTTTTAGTTCTTCCTTATCTTCTGTCCACGCCAATACATTAAAATGGGCCTTTACTGGTAAGCGTTGCTGGCTAATCGCTTCGTTCAGAAAGTCATTGGTAGCATCACGCGCAATTAGATTCTCTCTGCTATAGGCCGATAAGGATTGCAATCGTAATCTTTTACTTTCTAGCTTTTGCAACGTTTTTTGAGCATCCTCTACGAAAATATACTGGTTATAAATATGACTGCAGGAAAGCAGTTGTCCTAGTGTGGATGCAAAGCCTATGCTAAATTTGGTCTTGTCGGTGGAGTACCGGTCATAGTTGATCCTGGAACCGCAAAGCGCAGGCAGATCGGCTGCATCACCCAGGGTATAAATTTGACAATGTTTATCTCCTACCTGCAAACCGTCGTTGAAAGTGATATCTTTAAAAATAAAAGAGTCTTCTTTTTCAGAAAGAAAACAATACCGTTCTATAATCCCAATCTTTCTGCTATGGCTTCTGAGCTCGTCATCACCAAGCCTCGTTAATTTCACAAAACCACTGTCTTCCAATATTCGCCTGAACTGCCCCGTACTATCTATAAATTCCTGACGCAGCTGTGCCTTTAATGTTTCTTCGGGAACTATTGAACTCCGGAGTAAATTAGAAAACAAGGAACTGGATGTTTTCCTGCCTGCCGGTTTTTTGGTCAGTAAAATATAGCACAAATGATCCAGAAAAGGACGCTCGTTAAAAAAACGCTCACTACTGCGTGTAAGGAAACTGGTGTCCTCATTGGTGAAATCAGCCTGAAACTTGCTATCAATAAACCAGTCTTGTTTATGGAACACGCTAAACTTTGGCAGTAACTTTATTGCCTTAAGCCACGTCTGGTGGAATGCTTCATACTCCTGGTCTGACAAGGTAAAAATCTCTGGTAACTCTGCCTTGAATACCACGGTCACATCGCCCTGTTTGGACAAGATACAGTCATGTTCCACATCCATAATCGGTAAAATATCATCCATTCTCTTTTCCATCTTTCACTCTATTTACCTGTTTCTAATTTTTGAACCAATGCTATTTTTCCATTTTGAAAATTTTCCTGCTTTGCGTCCTGACAGCCGTAGGCACCTGTCTTTTGGCTAATGCTTTCATCATACCATGCTCGCCGTATTTATGACTCATTTTATAAATTTTAAGAACCAATAGCGTTCCTGAACCACCGATGATACCGACGCAGACCAGTGATGGCAGACCAACAATGTACATAGCAGAAAAAAGAATCATAAGCAGTACAATTCCACCACCTAAATACCAAATATACTGCGCCTTGAGACCCTTGAACTGAATACTTTGATTAATGCCTTTATTGATTTGATAGACGCTGTTGTTCATTAGAATATTTTTAAGAATTCTTTGTTCTAAAGCTAAATCCCGAAGAAGGATTGAATTACAGTTGCCACAACAACCAGAAAAACGCAGCTTCCAAACCAGGCGGCAGCCACTTTTCCGGTATCAGGATCACCCGCATTCCATTTTTGATATACCTTGACCGCACCTATCAATCCCAATATGGCACCAACAGCATACATTAGTTCGGTCCCTGCATCAAAGTAGCTTCGCACCAGTTGATTGGCCTCATTAATTCCTGCAACGCCGTCTTGGGCATAGACCTGGTAACTAACGCTCAGCACTACCAGAGCGGTAATGGCAACACCGATTTTTTGTTGGGTAAATTTTCTAATATTCAAGGGACACTTTTTCATAACACCTTATTTTAAAATTCAAATAATTAGATAAAAAAAGCGAAGGTTTCGCCACTGTCTCAATTCTCTTTCCTGTCACATAGAACCATACCGCATGAGACGGACAGGGGCATTTCCTCCGCAATGTTGTATTAGATTTTTTCATTCCATAAGGCTCTTACTTCCTGTTGAGTCAACAGTACAGCTCCCTGTCTTTCGCATTCAGTAACAATCAATTCATCTACCGAGGAGCGGTAAGGAGAGTCCCTTAACAATGGATATGCTGCGAGAGCTAATCGCATATCATCTTCGAATTCCTGTTTAATCAGCTTTCTTTGGATTGCATCGCTAATCACATTTTTTAATTGTTTCACCAGCCCATCTACTTCTTGGAAGATAGTATCCGATGCAGCAGATTCCGATTCCTCTGTATTAATTTCAAAATCCAGATACCTTAAATCAGGATCTGATGCTGCATCGAATTCCCCTCTAGCCCCACGGAATTGAAGTTTCCGTTTTCCGGTTACGATGCCTTTAATCTCTGCAAAGTAAAATCGCAATCCAACAAATAAATACCAACTTGCCAATAGCAGGACAACTACAACTGTATAATTGCCCCATGAAATGTTTGTAAACATACGCGCTTCATTTTTATCGTTCTACATTAGTTCTTTCATCACGGACAATTGAAACGTATCCCAAATCCGGATGTTTATCATCACAGGGTAAAGAAACGATAGCTTACAAATCCCTACAAGTCCAACTATTTATTACAGGCTTATTGTACCCATTGGACCCCTAGTAAAATCAATAGAAAAAAGAGAAAAAAAAATTTAAGATATCTTGAAAACAGACTTTAGAATAAATTGGATGATCAATAATTACCACTCATTTTGATTTTATAGAGAGCGAATTATTGAATAAATTAATGTCCAATGTAAGCCTTACTAATACGATTTTATTTTCTTTATAATACACTCCAGCGCATTAATGGCCAATTCTTTATCTCTCTCTTCTGCAACGTAAGATTTACTACGCATGGAATCGTAAGAAAGGTCGGCTTTGTTAGGGGTCGATAAGAATGGGACTATTGTTTTAAAGACATGGTTCATTGATTTAGCAATAAGAATTTTTAATTCATCAGAGGCCCGTAATATTAACGCAGTCTGGTCTGTTGAGAGTTTACATAAAACTTTTTCGTTGGTCTTATCAGTTGTGATAGTTTGATGCTGTTTTTTATCCATACTGTGCAAAGGAACAACTGAAAAATGCTGCTGCTTCTCGAGATAGGTCATTTCATGCTTAAACCATTCGTTTAGCACTGTTTTTAAATCTTGATGATGCGGGTTTAGGATTACCCCATCTTTACAATGAATCTGACTGAATTCTTTAAAATGAAACAAAAGGCTTTCTATCTTTCCAGCGGTACTTTCACAGCAATTTATTTTGTCTGCAACACGCTGCGTGAAATAGTTTATAAAGGCTCTGCTATTAAAGTTCATGTAAATTAAAATCTCGTCTAATGCGGAATTCGTCTGGTCTTCATTCTGCAGAATTTTTAGTAATTGTAATTCTTTGATTAATTGCTCCCTATACAGCACGTGTCGGAATGTGACCTTTCTATCTTTTTTGGAGTTTACAAAAGAATACAAATTATCGAAAAGTATCCCTGTAGCCATTTGACCATTTATAGCAGAAGTGGAGCTGTTTTTCAACTTGTCAATTCTCTGTTTAAGTTTTTTTTTCGATATAAGAAGATAGGTCGCTGGTACCCGCATATCTAAACTTAAATAATTTGAAAATCGAGTTTCTATAAAAGATAACAACTCATCAAAACACGTGATTAACGTATTTATAACTTGCTTCAAATCAAACCGCTCAAATTCAACTGTGTGACTTCTCTCGATAGCATTATCTAAGAAAATTATTAAGGAGGAATGATAGTTCCCAACGATAATCTTAATTTGCTTTTCCTTGCTAAGAGAAAAAACCTTGATCTTGAATTGGGATTGAATAAATAGTGTTTGCTCTTTTGTCTTTTCAATAATTGTCTTTGACTGGACTGCTGTTATTTTAGTAACATCCGTTTTGCTAGGATTCAGGGTGAAAGTTACCAGTAAATCTAGCCATTCTAAAAGATAGGTCTGATTCATGCTTCTTACTTTTATTTAGTAAATAGTACGATTGACTGATTGTCGACCGCACCCTCCTCTTCAAGACCTCCAGAATATTGCTAACCCTATCAAAACCTATTTTACACTTTTCAATAACTATTTAATCTTAAACGATATTCCGATGGGGACATGGAAGTATATTTTTTAAAAAAATTGCTAAAAAATGAAGCACTACAAAATTGCAATGCTTCAATAATATCCAAAATGGTCAAGTCGTTGTCTTGAAGTAAGATCTTTGCTTCAAGAACAATGGCCTCTTCAATAAATTGCTTCGTTGTTTTTTCAGTTACTTCTTTAACCGTTTTAGTAAGATGACCTGTCGTAATTAATAAAGCATCCGCATAAAACTTTACGCTATGTTGCGTCTTGCAATTCATTTCTAAAATTCTAAAAAACTGTATGACCAATTTTTCTTTTCTGCTGTGCCTAATTTTAATGGGCCAAGAGTAGCTGCTATATAGCCCTGCCAACTCATAGAGTAGCAGATTAAAACTAAAAAGTAATACTTCATTTTTAAAAGCATGCTGTTCTGAACTTCTCCTTTTACTATCTATCAATTTAAACAAATCTATCAGTAGTACTGCATCTTTATTTTTAAGAGAAACCTTGGCGGGCTTTTTTGTAATAAAAAATTCAAAATATCCGATGGGCGGTCTCCTTATACTATTTTTAAACATAAAATCTGAGGGAAATGATACTACGGAAATTCGCAATTGATCGCTCAGGTGCAAAATTTCAAAAGAAGTCCTTGTAGGAATCACTATAAGTTCATTTACAGACAGATAAATCTTTGCATCTTTTATTTCAATATGTAAAGAACCTGAGTTTACGATCAATATCGAAAAGCAGTCTCCCCTAACTAGTTCATGGAATGAAATTTTAGAGCTCAGCATTTCATCGATGTGGGCTTCCAAACCTAAAGGACTGTATTTTGAATTTTTGTTTATCAAAGCGCTCTCTTTTTTAAGAATTACAAACGGAATGGATGAATTTTTCCTTATTTCGGTTCGAAGGTCTTGATAGCATCCTTAGAATAGAATCTAGCCATCCATGTAACTGAAATAAATAATAAATTTGAAGCTGTGGCTCCGAAAAACAGCAATGCTAAATTCCGTGGGCTAGCACTTTTTATCTCGCCATTTGTGAGATAACCAACTATTTCATTGTAGCTCAATAAGTCTACGATGAAATAAAGGCTAACTAGATTGAAGAGGATCAAAAACACGGTAAACACGTATATTATTTCCTTTTCAATCCGTAGGATTCGATGCATCATCAGTCCGCTGCAAGATTATTGATCATGATCCCTGTTATAAGTGATCTGCTAATCGCAGTATATGAATTATCGATAGCACCACTAACTCCTCCAACGCGGTTACCAACATTTGATTCCCAATCCTCATCATAAGGCGGCTTCGTATCATAGTAGAGTGAGTATCTAACGATAGAGCTTGTAGTGAGGATTATTCTCTTATCTTCATCGCTAAAATTACTATTGGTCATCACAGAAGATTCATACGAAATTATGGATTGATAGATCACTCCATACGCTTCGTTTTCCCATAAAAGAGCAGCGTTCATGAAACCGGAAAGACAACTTTTTGCCGCAGTTGTCATGGACGAGTTTGCAATGGCCTCGTCCAGTTTGGCTTCCGGATTATTTATAATCTCTTGTATCTCTTCAACATTAGCAGGCAGGTTCCGTTCTAAATTTAAATGCGCCACATCGCTATTCGCAGCCGCAATAGCTTCAACCTGTTCGCTAATTTGCGCAATGGTACTGTACTGATAGTTCCCTGCCAAATAAGTCTCCAGTAGGTCATTGTGCAACTTACCGGCAAGATCATAAACGTTTGCCGGGTTTTCAGGGGTCAAGTTTTCTACTAGACGTGCTGATTTTTCTGATTCCTTGCTATTAACCTTACTATCAGTACCATTGTCTGCATTACTGTCTGCAGTATCAATAGTGTCACTGGTACAGGAAATAATTAGTAATGATAAAATCAGTAGGCATAATGAAATATTTTTCATGATTAAAATGTGTTAAATGTTACTGAGTACTTTTATTCGTCAGTCCATTTCACCCGGGTAAGCAGAACTTTAATCTGGCACGATGCCAAATATTTTTGCTTTTGAATTCAATGCAAAGCTAGAGGTCGAATTTAGACCTTACAACACATTATGTATAGTTTTTCAAGAATTATTGTATGGATTTTCTAAAAATTCGTACCTCTTTTTTTGATAAAAGCACATCACTATCAATTGTTTAGATTACATTTGAGGAGATTTCTTGCAAAATACCCCCAAGCCCTTTTTGTAAAGCATTGCCCTGTGCCCAAAAAGGATTTTGTAGAGCAAATAGTTCCCATTTCTTATTTTAACCTATGATTAAAAAATATCTATTTATACTATCTCTTTACTTGGGGAACCCAGTTTGTGCACAGCAAAATGGATTTAAAATCCCTGATACACTTCTAAGTAAGGATTATAATTATCTGTTTGAACACATAAAAGCATTAGAAGAGGACAGTGTAACACAATCACTGTATCTTCAATCTTTTTTACATAAAGCTAAATCAGAAAAAAATCCAGAGAAGATCATAAACGGATATAAAAATTATGTTCATCATTCGCCCGAAAATTTAAAACTGGTCTATGCAGACAGTATGATTTATACTGCAAAAAAATCGATGGATAATGCTTTAATCGGTTCCGCATATCTTACAAAGGGCATTATGTTCTATGCTCAGAAAAAACATAATTACGCATTAGATAACTATCTTGTAGCAAATAATTTTATTTCTAAAACTAATGACAAGTATTTAACCTATAAAGTGAAATATAGTATTGCCCATATAAAATACTATCTTGGATTTTATGATGACGCAGTATCATTATTCATAGAATGCATCGCTTATTTCAAAGAAGAAAATACCAGAGCGTATTTAAATTCACTTCATTCGCTGGGGCTTTGCCATAACAGAATTGGCGATTACGGTTTTTGCACGGAGACAAATGCGAAAGGTATTCTAGAAGGAAAAAGATTGGCTAATGATGAAATGAAGCACTACTTTATTCACTCGGAAGGGATTAATCAATATTCTAAAAATAATTATGTTTCAGCTATTAAAAAAATAACCTATTCACTACCTGCTCTATTGAAGAACAAAGATTTTGCAAATGAAGCTGTTGGATATTTCTATATCGGAAAAAGCTATTGGGATCTTAAGAAACCCCAAATGGCACTGCCCTATTTCATAAAAGTAGATCAGATTTTTGTAGCTAAAGGTTACATTCGTCCCGATCTTCGCGAGAATTACGAATTATTGATCAACTATTATAAATCGAAAAATAACCCGAAAAGCGAGCTTCATTACATTGAGAGATTACTTAAAGCGGACAGTATCTTACATACTAATTTTAAATATCTATCAAGTAGAATTCACAAAGAGTATGACACTAAAGAATTGGTGAAACAGAAGAAAAAAATTGAAAACTTATTAGACAGGAGAAAGTACAACGACTTCATTTTTACGGGCGTAATAACTTTTTTATTTTTATCTCTACTATTTATTGCCTACAGACATATCAGGAACAAGAATATATACAAACAAAAGTTTGAGGAACTAATGAAGAAAAGTGAGGCTACCACTAAAGTTGAAGCCAGAAATATATCTACTGGAATAGAAGAGATTAATAAAGATACTGTTGCATCTCTGTTGAAACAACTGGAAAAGTTTGAAAAGGGTAAAAAATTTCTCGAAAAAGATTTGACAGCAGCCAAGCTTACAGTAGCTTTCGATTCAAATGCAAAATATCTTTCAAAAATAATTTATCATTACAGAGGGAAAAAATTTACAAAGTACATCAATGATCTAAAAATTGATTATATTATTTCATTATTGAAAACGGATAAAATGTTGAGAAACTATACTAATAAAGCATTAGCTGAAGAAGCTGGTTTCAGCAGTACCCAACGGTTTGCTACTGCTTTTTATTCCAAAACGGGAATGCCTACCTCCTATTTTATTGAAGAACTAATAAAAGTAGATTCCTGATTGTTGATTTACAAAATTTTGATAAAACTCCATGGATAAAACAACCTAAAACCTTAATAATGAAACAATTGTCAGATTCGTGGAAATCAGAAAGGTGCTGATATTCTATAACCGATTTTACAGTTGCATTTTATTGATTCCCTTGTCGTTTTATCGAATTCAAAAATATTTTAATCCAAATATTTTTTTTTTTGGAATAGTAATCTCGTTACTGTAGCCTAGTACATTAGCTATTGTTTGTAAAGATAATAATCGTATATTTGTTCATTAATTATCGTTGTTCACGTTTACGTGAACAATATAAATAAACGAACAGATGAATGAAAAAGAAATCATACAGTACGCTATAAATAACATCCAAAAGGCTGGTACTATTAATGCGGAGTGGAAAGAGCTCAACAATGACAATGCTATTGACGGAAAACTACTCCTGCACTTGAATAAACATAATATAGGACTATATGCCGAAATTAAAAAAGAACTTAGAAACATACATCTTGCTAAAATAGAAGAATTGGCTATTACAAAAAATCCTTTTATTATTGTCGCGCAACGTATATTTCCGAAGATAAAGGAAGAGTTGCGCAAAAGAAATATTGCCTATCTAGAAGCTAATGGTAATATATTCCTGAATAAAGATGACATCTATCTCTACATTGATGGCAATACTCCTATTGAATTAAAAAATAAAACAACCAATAGAGCTTTTACTAAAACAGGTTTAAAAGTGATTTATCAATTTTTAATTAAGGATTGTATCAACAATACCTACCGTGAAATTGCTGAATTAACGGATACCGGAATTGGCACTTTAAACACCATATTCAATGGCTTAAAAGAGGAAGGTTTTTTAATACAGCTAACCAAGAATGAACTCCAGATGGAGCACAAGAAAAAATTGTTAGATAGATGGGTACTAGAATATGAAAAGCGCCTAAAGCCAACGTTAGTGATAGGAACATTTCGTTTTCTCAATAAAGAAGATTTTTATAACTGGAAAGATATTCCCCTTAAAAAAGGGAAAACAATCTGGGGTGGCGAACCGGCAGGTGATCTGCTCACCAATTATTTGCGTCCGGAGGAACTTACCCTATACACCAACGAAGAAAGAAGCGATTTAATGAAAAATTACCGCCTCGTTCCGGACTTAGAAGGCAATATTACAGTATTTAAACAGTTTTGGACAGACGAACAAGAAAACACAAACACCGTACATCCGCTCCTAGCCTATGCCGATTTAATGAATAAAGGAGACCGCAGATGTACAGAAACCGCACAAAAAATTTACGATGAGTATTTACAAGATCAGTTTTAAACAATTACAACAGCAGCCTCATATTTCTGAAATGCTTACCGCATTAGAAAACGGTCTGAATAAATATAATATAGACTTCTATTTGGTAGGCGCCGTGGCACGTGACGTTTGGATGACGGCCATAAATGACATTCCTCCCAGCAGAGTAACCGGAGATATCGATTTTGCCGTTTTTATAAATGACAAAAACACCTATGCGGACCTCAGAGAATATCTCATCAATATTGAAGGATTCATCCCTTACAAAGGCAATGGTTTTGTTCTTAAATGGAAAAACATCATACAAATCGATTTAATGCCTTTTGGAGAAATCGAAGCTAAACCATCTAATGTAACAATTGAAGGCACTGGACTTACCAGTCTCAATATGCCTGGTTTCAAAGAGATTTATGATTCCGGGCTTCCGGAAGCTGAACTAGAAGAAAAACACCGCTTTAAATTTTGCACTTTACCAGGAATTGTACTGCTCAAATTGCTTGCCTTTCAAGAACGTCCTGAAATAAGACGCGACGACATCAAAGACATCAGTAAAATCCTGAAGCATTTTTTTGACATGTATGCCGATGAGATATATGAAAACCATAACGACCTTTTTGGAGATAAAGATATCAACCTAAATTGGATTGCTGCAAGAGTCTTAGGAAGAGACATGGGGAAAATTGCCCGATTAAATGAAGACCTTTTTCTCAGAATAAGAAAATTATTAAAGAAAAATACGGTTGATATTCATTCCAGTGATATAGCCAAAATTATGGCAGAGTTTTTTCAAAATACAATCGAAGAGAATGTAAAGCTGCTGGAACAGGTGAAAATTGGGTATTTAGAAAACTGATGGCTGATGAAATTAAAATCAAACAGAACAAAATTCAATCACAAATCCCAAAAACCAACCTCGCTTAAAAAAACTTAACCGAGGTTGGTTTTTTTTCTGAAATTTAAGTTTTATAGAAATCATATTAAAAATCTAGCGCAGATTGTAGGCTGAAAAAATCAATCATTATTTGCTCACTGTTGTAGGCACAGTTTAAAAAATACGCTAACGATTGTGGCATATCAGCGCGGTCGGGTAGCTTTCGATTAGCTGTGGGCGGTTTCGCTTAGTTATGGGCAAGAGCAGAACACCATTAGCTGCCCAAGTATAAAATAAAATTTCTTGTCGTTAACCGCATTGCAAACGCTACTATTTAAGTAGGCACTCGATGCAATCAAGCACCAGAGAACGTGGACAAACGAGCTCCAGTGGGGAATGTAATTCCGCGCCATCTGGAATAATGATCAAACTGTTTTAGAAATAGCTATTAATTGATTTTGATTGTAGGCACAAGCGAGACGCTCGCGCCAGCAGGGGCTTATTTTATTAGTTTTATTGAAGAATTTGTTATGAATTCAAATACTTGATTTACAGTTTCTTTACTTAAAATTTCGTCAACTACCAAATCAAATAATTTTCCTTTCAAAAGTTGTTTCCAAGATTTTTTCGAAATTTTTGATTGCAACTCTCTCAATTCTTCAATTTCTTCAAAAATTATTTCCTGTCCATAACCTAATTTAATTAAATACTCTGTTATTTGATCTAATTTTCTATCTAAGTCTGTATTCTTTTTCTTTGTGTTATTTTCTTTGAGTTTTGATTTGTTTTTTCTTTCAATATAGTTAGCGCCCTTTATAGATATTTTTGAATTATCAGATTTACCATATTCTTCTTGTAATATAAGATATCCTCTTTTGAATAAATTTTCAGCTATTTCTCTAGGTTCTCCGTCTCTAAACTCAATATCATTTAATTCAAAAACAAGACTAATTAAGTAAAAATTATCATTAAACAATTTGTTGAGTTTATTTAATAAAAAGTCTGATTTTTCAGTTATGCTATTTAGAATTAGATATTCTTTGGGATTGTCGAAATACTCAATCACCGATAGATAATCAATTAATATTGTGAGTTTATTATAAAGGTTAATTCGTTCATATTCTAAGTGTTCCGTCTTTGGATTTGATTTAAATCTGTTGAAAATTGAATAATTATTTTTATCAAAAATATCTAAAAAAACAACAGAACTAGGATAGATGTATTCATCTAAAAATAAATCTATTTCTTTTTTTATTTCAATAAGGCTTTTGTTTTCATTTTCAATAACTTCCAAAAATGTATTTAGTTTATTGAAAAATTCAACATATGTTGTGTTTTTTAGATTGTATTTCAATTTGGTGAAAAATTGGATTTAGAATTACAGCTAAAGTCAGTTTGTGAAAAACATCCGTTTTAGTTGTATCAAATATAACAAAAAAGTTGTGCCAAAACAGGAATTTTCGCATTTTTAGGAATGCAATATATCTCAGGAATTTTCTGCTACCATATGTGTATTTCTAGTATGGAAGACGCTATAGTGCGAACTTAGAGACTTCAAAGAGCGATGACTCCTAAATAGCTAACTCGAACAAAAAACACCTAACATCTCGGTGCCTATTTCATTTTTTCCTACTTTTCCAAATATTGTTTTTAAACCAGTTCTTTATCTGTTCGCAAATTTTACCAAGTATGTATGTACTGACTATTATAACTGGTATTACTATTAGGATTTCATACCACTGCATTGTGATTATAGATTTGACAACACCTCAAACTTAAAATTTTATTGAGCTAGCAACAAATAGTATAGTGTGTAATTCGCGAATTACACACTATGCTATTTACATAAACTTAAATAAAATTACAAAAAATAGGATGTAAAATCCATGCCCCGTCCTGAAATAACTATACAGATTATTAAATAAATTCTATTATAGCTCTACAAATATAATCCTTAATCCTAAACTTACTATACAACTCCTTTTTCATAGATTTGGGTCAATCAAATTAAAAAACCGACGCAGATTGTAAGCGGATAAAATCAATCATTATTTGCTCACTGTTGTGGGCACAGTTTAAAAAACTGCGCTAGCGATTGTGGTATATCAGCGCGGTCGGGTAAAGGTGGTGGCAATTTTGCCCGATTGCGAATAATAGAAACAGGAATTGAGAAAAATTTATTTTTTTCAGGAGTTGAATAAACAATTCTAGTAATTTTCCGGCAATAGACTCAACTCTTTGAGCAGAAATAAGTGCCGATCCGATTTTTGAATAGAGAACATCTTCCTTAGTAAATTCTATATTGCTTATGTTCATTTTATACGTCTGTTTGTAATAATTCTAACTAACGTTCCGTTATTACAGGGAATTTGACACTAATTTAAGCCCATTCTTTGAATTTGCCCATCTTTCCAAGCGCAAAACCAACTTTCCATTAAGCCTATGACCCAAATCCGTTGTAGCAAATGTTAGCTGTTATTTTTTTCTATTTACTATGCAATAATTGCCAAGCTAACAATCCAATATTTAGCACTCCAATGCCGACATTTATCCAAGTAGCTATATTGTTAGATTTTTCGTTTTTTTGATTTCTTACGGCAACTTCTTTGTTTAGTTGATTTGCTTCAATATTTGACTTGGCAAGTTCAAGCTCTAATTTTCCAAGTTCTTTCTGTTGAGTCTCTTTTTGCTCTAAATCGCCAAACGAAGTAAACTCCCAACCATCTTTTGTTAACCTATAATTTGAACTAACACTCTCAATCAACTTTAAATCTCCCATTATTTTTGTAATAGCAATTCTTAACTTATGATCCTGATCGAAAAAAAGTACAAATCGATTAATGTGCATAAATCCTTCAACATTTTTGAGTTCGGTTATTATTTTCTCAATCAATGTTTTATGTTCTTCTTTCATAGTTTGGATTTAGATACGTTTATTATAATCATCGTTGACGTCAGTATGTCTAATGACCTTCAAACTGCGTTTTTTTATTAATTTTTAATGTAAATATATATGATTTAAACTACAATTATTTTTCTCTTTGAAAAAGAAGTTTGATTTAGCTTTTCAAAAAACAGAGTTGTAAAAAGCGTTAAAAAATGTTCTTAGAGCACAAAAATATAAAGCCATACTTCGTAGATATTGTTTTAGTAGATTTGGGTCAATCAGATTAAAAATCCGGTGCAGATTGAAGTCTAAAAAAATCAATCCTAATTTGCGCACTGTTATGGGCACAGTTTAAAAAACTGCCTTTATATATTCATCATGATCTTTATATTCTGATAGATGATACATAAACTTAAATGTATCTTCAATAATTTTCTGTTCTGTATTCGATTCTATTGAAGCTTTATAGTGTTCAATTGCATTTTTTAATTGCTTTTCGTTACTCGAAGCTACAAATCTTTTCGATTGGGCAATAACACATGAGTTAATGTTTGTAAAAAGTATTCCATCAAGAAAGTTAGGTGATTTATCAGATAATATCAATAGTTTATTTTTTGATAATGGGAAAATCATTTCGTCAAATACATTATTCATTGATATGTTAGAATTATTTATTAAAAATGGATAATCCCCAACTAAAAAACTTGATTCTTCATTAGTCAAAGTAATAACATACCACTTATCAAATAAACGTTTACTTTCTTCAAAACTTCCATCTGATAAAGCTATCATCTGTTTAAACATTTTTTGGATTTCAACATCTTGCAATACTTGCGTCTTTATTTCAGGAATTTGATTATCATCGACTTTCTCACCGTTTTCGTTTTTAAATCCAAAATATTTGTTTGATAGACCTTCTTTGTTTACAAGTTCAATAAAAAGTTTATTTGATTGTGGAGACCTCCAAAATAAGTGATTTATGAAATATAAAACTTCAAATTTTTCAAGAGCAGTTAAAGTTTGATTTATATCTCCTGATTGTATTTTTGAAAAAATTGGTGATAATCTTGTATCTAATGGTGTATAATAAGGCTCTTCAATTGTTAATAAAATTCCGTCTCTTGTCTTATAATTATTTAAGTCTTTTTCATAGAATTTACTTTCTGGTTTTTGTTTCAATAAAATAGAATCTTTAACTTTATCATAAATATAAATTAGTCCCTCATCATCCGCAAAACCTTTGAGAAAAAATACAGGAATATAATGATGTCTTTTGGAATATTTTCCCTTAACGAATGGTTCTTTCATTATCGTTTTTTTTAGCTTACCATTAACATTCCCTTGCTACAAGTGGTTTTGGAGTTTAATAAAGCCTTATTTTCGGATTTGCCTAAACATCCCAAATACAAAACCATTTCCCATAAAGCCAATTGCCCAAATCAATTGTAGCAAATGTTATGCCTAGTGTTTATTGTCAATCTCCATTAACAAGTCTGAAATATACTTTAGAAGAGAAATTACTTTTAAACTATTTTCTTTAGTTCCATAATCAACATTTATTCCATGTAATATTTCATGGCGATTCAATTTACAAGGGAATTCTGATATTTGTTTTTCTTGAACCATTATGGGCGTTTGATTTTGTAATGGTGATAAATAAATGTTCAAAAAGCTTCCAACAGATTTTTCTAATTCAGATGATATTTGAGGTAAATATTTATTGTCTTTTTCTTTTATGAAAAATTTCTTTTTAGTAAAGTCAAAACAAACACCATCAACCTGTGATAATATGCAAGGTATAATTGTATAATATTCACTTCTTTGAAAAGCTGATAAAATTTGTTCAAAAATTTCTTTTCTGTTAGCATGTCTTGATGAAATTTCCGTGAAAATTCTATCAAGATTTTCAGTATAATAATTTGTCAGTTTTTCATTTGCAAAATCAAATCTATCTTCGGTAAAATCTTTAGCAATTTCGGAAGGGAATTTCATTTCACAATCTAATTCCATATACCAGCCGTTTTGGGCTATTAGTAATAAATAGTTTGGTGTTTTTGCTTCATATTCTTTTAAGCGATTTCCAATCTCTTGAAAAGATTTTAATTGCTCTAAAAAAACATTATTAAATTTTGGAACAGAAGCATAAATTGTATTCATATTTTCAAACGTCTTCTGTATTTTGTTTACATGCTCCATTCTTTTCTGCATTTCTATGACAGGTTTTAACCTTTCTTGCATTTCTCGAAATGGTTTAATAAATTTCTCAATATTTTCGAATGAATTTTTCATGTTTTAAATATAGTAGAATTTTGAATTTTCCGGTTTTTACGTAACATTAGGCATAACGTCAGTATGTCTAATAACCTTCAAATGAACTTTATTTTTATTAATTAAAAAGTAAATATATGCTATTTAACTACATTTATTATTTTTTAACACTACCTCCTTTTCCGTTCAACACAGATTTCATTGTTCTTGCTGCGCAGGCAATGAAACCTCAGCTGTTAGCAACTGGTTTTTATTTAACGTCTTATTCTTTTATCAGCAAGTGCTAAATATTTAAGGCCGCTTTGGTCAAATATATTTTCTGCTCTTTCTATTTGGAGCGCTGAATAAACAGCGTTGGCAAAACCAGGTAACGCACCAATAAATGCTCCTGTTGTCGATGCTGCTGCAAGTCCTTGATAACCGCCAATTAAACCGCAGACAGTTCCGAATATTACACCCTTAAACCCACTTTCGTTCATTCTCACTGATAGCTCTTCTTTCCTTTCAAGCAATTCAGCTAAATGCTTATGAAAAAGTGCGCTACCTTCCGTGATATTTGGATCAAGAACAATTAATTCAACTCTCGTTCTAAAAGAATTTAAAAGCACCGAATGTTGTTCTTTGAATCTTAAAAGTCCTCGTAAATCTATTTCTTCCGGAAAAGGAATTAATTTTGCTAAGATTGTTTCTCTTTTTTGTTGTTCTTGATAAAAGGAATTTTTATACGAAAAAGAACGAACATAGTCAGTAACAGGGAGTCTATTAGTTTTGGCGCTGATGATTGTAGCTAAAAAGCTCATTAGGTTATTCGCTGTTTTTTTTTCAACAGAGTACCAACGTCCCTCAGCTTTTTCAGCCAAGCCTAATTGCTCTAAATTATAAAATATATTTTCGTCAAATTTGTCTGCATGAATATTCTCTTTTGAAAATTTGTCACCATGTATACCTCCGTGATATCCTTCTCTGAATCTGTTTTGAGCCTTTATAAGTTCTTCAGAATTATTTTCAATAAGCTCAACAAAAGGTCTTGTAACATCCCATGGATTATCTAATATTTCAATTGGATTTATTGGGGTCACTAATTCGCTGCGCACTAGTTCTAGCATAAATTCGTCATAATTTCTTTCTGGGTTGTAAAAATACTCCTGAGGTACTATTGAGCCTATGTTGTCATAGTACAGCAATGTTCTAAGTGTCCAATCGGTTCTAGGAACATCTATATAAGGATAATAAAGTAAATTGCTCATCGTGTTGTTTTAAATTTGTGCCTAACATCAAAAACGAGCTTTATTTTGTTAGTCAGAAAGTAAATATATGTGATTTAAACTACAAATTATTTCTTTTTTAAAACTGCCTCCAGTTCCGTTTAACAAGGGATTCATTGTTTGACCTTGATTCCTGATTTTTATTAAAAAATATTTGCTTCTTGTGCTTTTGGTTGGTTGCCAAGTTTTAACCAAACATCAAAAATTATATATTTTAAGTTTCTTCAATTACAAATAGTTTTTCGCCTAAACCTCTTGTTTTAATTTTTTTAATAAAAGGATAAAGTGAGAGATATTCAACTTCAACATATGAATTTGGAGTATAATCACTTTTTGACATAGGTATTAGCCTGCTTCTAATTAAGGTTGCAGATTTCTTTGTTATATTATTTCTGTCTAACTCAGGATCAATAATCCAGTCAACATAGACAGAATAACCTTGGTTACTTAATTCAAATATATAAACCTTCAACTTCGTCGTTATCAAGAAAACTATGAGAAAGAAATATATCAAAACTTGTATGAGTCTTTTTACTTTCATTTAGAATTTGACTACTGAAAAGCACCGTTTTCCTTTGCGAAAGATTTTTCAGGTAACTACTTGTATATATTGCCATTATTTCAATCCTTTAAAATGTTTTACCCAACTACGAATAATTTCTTCTAGTTCTGGAGATATTTTTTTTTGTAATTTCTTTAATTCAAATTCAAATACAAAGGAATCACTTATCTGTGGGTCTAATATTCCTTCACCATAGACTTTGTCTTCTTTTAATATTAATATGGGTAAACCAGCTTGATAAGCCATTCCCGATTCTATTTGAATCCAAGGGGATGAACTATATTTATGAATTAATTCTTTAGAGCCTTTTGAAAACTCCTTTTCATAACCAATAAAACTGTGATGTCTTTCTAATCCAATTACTATTGCAGCAACACAAGTATCCATTATTTCTTTTATTGGTTTTAAAGGACTTATAAAACTCCAATTATTCTTCCCCAAATTTGTTGGGTTTAATCCGTGTTTTTTTAATTCACTTTCAATAAGCGAAAGGAAAATTTCCTGATGTTTGTTGTAAGGGGTTGGATGAGATATAAAAACGTTTATATTTTTTTTCATGTTAATTTAAACTAATAAGCCACTAACTTCAAAGGTGGGTTCTTGATTAATTAGAGCATCTTCAAAACTTCTAATCTGAACCGCTTCTAACTTTAAAATTGTTGGTTTGATATTCTCATGACGATCTATAGCGTTTTGAAACTTTAATTTTGTAAGTTCTTCAATCATTAAAACAGGAACTTGATAATTTTCATCCTCTTTAAATTCAAGGAATGGTTTGAGAGAAGATTTTTTCTCAACTAATTCAAAATCACGAAAAGCAATCTCATTAATCAAATCATCCTTTCTCAATGGATTAATTTGCCCCATCAAAAAGCCTGCTCTATAAAGATTACCATCCTCCTTTAAATAATAGATTACTTTCCAAAATAAAATAGGAATTTTAAATATTGAACCATCATGGAGCTTCACTTTGAATTCAGGATCTATATTATCCAATACAGGACCAGTAAAGACTGAAACTTTTGCTGGTTCAGGAACTCTACCTTTTATAATAACAGAATTTTCTAAATATTTCCAAGGTCCATTATTTAAAGAATCATGTTGAGGAGCAGCATTAGGATAATAGAATGTACTTATTGCTGCTTTTTGTGCATTATCTTCAATTCCATTCAAATCCCATTGAACATCTTCTCTTTTGGTCATATGACCTTTTTCAATTGTTGCTGCTTTTATTGTATTAAATTGTTTATAATCCTTCGAAGTCAGTTGCTCATCATCATTAATCCTATTATCTTTTTTAAAACTACCAGATCTGTCAACTTTTTCAAATTTTATTCTATAAATATTACTTGCGCTGATAATAGGAACTCTTCTACTCTTACTTTGGATTACACTATAATAAATGTAATCTAATTCATAATTCGTCGTTTCTTTATTTATTGCAATATCATTATAATATTCTTTGTAATTAGGCATTCCAACTACAAAGTTTTTTCCCAAAAAAAAATCATTGTATCCTTCCATGTTTTTTTATATTTAAATTCTTCCTTCACGAACTAATCTCCAATAATGATGTCCTAACGATGTAAGTTTACATGTTTTAGAACGCATTGCAGCATAATACATATGATCTTCACCAACTGGAATTATTAATCCTACACCTTCTAATTTTTGAAGGTTTTTAAAAATTAATACATTTTTTTCATTTGCAAAAGGCTCTATTATATCATGCGGAACTTCATTTGAATTGGTGTCTTCAAATGAAGGATCTAATTGTAAACTGTCTGAAGGAGAATGAAAATATTCAGTGAGCTTTCGAAGAGTGCTAAGTGAAACTTGAGGAATGACACTTCTTAACTCTACAAATTCGGTAACATTTGTTTTAAAAACAGGTCGTTGCTCGTGTGCACCTAAAGCCTGATCAATATATGCATATACTCCCCCTGGAGAAATATGTCCTCTAACATCTGCTGCACCTCCTTTTAAACCTTCGATTAAAAGATTTGTAAAAACTCCATGACCATTTATTTCTTTTGCTGGTTCATCTTCTCTTGACGATGTAAGTATTGAAATTCCTGTTTTTATATGTGTTACACTTCCATTTTCAGCAGGTGTTGCAAAACTTCCAGATTTACAACAATCAAGAATAATAACCTTATTTCTAATTTTTGAATTATTGGCTAAATTTAAAATATGATTCATATCAATTCCTTCATCATAACGCCTGTGATCCGGAGTTACTAAAAAACCACCTAATTCATTTACATAACCATGCCCAGCAAAATACAATAGCCCCATGTCAGCGTTATGATCAAAGAATTTAGCAATTTCAGACAATAATTCCGATTTCGTACCAACATCATAAAGTGTTATTACTTCAAAATTAGTTGTATCATTTCCATTAACTTGTAGGAGCTGTGAAATGATTTTAGCATCATTAATAGCTCCTTTAAGAGGATGGGTTGGATAGTTGTTTATTCCAATTACTAATGCTTTTTTCATAATTATTTATTCTTTCCTTCTGTCATCATCTGATCGATAGCGGAGGCTATTATGCTCCAATCCCAAGAAACAACTCTTCCTCGAGGAAGACCTGTTGGTAGGCTAGATGTTGAATCCGCACCATCTACATAAATACCAAATACAGGAACATTGTGTTCTCTTGCAAATGCAATTTCTTTTACTACTCCTGTTGCTGATGACATACTTTTACCCACAAGAATAATCAGCATATTACATTTATTTATTTTGGCGTGAATTAATTCTTCCCATTCCTTTTCTGGTAAATGTGCTTTAGAACTCCAGTCCTCAATATTGAAAGGAGTTTTTGAATTTTTAGCTTGACCAGCAAAAAGTATTTTGCTATCATTATTATGGTCAAAATCGAAACTGATAAATACTCTAGGGTTTGCCATATTTATAATTGTTTAATAAATTTTTCTAAATTGTCCCAACTCCACAGAATCACTCTTTTACCTAGTAATTCAATTGGAATAGCACCTTGATCATACTTCTTAATGTGCATTCCAATTATTTTTACACCTTCTTCTCTTGCACATTTCATTTCCCATCTTGCTCCTCCAGCCTTGTGAGTGTTTTTGCTTAATAAAGCAATCACTCCATCACATCTTTTTATTTTTGTTCTGCATCTGCCTTTCCATTCGTTTTGGTTCCATTCTCTTTTTACTGACATATCAATAAAGTCAAACGGTGAGTGCTTTTTTCTTGCTTGGTCAACCAAGTAATCACGATACTCAACGTCCTCAATAGCAAAACTAATAAACACTCTTTTTCGTGTTTCTTTCTTCTTTTCATCTGTTCCAAATAACCAGTCTAATAATCCCATTTATTTTGTCTTGGCATTTTTGGTTTGTAGGTCTTGGCATGACCACTAACTTATTTACACCAGATATACAATGGCTGTAATCCGCACAAATTAGATCGGCTTTGTACCATAAAATGGCTTTTTTATTACTTAGCTAATATATAGTTTTTTTATTACAAATCATCAAACGGACTTTTTATTTACTGTATCCTCTTGGCGGATCAAAAGCAAAAACGCAAAAAGTCAGGACACTCTATGAAGGTTACATTTCATATCATATTATCAAAAAATAAAAGACACCTCTCAGTATCTTTCTATTCCTTACTCTTACTCTTCCAGCTACGTTTTTTATAATAATCTCTCCTAAACTCATAAATCTTCCCTCTCAGGTAAAGACCTAAAAACCAAACCGCAATAAAGCTTGAAATCAAGTAATCCGTTTTTGATAAGTAATAATCCCGAATTGATAAGTTTTCAGTTTAGCTATAAAACAAAAAAAAGATGTCCATGCATCTTTTTAACATTATGTGTTATCAATTAAGGTTACTATAATTATTCTATTATAGTACAATACGCTTGCTTTTCATCTTTAAAAAGTTGATATTCTTTGTCTGAAAGTTTAACTTTAGAAAGTTCTTTTAATCTTTCTGGGATATTTCCATTAGCATCTACAACTTGACTTCTCGTATTGATATTAAATAAATCAAGTCTTAATCTAACAATATCATTTTTAATGACTTTTTTAGGCATTATTTCACTGTAAGAATCTAGTCCAAGAGCTACTGCAATTCTTGAAAGCAACCTGATGTTTGCTTTAGCAGGATTCTTTAGATTTTCAATACCTCCAATATAACCCTCTGACACACCAATCCTTTGAGCAAGTGTAACTTGATCAATACCTGCTTTTATTCTTGCATATCTAATATTTTCCTTGATTCGAAAATCGATTTCTGATATTACTATCTCTACAATCATGACTATAAATTAGTTGGCAATGAAGGGATTTTAAAATTTATTATCACATATCTATTGGTATGTGATAATATTTTATATATTTGTTTAAAATTCAGTAATGAATTGTAATTTTGCGTTTCTTCATTTAAAAATATTTGAAGCATTCGCTTTGAATCTCGTTATCGAAAACTGGCGTTTAAATAACCACGAGATGATTAAGTACGATGCTCACGTCCCATGGCGTGGGCTCACTTATTCGTGGTAAGGTACCGCCAGTACCCCGATAGCGTTTAGGCTGAGTTCCATGCCATTTTTTATGGCCATTAATTAGGCAAAACTCACTTCAATTCTTAGCACCGCTTTATCATTTTCATAGTCTCGCAGCAGTTTAACCCGCTAAAATCATCATGCCTATGAGTATAATACAATTACATTCCTAAAACATCGTAAGCTTAACGTTACTGGTGGTAAACCGCAAAAATTCCCGTCAGGAAAATAGCAATTTTCTTAATCGGCTGTGGATACCTGTGCCTAACGGTATTTAAAAACTGGAATTAAAAACATAAAAAATACCTATGATTATAAGTTATTCATAACTATAAACACCTGCACTGAAAGGTCCTTTGAACACCTAGTTAATTTAATTTTGTTAATAATAAGGTGCAGGTTGTTTTTAATCCTAAAACTCTTGCCTATGATAAAATAAAAATTAGATGCGAGTGAGATTAGCTAACGCTCTGTTCGCTTCTCTCGGGTGCTTCGTCCCTCGCAATGACACCGGAAATAAAAAAAGGCCCTCTAACCGTCGCAAGAACTGCATAGAGGATCTATAGCAAAACAAAACTCACATTTCATGTAACTAAACCAATATTATGACAATTATTTCATTAAACAAAGCGTTGGGAACCGATCCTCGAAATCAATCTTCCTTTTTCATACCACTATTACGGCAGATCTCAATGGGCATACAACTGGTTTTATAAATACAAAAATTGATAGCATGAAATATTACAGACAAGCAAAAGCTGCATTAATAGTGGCACTAATAGCACTTATATGCCTTTGGCTTTACGGTTGCGACAGTTTCACAGGAAGTTGATACATGTTGAATGTTAAATTATAAATATTGAATGTTAAATGTTGAAGACAGAACCCGAACAATAGATAAATCTAATTAAAATGATGCCTATGGTATAAAAAATAAGTACTTGAGAGTGAGATGCTTTGCTTCGCACCTCGCAACTCCTCGCAATGGCATAACAAATAAAAAAAGGCCCTCTAACTCGTCGGAAAAACTAGAATAGAGGACCATCGCTAACAAAACCAATGTTTCATTTAACTATACCAATATTATGAATAAATTTTCATTTTACAAGGGTGGTTCGGCTTTTTGGTACCTGATTCTTTTCGGGTTCTCACTATCCTACACCCCAGCTCCAGCAAAAACCGTACTGAGGCAAACGCAGTCTTTACCGCAACAAAGCCAAATAAGCGGGACTATTACTGATGGTACAAGCCCTTTGTCTGGCGTAACCATTTTCATAAAAGGTAGGCCAAAAACGGCAGTCTCTGATTACAACGGGAAATATACGCTAAACGCCTCGCCCAACGACATTCTCGTTTTTACCTATATAGGCTTCGCAACTGTTACCGTTCCTGTAGCAGGTCGCCTTGTCATTAACATTCGGATGCAGGAAGATGCGACCGCACTGCGGGAAGTCAAAATCAATGCGGGTTACTATTCCGTAAAGGAAAGTGAACGCACCGGTAGTATTTCCAAAATCACAGCTAAGGACATCGAAAAACAACCCGTCACCAATGTGCTTGCAGCTATGCAAGGGCGAATGGCTGGTGTGAGTATTACCCAAACTACAGGAGTGGCGGGCGGTGGTTTCGAGATACAGATACGGGGACAGAACAGTCTTAGACCCGATGCAAACCGACCACTTTACATTATAAATGGAGTTCCTTATCCTAGTGATCCTGTGGGTTTTAGTGCAGCAGCTTCGGTTATGCCAACACTAACCAGTCCGCTGAATAACCTGAATCCGGGGGATATTGAAAGCATAGAGGTACTCAAAGATGCCGATGCTACAGCCATATATGGTTCGCGCGGAGCCAATGGCGTAGTACTGATTACAACCAAAAAAGGCAAGGCAGGCAAAACCACTTATACCGCCAACTACTCCCATGGTTTTGGAAAGGTAACCCGTTTTATGGATTTAATGAATACGGATCAATATGTGCAAATGCGCAAAGAAGCTTTCGCTAATGATGGCTATACGAAATATCCCGCTTCTGCTTATGAGATCAATGGTACTTGGGATCAGACCCGTAATACCGATTGGCAAAAGGTGCTTACCGGAGGTACCTCCACTATTACGAATTTACAATCTTCCCTTTCGGGGGGCAATGAGCAGACCCAGTTTATCATCAATGGGAATTATGGAAAGGAAACAACTGTTTTCCCCGGTAATTTTGGATATCAAAAAGGGAATGTCCGCATCAATTTAAACCATACCTCTGAAGATAAAAAGTTTGGAATTACTTTTTCGGCTGGCTATACGGTGCAGGATAATAATCAACCCGCTACCGACCTTACCACTATTTCGACAAAACTGGCTCCGAATGCTCCAGCGCTTTATGATGCTGAAGGCAACCTGAACTGGGAGAACAGTACTTGGGAAAACCCTTTGAGCAATTTAAATGGTAAATCGCTCAGCAAAACCTATGATTTTGTAGCAAATACCACTTTATCCTATCAATTGCCCTATCATCTGGAATTGAAATCCAGTTTTGGTTTTACAGACCTGAAGCATACCGAGAGCAGTACTTTCCCTTCTACTATTTATAATCCTGCCTACGAGCTTGGCAGTGAATTTTCGTCCCTTTTTACCAATACGACTTCCCGACAATCATGGATTGTGGAGCCACAAATAAATTGGCATACTACCATTGGTCAGGGTACCATTGCGGTGCTGGTGGGAAGTACTTTTAACGAGCTCAGTGGACAACAGCTTGTTTTGGCAGGTGAGGGATTTACCAGCAACAGCTTGATTTATGATTTGGCATCGGCCTCTACTGTTAGTATAATGAGCAGCGGTGCTACCCAATACAAATACCATGCTTTTTTTGGTCGCGCTAATTTCAGTTGGCAGGACCGCTATTTTGTGAATGTTACCGGCAGAAGAGATGGTTCGAGCCGTTTTGGACCGGGTAACAAGTTTGCGAACTTTGGTGCTGTTGGAGCTGCCTGGCTTTTTTCGAAATCCTTTATAAGCGACGGAACCACTTCGGTTTTAAGTTTTGGTAAACTGCGTGCCAGTTATGGCACAACAGGTAGTGACCAAATTGGGGATTATCAGTATTTAGATACGTATAGCTCTTCTGGAAATCCCTATCAGGGAATCGTTGGACTGGAACCGACACGGCTTTTTAACCCTGATTTTGGATGGGAAAGCAATAAAAAATTTGAAGTAGCAACAGAACTCGGTTTTTTTAATGACCGCATTTTCCTGACTGCCGGATGGTTTCGCAATACATCATCAAGCCAGTTAGTAGGGATTCCTTTGCCCGGGACAACAGGCTTTAGCAGCATACAGGCCAATCTAGATGCCAGTGTACAGAATGATGGAATGGAATTGACGCTGCGAACCGTTAATTTCCAACGAAAGGATTTTGGATGGAGCAGTAATTTCAACATCAGTGTTTTGAACAACAAATTGTTGCGATTTCCTGATTTAGAAAGCTCCACTTATGCCAACAAGTATGTAATTGGGTCGCCTTTGAATATCGTAAAAGTATATCATTTTACAGGACTAGACCCGATAACAGGAGTGTATCAATTTGAAGATTTTAATGGAGACGGGCTACTTTCTGCTAAAGACGATAAGCAATACCTGCGGGATTTGAATCCTGAGTTTTATGGCGGCCTGCAAAACCAATTGCACTATAAAGGGGTACAACTCGATTTCCTGTTTCAGTTTGTAAAGCAGCTGAATTACAATTCAGCCTCGACTCTTGGCTTGCCGGGAAGCAGGAATAATCAAACCACTGATGTGCTGGCACGCTGGCAGAACCCAGGTGATACAGGTCCTTTTCAGCAATACAGTACTGGAGTAAATTCGGCAGTTGCCAATGCTTTTACTAAATACAAAGAAAGTGATGCAACGATTACTGATGCTTCTTACATTCGGTTGAAAAATGTCGCCTTGAGTTATCAGCTCCCTTCTATCTGGTTAAAAGGAGTAGTGTGTAAACTCAACATTCAGGCACAAAACCTACTCACCCTGACCTCCTATAGAGGGGCAGACCCCGAATTTAAAACAAGAGGAGTGCTACCGCCTTTGAAAATAGTTACTACGGGTGTCCAATTCACCTTTTAACCTTAAATCCTCTGATATGAAAAATATATTTGATAAAAGAAACCCCCTTGTTTGGTTACAAAAAAAAGGAATCCATTCTCTTGCATTCGGATTGAGTGCTGTGCTATTGTTGCTGCTTTTAAGTTGTGAAAGTTTTGTGGAAACTGACCAACCGTCGTCACAACTTGCCACTAGCGGGGTATTCGAAAGTCCCACGACCGCTAACGCCGCAATGGTAGCTATTTATGCCCAGTTGCGTAGTTCGACGCTATTGACAGGCTCCCCCCTTGGACTTTCGAATCAGTTGGGACATTATGCGGATGAGCTTACTTTTTACGGTGATACAGAAAATTCGACCTTTGGATTCTATACCAATAGTTTGTTGGCTTCCGATGATGCAGTTGCCGGATTGTGGAAGAGCAGTTACCATGTTATATACAATACTAATGCGCTAATCGAAGGCGTTGCTGTCTCGGCTGACCTGCCGGCTGCCACAGCAGAGCAGCTTACAGGAGAAGCACTATTTGTAAGGGCTCTGGTTCATTTTTATCTTGTCAATTTATATGGAAGCATTCCGTATATCACCACTACGGATTACAGGCAAAATAGAGTGGTCAACCGCATGTCAGTTGCCAATGTATATGAATCGATTATTGCTGACTTGAAACTTGCCAGCTCTATGCTTGGCGAAGAAGACGCAAGCGGAGAACGAGTACGGCCAGATAGATATGCGGCTCAGGCTTTACTGGCAAGAACGTACCTATATGCCGGATTATGGTCAGAAGCTTCCAATGCTGCTTCGGCTGTACTTAACAATACCAACGCTTATGCCTTGCAAGACGATCCTAATGCCGTTTTTTTGAATAGCAGCCGCAGTACAATCTGGCAATTTTCACCTGCATACTCTGGCAATAGCACAGAAGAAGGCGGTCTTTTTATATTTACTGGAGGTCCTCCTCCTTTTACTGCTTTAAGTGATGCGCTTATGGCTGCTTTTGAACCAATGGACAAGCGCAAGGACAATTGGACAAATGCCATAACTGATGGTACCACGACTTGGTACCATGCTAATAAATACAAGGAAAACAATAGTACTGCTTTCTCCGGGGAGTATTCTGTTATTTTTCGCATTGAAGAGCAATACCTCATCCGTGGGGAAGCGCGTGCACGGGCTGGTGAGTTGATTGGGGCGAAAGAAGATTTGAATGTTATCCGAAATCGGGCGGGCCTCACTGCAACCCCAGCCGTTTCGCAACAGCAGATTTTGGATGCTATTTTACAAGAGCGACGCGTTGAGTTATTTACCGAACAAGGGCATCGTTTTTTTGACTTAAAGCGATACGAAAAACTCGATGAAGTTCTCGGTGGTAAAATCGGCTGGAACCCCGACGATAGATTGCTTCCCATTCCGGAAGCAGAGATACTGCTGAACCCAAATCTTGCCCCTCAAAACCTAGGCTATTAATACTCTTTCTTATGAAAAATGAAAATAGATATGCGTTACTGTTCGTTTACCGCCACTTCTTCCGAATGATTGGGCTATTGTTATTTTTGGTTTCCAATCTCGCCATAGGACAGATAAATGACAAGAAGCAGCTGACTGCTGCTGATTACCCGCTATGGGGGAAACTTGGACCACAACAGCTTTCGGATAATAGCCAATGGATGAGCTATAGTGTAAGGTATGAATCGCATCAGGACACTTTATTTGTCCGTAATAGCCAAACATTAAAAACGCATGTTTTTCCAAAGGGGAAAAATGGAAAATTTAGTAAAGATGATTTTTTTGCCTATTTTTCTGCTGCAAATACGTTAGAACTGGTCGATTTAAAAACGGATCAGGCAACGGTATTTCACAATGTGACGGATTACCTTTTCACCGATGACAACCGCTATCTTATTCTTACCGTCCATGATGAAAAACAGCAAAAGGTCGTGATCTGTGAAACCAATGGGCATTCCCTTAAAAGCATCGATAGCGTCCTTTCTTTCACATGGAGTACCGATCAAACTATGCTGGGCATAATCACTAAAAGCAAAAAAGGGACTGTTGCGGAATTAGTCTTTTTGCAGGAGCACTTCAGACAATTAAAAATAGCGGAGAGCCAAGATGAAAACTTTGAAAAAATAACATGGAGTAAAAACGCCAAAGCACTGAGCTTTTATGGCTCCTCTTTAGCCAATCCGCTAAATCCTACACTTTATCACTTTACGATCGCCCAAAAGAAGTTAGGGGTTTTTGACTCCAGCCGTGCTGAATTTCCCAAAGGAATGCACTTGTCCAATGATGGAGCTCCGGTGGCTTTATCGGATGATGGAAAAAGAGTGTTTATGAAAATTTGTAAAAATGAGGTGGCTGTTACTGCAACTGATACTGCAATGGTTTGGAATACAACCGATCGTCAATTGTATCCCGAGCGAAAGCAAATGGAAAATCCCGTTTTTTACTCGGTATGGTGGCCGAAAACTAATCGCTATTTACAAATTACCGATGATGTATTATCCGGAATGATGCTCAATGGTAACCAAAGTGTGGCCCTTTTATTTGATTTTGAAGCCTACCACCCCCAATTCAAAGAAAATAGTGATGTAACTTCCTGGCTGCTGGATCTGAATACAGGTCAAAAGCAACTTTTCCTGAAAAAACATCCCGGTACGGATAGTGCTATCCTTGCTTCCCCCGGCGGTGGGTATTTTAGTTATTTCAAAGATGGAAACTGGTGGGTATACAATATTGCCAAAGCCACGCACACTAATATTACCCAAAACAGGGCTGTATTTTCAGAGCAACCCTTTGTTGTGCAGGAAGATGCTGAGCCTTTTGGTCTTGCAGGCTGGAGTTTGGAAGACAAGTCACTCTTGCTCTACGACCAGTTTGATCTTTGGGAAATTACTCCTGATGGCAGCAGTGCCAGTCGTTTGACTACTGGAAAGCAAAACAGTCTTGTTTATAGAATAGCGCTGCAAGAGCAAGCGCAACGCAGTGCTTCCAATTACAGCGGTATGACCAGTGCCTGTTTCAATTTGAACGAAAACCTCATTTTGAGGGCTCATAGCGCCGATTTTACCGCTAGCGGCTACTATTCATGGCAGCGTGCTGCAGGTTTACAGTCCCTCGTATTTGAAGAAAAGCAAATTAATTATTTGATTACTTCCAAAAAGGGAAACGGCTATGTGTACCGGGAAGAAACCTTTGAGCACTCCCCTGCGCTGATTTTTAAATCAGATGCTCAGGCAGTCCCAGAGCTTATTAGTCAAAGCAATAGCCAACAACAAAAATATTTGTGGAGTACCGCACAAAGTATTACCTATACCAACAGTTCCGGTACCCCTTTGCAGGGTGTACTATTTTACCCCACGGGTTATGATCCGCAAAAAAAATACCCAATGGTGGTTCATATATATCAGAAACAGTCGCAAGAATTACACTGGTATGTGTATCCTTCACTGCATAATACGAGAGGATTTAATGTTCGTAATCTAACCACGCAGGGCTATTTTGTACTATATCCCGATATCGTTTATAAAGAAGGTCAGCCCGGGCAATCAGCAGTGGATTGCGTTTTGGCAGCCACAGCTGCGGCGCTTTTGAAAGCGTCTATTTCACCTGACCGTATAGGTCTTATCGGTCATTCCTTTGGGGGTTATGAAACGAACTTCATCATCGCGCATAGCAATAGATTTGCAGCTGCTGTAGCGGGGGCTGGCGTAGCGGATCTAACGAGTTTTTATTTGCAGCTTAACGGCGCAGCGGGTAAAGCGAATTACTGGCGTTTTGAATTCCAGCAGTTCCGAATGGCAACATCGTTATTTGAAAACAAACAGGGCTATTTGGACAATTCACCCGTACTTGAGGCTGCAAATGTGAATACGCCCCTTTTGTCCTGGTCAGGAGATGCCGATCCACAGGTGCATTACTTACAAACTGTACAATTTTTTATGGCTTTAAGGAGACTGGAAAAACCATGTACGATGTTACTCTATCCAAATGAAGGGCATGCATTAGCGGAGCGGATGAATCAGCAGCATTTAACGCAACAGATTGAAAGATGGTTTGACCGTTATTTAAAGAAAGAGGTTCCGGTCGATTTAAAGTCGCCCCCTAATTGAAGATAAACCGATGTTAATTTCTTAAAAAAAACAATGCGGTTTCTATTTTACAGAAACCGCATTGCCATCGGGTATTTCCAAAGCTTATGATTGTTATCTTTTAGCTATTGCTTGTAAAGTATAACATTACAAGTTGCAGCATTAGGATTGGTTTTACCAAACAATTGTTGTTCTTCCAAACCGACTGTACAAATGTCTCCAATTGCATCGGAACACTGATTAGAAATATTACATGCCGATGAGGGACTAGTATGTGTGTATCCTTGCTTAATAGCAAATGCTTTTGAATTTTTATTCATGGCATTTGAACTGAAAGCGCCGGTTACGGCAACTGCAATGACTGCCATTGGCAGGATCATTTTCAAAATTTCTGTTTTCATAATAATAAAATTAAAAATTGATGATCTACTCTATAAACAGGTTTTCGATCGTATCCCTGATACTGCGCGGTATAATTTTAGACAGATGGAACTCCTGTCTTTATTTTTTGAGATTGCTTTTAAAGAGGTTGTTCAACTTGTAAATGACCAGATGTGTGCCTACGATTGCGAACAGTTGATTGCCTTGAACGATAAAGCTTTTCATTTTTTCTTTCTTTACATTGTATATAGGAAAACTAAAAAGGTAACTGTTGTTAAAAAGGTCATAGACATCAATTATAGTTGCCGTTTCCCATAATGATATTGCTTCATATTTTCCAGGTAATGCTGACGCCACATACAGCAGATTATTGTGAACAGCTATTGCTTTATTAACCACAAAAGGAGGGGCGGACATTTTTCGTTCTTTGGATCCAGGCAGGTATTTTACCTGTATTTTTGCTTTGCTGAATGTATCGATAGTTTTACCCCGAGTAACAGCTGAAAGGTTTTGGTCGGCAGTTATAAACTGGTTCCGGTACTTGTAGAGGTAGACGACACTATGCATTACTTTGTCATATTTAAGCATACCGTCTGTATCAAATATCCCGTCGATTTGTTTTTCCAAAAGTTTCGGTTTAAAGTCTGTGGTGTTTTCTGTAGCAAGTTTAAATAGGCCTAAGATATTTTCTCCGGTTTTAGGAGCAAAGGCACGGAAAACAACTGTATTAATATCTACAGGTTCTGCCAGCGTATATCTAATTGCTATTGGTGCTTGCAGTTTAGCTTTCCAATTGGCTGTTTTGCCTTTATAAATACAGGGAACGGTTCCATCGAATAGGTAGAAAGAGGAATCAAGAACACGCATTTCGGCACTACGAAAAGAAAAATCGACTTTATCTAGCTGAATATTATGTTTCTTAATTGCTTTTAAAAGAGTGTCCGCTACCGTAATTTGGAAAGGCGTTGTATAATTACCGAGATAAATTTTTCCAGGATTGCTTCCTGCAAAATAGTAAGAATTGTATTTAAGATCCAGCTGTCGTATTTCAGTTGCGGGATAATGAGGAAAGCGTCTGATAAAATTGTTACGATGGTGGATAATGTCTTCCGATAGTACAAAAAGCAAAACTACAACGGCAATACTACTAACCAATAGGGCTGGAACTGTAATAAAAATAGTGTTGCGTTTTCTTGTATTGCTTGCTGTTTTGGTAGGGGTCAGCAGCAGAATGCCAATAAGGGCTAGTAAGACAAACACACTATTAAACACCAGATGTTCTGTCCAACCCAATTTCTCAAGAATCCCACCGCAGGAACAAGGAATAAAGGAACTAAAATTTAAGATAATAACGATATAGGCCGTAAACATAACCATTAGGCTGAAAGCTGCAAACAGCCCAACTAACCGATATCTTTTAAATAGCAGAGTAATGGCTATCAAAATTTCTGCAGTTGGGACACCCCATGAAACCATACCAGCAAAAGCACTCAATAAAGGCGATTGTCCCAATTGCACTTGAAAGTTTTCAAAATCCAAAAATTTGCTTACCGCTGCATAAATAAACAATAAAACATACAGCAGACAAATCGTTTCTATACTAATACCTTTTATGTGTTGAGTAGATTTCATGTCGTAAAGTGATTTGATATTAGTTATGTAAAATTCTTAAAACAGAATAATATAAGTATTATCAAATCAGGACATTGACTTATCAAATCAGGATTTTTTTATTTCAATAAAGTCCAAAATTTATTTTATGAATATCTCTAACACTAAATAAATGCGGAAGCTTATAGTACTGCCGTTTGCCTTTTGAGGTCTGTTGGAGGATGACCAAATTTAATTTTAAAAGCTCTTGAAAAATTCGGGTAGGTAGAAAAACCAGCCATAAGAGCAATCGTTTTTAACGGTATTTTGGTTTGCTGTATGAGAAGTTGTGACCGCTTAAGTCTTTCATTATTATAAAATTGCTGTATGGTCATTTTAAATAAATGTCTAAAGCCATTTTTTAATTTATACTCATTAGTACCAAAAAGACGGGAAAGTTCTTTTAAGGTTGGTAAAGGGGAGTCCATATTGGCCAATATATAATCATAAACTGCTTGTGTTGTTCTTACATCCAAATAGTTGCTAATCTTCTGTTCTTCAACAGTAAAACTTTTCTTTGCTGTCGTCGACTTTTTCATTGTTTCTATGATCGCGGAAAAGAAAGCAATAACAAGATCGGTACTTTGGCGGAGCTTTGAAATGCTACAGCTTGCTGGAACGACTAATTTTTCAACGGTGACAAATTCAAGCGAAACAATTGTCTGATAGGATTCATTCTGTAATATTTCGTTCCTCACAGTCTCCCATAAGGATATCGATTCATTTGTAAGAAGTGCTGTAAAATCCAGTTCCAGAAGTTCTTTGGGATTAAATCCCAAAAGACCAGTAGCGTTACCACTAAAGTCTTTTATAATACATTTATTATCCACGATTAAGGTGCTTTGAACTACGTACTGATAACTATGGTGAGGATTGACAAAGCCTGCATGGAATGCAGACTCCTTCATTTCTTCTGCCATCCAATTCACCAGGACGCTCACTACTTCTACTTCGTCCTCATTCCCAGTCCTTGGTATGCGGTAGGCAAAATTCCCTTCTGCCATCTCCAGAATCATCTGGTAGACAGTATTCATACGCTTTTGATCTATTTCCTGATACATATTCGATTGAATTAAATTGTTACAAATTTTTTACTCCTAGACGAAAGCTTTCAAAAATTCCAATGCAGCTGACTTATCAGTAAATACCCTTGTCGGTACCTGAGGCTTGCTGATTTTAAGATAAAATGAAATCATTAAAATTGACATACTTCGGTGTGCTACTACACCGACGGCTTTAGTCAGAAGGGAACCATGTTGAGCCAAATAATCTCTGGCGGCTTTGTCAGAATCTGCGATGCCTCTTATGTCGCATAAAACCGGATAGGCTTTTTCCTTTTGCATTTGTATTCTGTCTGCTACAACAAGCTGCGCTGCCGCTAAATCAATGACAACATCTGGCTTGTACTCAAAAAAAAGCATCTGTTCACTAATCCAGAATATGGCAAATTCATTTTCAAAATACCCATCCATAGTTTCTGATCTTTTATTATGACCTGCCAAATTAGCAATTACTTTTCTATCGTTAGTTACCAAAAAAAGGTAAAATATAATGGTAATCAATCATTTTTTGTTAAGCTTATCAATTCAGGATTATTACTTATCAAATCAGGATTATCTACTAGGTAACTTCCTTTCTACTCTTTTAAAATCAGAACTTTGACAGTTTTAAAATCTCTAATATAGATTTTAAAAATCATACTATTTAGTAACTAAAATGGAGCAATTATGGCAAAAATCAAACACAATAATTTTATCGATACTGTAGATGAGATGTTATCCACAGCAAAAAAAGAAGGGACTATCCATCTCTATGCGGAAGACAAAATACTAAGAGGGCGTACCATTCAAATTAATGGAAAACAGATGTCTCATTTTGCCACTACCAGTTATCTTGGATTGGAGTATGACCATCGATTGAAAGATGCTGCAATTTCGGCTATTACAAAATACGGTACCCAATTCCCCCTTTCTAAAACGTATATTTCTCATCCGTTATATCAGGAACTGGAAACTAAAATTGAAGCTATGTATGGCGTGCCTGGAATTGTAACCAAGAATAGTACCCTTGGACACTTCGCGGTGATACCAACTGCGATAAGGGATGAAGATGCAGTGCTATTAGATCATCAGGTACACTGGAGTGTCCAGAACGCCTGCCAGCTTTTAAAATTAAGAGGCATTCCTGTTGAGATGATTCGGCACAACAACCTGCAAATGCTAGAAGACAAGATAAAAGAATTGTCATCCAAATGCAAAAAGATATGGTATATGGCCGATGGTGTTTATTCCATGTTTGGCGATTATGCGCCCATAGCAGAGCTACTGCAACTATGCAAAAAATACGCGCAGTTGCATCTCTATTTTGATGATGTCCATGGAATGAGCTGGAAGGGAAAAAATGGCACAGGATATGTCCTTGACATTCTAAAAGAATTACCGGAAAACATCCTGATTGTAGGCACGCTAAGCAAGACATTTGGTGCCAGCGGAGCAGTATTTATGACCTCCGATACTAAATTGCGTGAACGAATTAAGAATTTTGGAGGGCCGCTAACTTTTTCAGCCCAACTGGAACCCGCATCAGTGGCTGCAGCATCGGCTTCAGCCGATATACATCTTTCTACTGAAATCATTCTTTTGCAGGAAGAACTATCGCAAAAGATTGGGTATTTCAATTCGCTTATTAAAGCAACGTCGCTTCCAATGGTAGCCCCAAATAATTCTCCTGTTTTTTTCCTTGGAACAGCAATGCCATTGACTGCCTATCGATTGGTGCAACGCCTTTTCAACGAAGGCTATTTTGTTAACCCGGGACTTTATCCGGCTGTCCCTGTAAAAAATTCGGGCATCCGTATTACCGTTTCCCGTAATAATCAAAGAGAAGATATCAAGGGACTTGTTCAGGCTTTGGAATACCATTTTCCAAAAGCACTGGAAGAAACTTCCAACACGCTGCATAAAGTTTCTATAGCATTTGGTATTGCTGAAATTTTGCAGAAAAAGGAAAAATTGATTCCGCAATCGTCGCTTGTTATTCAATATGAAACGTCAATAAAACAAATTGATAAACAGACTTGGAACAGACTTCTGGGTCGGCAAAGTACATTTGATTGGGATGGACTTTATTTTTTGGAAGATGCTTTTAAAAATTCCACAGATCCTGAAAATAACTGGAGCTTTCACTATTACATAATCAGCGATGCAACTAACGTTCCGCTACTAGCCACTTTCTTTACCTTTGGGTTATGGAAAGACGATATGCTTGCCCCCGAGTCTGTTTCACAGCAGCTTGAAGAAAAAAGAATCCGAGATCCTTTCTACCTGACTTCAAAAGTTTTAGGTATGGGTTCGCTTTTCACTGAAGGAAATCATTGTTACCTAAACAAGGCACATCCTTTGTCTGAAAATGCAATCGCATTACTTTTAGAACAGATCGAAATGCTGCATCAGAATTTAAATGCAGACATGCTGGTGCTACGGGATTTTGATGAAGATGTAGCACTGAATCGCATCTTCCACAATCATGGCTTTGTAAAAATAAACATGCCCGAAACCTGCATCATCCAAAATGTCGGTTGGAATACCATGGAGGAGTTTACTTCTACCCTCTCCGCCCGTTCAAAAAAGCACTTTACCAAAGAGATTTTACCTTTTGAAAAAGCATTCGACATCGTCATAAAACAACAATTGACAGCCGATGAACTTGCGCAAGGGTATCAGCTATACAAGAATGTAAAAAACAATAATTACGCCGTTAATACTTTTACGTATTCAATAGAAGTCTTTAAAAAAATGGTCGCTAATCCTCATTGGGAATTCATACTGCTGCATCTAAAAGATAACCAAGAGTCACAAAATGAAAGTCCTTTGGTCGGAATTCTTTTCTGCTACAAAAACTCAGGTCGAACCTATGTTCCCTCTTTAATTGGTATGGACTATACTGTTCCTAAAAAACTCAGCTTATACCGCCAACTTTTATTTCAGGGGATTAAACGGGCAAAGGAACTGGGTTATAAAAGAATTGATTTTGGAATTACGGCAACATTTGAAAAGAGAAAACTGGGAGCCAAAGTGATTCCAAAAGTAGCTTACATTCAGGCAAAAGATAATTTTTCTATGGAATTTATGGGTACACTTCAGACCAAATAGAATGTATTCCGGTTAGAAAAAACAAAGTCAATTTATCTTGCTATTCTTTTAGCGGAGTGCTAAAGCAATACCGGGATTTTTTAATACTACGATTTATAAATATTATATTAAAAATCGCCAATCATTATCCTGAGTAACACATTTTATATCTGCTCAATAATTGACTGGCGGCTTTTTCTCTACTTCCCGTCGCCCAGTGTAGTAAGCTTTTCCTTCAATTCTATAAGCCCGGCTTTCTGCAGGCATTCGTCTGCTACCACTTTTAATTCCTGTAAACTCTCTTCAGTAACACTACCCAATAGTGACAACGATTTGTCGTCATCTTTAGCAGACAAACCACGTTCAATAACCTGGTTTAATAACAGTACATTTTTTCGTGAAATTTTCAAATCTATCTTCACCATCTCATTCATCCCAGGCGTGCTCAATATCGTATCAAACACTTTGGCCACATCATTTGTTGTAAGCATAATTTTCACGTTTTAATTAATAATTTACTACTAACAAAGATAAGAGGTATGTTCTAAATTATCATGGGCAAAATATACCTATGATAGGTGAGATTCATACTGCTTACTTAACTTCGCATCTGATTGAAGTAAGGAATTTAAAAACGCATCGTTATAGATACTTTTTTTCTTTAAAGACAGTAACCAAAAACCTTCCCGAAAACAGTCAGGACTTTGTTACTTTAAAATCAATTTCCTGCTTTGAAAGAGCACGCCATTTGATCGAAAATTGTGAACCAAACCAGTTATGTGATTGTTAGGATACACCAGTACAAAATTATGCTCAGCGTGCACTTTCCTTGAGTACTAAATACAGAGATGAAAATACGATTTGCAAAAACTATAAAATTTTAATGATTAATCAGTAGTCTATATTAATCTTCGAAATACCGTTTTTACTATATCCGATTTTAAAAAGAGACTATAAATGACAAATCTGCTTTTTATGCATTTTAGAACTATTGAAAAGTCTAATAGACGATTAAAGTATCAGGAAGATTGCCACGTTCCTGCAATCGGCCAGATGTCCGGTTGTATCACAACCGAATCTGTCTGCCTGATCACTCGGGACTCGTGGGCAGTGACACTGAAAAATGAAAAAGAGTTGTAAATATGAAAATGACAGATGATGGAAGAGCAAAACAACAACCGCACCAAGTGGCTACATTTACGTTTGAAGCCTGATGAATATCAGAAAATATACAAAAAATTTAGTAAGTCAACCTGCCGAAAACTGAGCGAATATGCCCGTAAAAATCTTCTGGACAAACCGGTAATAACTAATTATCGTAACCAATCTCTCGACGAATTTATGTCGGAAATAATACGGCTGCGAGGGGAACTGAATGCCATAGGAAACAACTTCAACCAAGCTGTTAAAAAGCTACATACCCTTCAGCAAATTCCTGAATTTAAAGACTGGATTATCAGCTCTGAACTGGAGAAAAAAATCCTTTTAAACAAGGTTGAAGAAATCAAAAAATACATCCAAAAAATTTCAGAAAAATGGTTGCAATCATAAAGACAGGACATTCAATACATACCATTTTCAACTATAATGAAAATAAGGTAAAGCAAGGTGTCGCAGAATGCATCGGCGAAGGAAATTATCCTGTTGATGTGGATAAAATGAACGGTACTATGAAACTGAATAGGTTTCTGAAACAGGCTTCCTTGAACGACAATGTAAAGCGAAACAGCGTGCACATCTCATTGAATTTTGATCCTTCAGAAAATCATTCGAAAGAGAAGCTGATGGATATAGCTAATACATATATGAAAAAAATAGGCTTTGGAGAACAACCTTATTTGGTATACCAGCATCACGACGCAGGGCATCCCCATATCCATTTGGTTTCTTTAAAAATTAGGGCGGACGGAAGTAGAATCGACATGCAAAATATCGGTAGAAACCAATCTGAAGTGGCAAGAAAAGAAATCGAAAAATCCTTTGGGCTCGTAGTGGCCGAAGGACGAAAAAATAAACTGAACATCGAACTCCAGCCTATTAGTGCAGGAAAGGTTCGATATGGACGAATTCAATCCAAAAAAGCAATTGCAAATGTATTGAATGAGGTACTTTCTTCGTATAAATATGCCAGCCTTGCAGAACTCAATGCAGTGTTACAGCAATACAATGTTTTGGCAGACAGAGGCAATGAAAACTCTAGAATATTTCAAGGAAAAGGATTGGTCTATCGGATACTGGATGAAAATGGCAAACCGATTGGTGTGCCCATAAAAGCCAGTGACTTTTATAACAAGCCAACACTGAAGTTTTTAGAGGGAAAATTTGTATCCTGTCCTACTGGTCAGACTTCCGCTAAAAGCAGGGTAAAAAACGCTATTGATATGGCATTTTTAGGAACGCAACTATCACTTACGGAAATGGTGCAGCTACTGGAAAAAGACGGAATCAATACTGTTTTTAGAAAAGGTAATGAAGGGCTGCTTTATGGGATTACCTACGTAGATCATACTACAAAATGTGTTTTTAACGGTAGTACGCTGGGTAAGCAATACAGTGCTAAAGCAATACAGGAACGATGTGGATTTAGTAGTGTAGTAAAACAAAAAATGACAGGTTTAAATAGTGAAAAATTACAGGGAATCAGAGATGAAACACCTAATTCGGAAATCATTGCAGCTCTGTTTGGTGATGATTTCCAGAATAATAAATACGTTGGATCCGATACCATAATGGGACAACTAGCGGATATGCTATCGCAATCTGAATATGCAGCGAATTACGTTCCAAACCAACTTAAAGGGAAGAAGAAAAAGAAAAAAAGAAGAGGACAGTCCAATAATCAATAAAACTTGAAATTATGACTATGCAAACCGGAGAAAACGAACAGGCATTGAGGAAAATACTCGACATGACCAGGCTAATCAGTATCATTATTTTAGTGATTCACTTTTATTATTATTGCTATGCTGCTTTTAAGCAATGGCATCTTGTGAGCGAGTTCAGTGATACGATTTTAGGCAACATCCAAAACACTGGATTGTTCAGCAATTTTCATAAATCCAAACTCTTTGCATTGGGATTTTTAATAATTTCCTTAATTGGTGCGAAAGGTCGTAAGGACGAAAAACTGAATCATAAAACAGCCTTTGCTTATATTATTACGGGCATCCTCATTTACTTTATCAGCTACCTTACATTATTCCTGAAAATAGAAATAGTACAGGCAGCAATAATATATATGTTTATTACTTCTGTTGGTTGTCTTCTTGTGCTTTCGGGTGGTACATTACTATCGCGTATTATAAAAAACAGCCTTAACGACAAAGATATTTTTAATACGGAAAATGAAACTTTTCCACAGGAAGAAAGACTATTGGAAAATGAGTATTCCATCAACCTGCCAGCCAGATATCATTTAAAGGATAAAGTAAGAGACAGTTGGATAAACATCATTAATCCTTTTCGGGGATTGTTGGTTCTGGGTACTCCTGGTTCCGGAAAATCGTACTTTGTAATTCGGCATGTGATTACCCAACATATTAAAAAAGGGTTCAGCATGTTTGTTTACGATTTTAAATATCACGACCTATCTAAAATTGTCTATAATACCTTTGAAAAATACAAACACGTTTATAAAATAACTCCCAAGTGCTACTTTATAAATTTCGATAAAATCATGCACCGTTGTAACCCACTAGACCCCCAAAGCATGGAAGATATTACAGATGCTTCCGAGTCCGCACGAACCATTTTAATGGGGCTTAATCGGGAATGGATCAAGCGTCAGGGAGATTTTTTTGTAGAATCTCCTATCAACTTTTTATCAGCTATTATATGGTATTTGAAACGGTATAAAGATGGGGAATTTTGTACCCTACCTCATGTAATTGAATTAATGCAGGTCGATTACGATAGCTTGTTTACATTGCTTAGGACTGAAAAAGAAATTGAGGTACTCATCAACCCATTCGTGAATGCCTATCTTAACGATGTGATGGAACAATTGGAAGGGCAAATTGCTTCGGCAAAAGTTGCAATGGCAAGACTTTCCTCTCCCCAACTCTATTATGTATTATCGGGAAATGACTTCACTTTAGATATTAATAATCCTGATGAACCTAAGATTATATGCATGGGTAATAATCCGCAGAAAATACAAATTTATGGTGCCGTTCTATCACTATATGTGAACAGGCTTGTAAAGCTTGTCAACAAAAAAGGCAAGATGAAATCCAGTCTCATCTTTGACGAATTCCCAACAATATACCTCAATAATATGGACAGTCTAATTGCAACTGCACGAAGCAATAAAGTGGCCACCTGTCTGGGCATACAAGACTTTAGTCAGCTACGTAAAGACTATGGACGTGAACAAGCTGATGTGATTATGAATATCACTGGAAACATTATCAGTGGACAAGTCACCGGCGATACATCCAAGCAATTATCGGAGCGTTTTGGGAAGATTATGCAGGATCGCGAAAGCCTTTCGATCAATAGTGGTGATACCTCAATTACCCGTTCAAAACAGCTGGAGTCCGCAGTACCACCTTCTAAAATTTCGGCTTTGAGCTCAGGTGAGTTCGTAGGTATGGTAGCTGATGATCCCGATTGCAAAATTGAATTGAAGACCTTTCATTGTGAAATTGTAAACGATCATGAAGCGCTTAAAAAGGAGGACGATAATTATAAAGAAATACCTCCTGTACGCAAACTTGACAACACAATGATACAACGCAATTACTTGCAGATAAAACAAGATATTCAGGATATAATTCATTCTGAAATGGAACGACTAATAGACCACCCCAAACTAGCTTATTTGATAATAAAGAAAAATAAAAAATAAAAATTTAAATATAAAAATAATGATTCAAGAACAATCACTGATACTATTCAATTAGTAAAACAATCCATATCAAAAAAAGTCGCATGATTTGCAAAGCTATATTGATATTCCTAATTCATAAATATTGAAAAACAAAAATGTTAAGTCTACTAATTTATTTAATTTAAAAAAAAGATACTCCCTTTACTGTTTTACGTATTCTGCACGAAATTATTTTCAATACCTTAGCAACTATTAACTCTTTAATTAGATTCTGATTTTTTAAATTAAAAAGATGATTTCAAAATTCTCATTTCTACAAATAAATTATCCTGAATTATTCACAATTAGTGAGTTATCTGAAAAATTAATACATATTGACCCCAGTTCATCAGTATCAAAATCCCGATTATTTTCGGAGAAATTGGCTGTTTTAATATGGCAATTTGAGGATTTAGGCTCTTTTGATGGAGTTCAAGTAGAACGTATCAATCAATTATACTACAAAAACTGTATTCCTGATGTGATTAAAGATATTTTTCATGCTATTAGAAAGTCAGGAAATAAAGCTAGTCATGATGGAAGTGGTTCTCAATCGGAAGCATTGTTTATTTTGAAAAAAAGCTTTCAATTGGCTCAATGGTTTTATGAAACCTACGAAAATGAATATATTGAAACTACCGAATACCAACTCCCAAAGGATGATCAAAAAGTTAGTTTAGACAAACTTAATGCAGAGTTAGAAAGATTATCAAATCAAGTAATCAATTATCAGGCAAAAATTGCTGCCATTAATGCTACACCTGAATTAGTTACTGAACGACAACAACGCGCTATAACTAATGCCAACAATATCGGTAAAACCGAGGCAGAAACGCGCGCCATTATCGATGAACAATTGCGGGAAGCAGGATGGGAATGTGATACGGAAATCATCAATTATAAAATAAAAAAATCATTACCGGAAAAAGGAAAAAATAAAGCGATTGCAGAGTGGGCTTGCAACGGCAAATGGGCTGATTATGCTTTATTTATTGGCACAAAACTATATGGAATTGTTGAAGCTAAAAAATTTGCTACTGATATTTCAACAAATTTAAATCAATCCAAAATGTATGCTGAGCATGTACATCATCAGGAATCTTTTCAGTTTTTAGTCCCAACGCTTTGGGATCAGAGTTCCTATAAAATCCCTTTTCTATTTTCGACAAATGGACGGAACTATTTAGAGCAAATTAAAACTAAAAGCGGGATTTGGTTTCTTGATATTCGCAAAGAACACAATCGTGCTGAAGCATTGCGAGGTTGGTTCTCTCCAGAAGGATTGGTCGATTTATATGAAAGAGATATAGTAGTTGCCAATACCCGTTTACAGGAAAGTGATTATGACTATTTGCAGAAACAAAGCGGATTGGGTTTACGCTATTATCAAATTGATGCCATAAAAGCGGTTGAGGATAAGATAATAAACCAACCCCAAGACAAACGTTCTTTGCTGGTTATGGCTACCGGAACCGGAAAGACCAGAACGGTTATAGGCCTAGCCTATCGTTTTATAAAATCGGATCGTTTCAAAAGAATATTGTTTCTTACCGACAGACGATTGCTCGCCACCCAAGCATTAGGGAATTTTATGGATAACAAAGTTCATGATTTAAATACTTTTGGGAACGTTTACAACATAGAAGAATTGAAAACGATTGTTCCTGATTCAGAGACCCGTTTGCATTTTGCAACCGTACAAAGTTTAGTCAAACGTCTTTTTTATTCCGAAAATGACATATTACCCATTGATACATATGATTGCATCATTATCGATGAAGCGCATCGAGGGTATAATTTGGATAAAGAAATGGACGAAGGAGACTTGTATTTCAAAGATGAAAATGATTACGTAGGGCAATACAAAAGAGTCATTGAATATTTCAACGCTTACATTATTGGATTAACGGCTACTCCAGCATTACATACAACTCAAATTTTCGGAAACGCGGTTCATAATTACTCGTATCGTGAAGCAGTTGTTGATGGTTTTCTTACCGATCACGAACCGCCGTTTATTTTGAAAACCAAGTTGAGTGAAGAAGGTATTTTATGGAAAAAAGGGGAGAAACCAAAAGTCTTTATTGCCGAAACCAATACAATCGAAGAATTAGCCGAGCTCGAAGACGAATTGCATCTTGAGATTGAGCAATTCAATAAAATGGTGATTACCGAGCCTTTTAATAGAACCATTATTAAACAATTGGTCCAGGAATTAGATCCTGAAAGTGACGAAAAAACATTAATTTTTGCCGTTCGAGATAGTCATGCCGATTTGATTGTGGAATTGTTATATGAAGAATTTGCTGCTATCGGTCTGGATGTAGCACCAGGTGTTATAGAAAAAATTACGGGTAAGGCTCATGACGTAGATAGTTTGGTAAAACGATTCAAAAATGAAAAGTTTCCAAACATTGTGGTTACGGTCGATTTATTGACCACCGGAATAGACGTGCCCCAAATTACCAATTTGGTTTTTATTCGTAGGGTACGTTCCCGTATTTTATTCGAGCAAATGATTGGTCGTGCCACTCGTTTATGTCCGGAAATTGACAAACAATTTTTTAGGATTTACGATGCCGTCCGGGTTTATGAAGCTTTAGAGCCATACACGCAAATGAAAACGGTTTCCAATCCTTCTATTTCTTTTACTAAATTGATCGAAGAATTAGATTTTATTGATACTCCCGAACGTGCTAAAAAACAATTGGAACAGATTATCGCCAAATTGCAACGCAAGAAGAAATCGATAAAAAATGAACAACTAGATCAGTTCATGTATATTGCCAAAGGCGATAATCCGGAGGATTTTATAGAATTATTGAAAACTATTGATGGCGAGAATGCCAAAGCAGTACTGGCCGAATATTCCAGTTTATGGCAATTTCTAGACGAAAAAATATACCAACCCAAAATCCAATTGGTTTCAGAGCATCACGATGAAATTATTGGTATTGATCGTGGATATGGCAAAGCTAATAAACCCGAAGATTATATAGAAGGCTTCAAAAAATTTATCGAAGAGAACCGTAATAAAATCATAGCACTGAATGTAGTATGCACCAAACCTTCTGAATTGGACAGGAAATCATTGAAAGAATTAAAAATGATGTTAGACCAAGAAGGATACAACGCCATGACGTTACACACAGCTTGGAAAACGACCAAAAACGAAGATATTGCAGCCGACATTATTTCGTATATAAGAACAATGGCTTTGGATACTGATTTGATAAGCCACGAACAGCGCATAGAAAATGCCATTAACAAAGTAAAAATGCTAAAACCTTGGAATAAAATCCAACAAAAATGGATCGAACGTTTTGAGGCGCAATTGCTAAAAGAAACGGTTTTGACCAAAGAAGATTTGGATGCCAAACCTTTTAGCGATGATGGCGGTTTTACCCGTTTGAATAAGATTTTCGATAATGAGTTGGAAAATATTTTAGTGTTCTTGAATGATAATTTATATACAGCATAAAGCAAATTAGAGTGCAACTAAAAGACACAGGTTAAAAAAGGTTAATGGAAGAATTCAAATACAGTTCAACTTGTGGAAAATTTGCAACAGTTCAAAAAATAGAATTTATAAAATGTAATATCTGCACATTGCACTCTTCATGATGAACCAAAAGGGAAAAACAATGAAATTTTTAGTATACTTTAATATTGCTTCTTAATGAGTGAAATAATAATATATAATTCCGCAGAAAATCTAACTCAAATCGAGGTAACTTTTGATAATGAAACTGTTTGGTTGTCACTTAATCAGATTTCAACTCTTTTCGGAAGAGATAAATCAGTAATTTCCAGGCATTTAAAAAACATTTTCGAAAGCAAAGAGTTAAATAGAGTTTCAGTTGTTGCAAAAAATGCAACAACTGCCACTGACGGAAAAACATACGAAGTTGACTATTTCAACCTCGATGTAATCATATCGGTGGGTTACCGAGTTAATTCCAAACAAGGCACGCAATTTCGTCAATGGGCAACCCAACGATTAAAGGATTATTTGGTTCAAGGATATGCCTTAAACGAAAAACGATTGCAAGAAGCAACCGGCAAATTTGATGATTTGCAACGTGCTATAAAATTGGCTGTACAAGCAGGGAATATAGAAACCCTATCCTCCGTTGAGGCAAAAGGCATTCTGGGCGTTTTAGAACAATATGCTTACGCTTTAGAAACCTTAGACAAATACGATCACCAAAAGCTTACCATAGATATTCCTTTTGAGGAAGAGAAAATTCAAAAACTCACTTATGAAAAGGCAATAAAAGAAATAATAATCTGGAGAGATTTTCAAAAAGCGGGTCATTTATTTGGCAACGAAAAAGATCAATCGTTTAAAAGTTCGCTGGAAACTATTTATCAAACTTTCGATAGTGTAGATTTGTACCCAACTATCGAGGAAAAAGCAGCCAATTTGCTATATTTTATTGTAAAAAACCATTCTTTTTCCGATGGAAATAAACGAATTGCCGCAGGACTTTTTATCTATTTTTTAGACTTAAATAACAGATTGCTAAATGATTTAGGAAACAAAAGAATTGGCAATAATGCCTTAGTAGCCATAACGATCATGATTGCCGAAAGTAAATCAGACGAAAAAGACATGATGATCAAATTGGTGGTTAATTTAATAAATAACAAAAACTAAACGGTTTAACAATATTAAACCTTAAACTTTAAATAAAAAAAATAGAATGAGCGCAGAAGAAATTGCCAATAAACTATGGAACCTTTGTAACGTATTACGTGATGACGGAGTTACCTATCATCAATACCTTAATGAGTTAACTTATATATTATTCCTAAAATTATCTGAAGTAAAAGAGTTCGAGGAGCACATTCCTGAGGAATACCGTTGGCAACGTTTTGTAAAAGAACACGACAATGCCGAAGCCTTTTTGCGTTACCGTAAATTCTTGGCTGAGGTGAGTTCAATGACCACCAGCGACAGTATAAAGGAAATATACACCGATGCTTCCACGAGTTTACGTAAACCCGTAAACTTTAATACACTGGTGCAAGCCATTGACAAACTCGATTGGTACGAAGAAAACGACCGCGATGTCATGGGTGATATTTACGAGAGTTTACTGGAGAAAAATGCCGGTGAGAAAAAAAGTGGCGCTGGACAATATTTTACCCCTCGCCCACTCATTAACATCATGATCGATTTGGTGGCTCCCAAAATTGGTGAACGCTGGAATGATCCTGCCGCAGGAACTTTTGGGTTCATGATTTCGGCAGACCATTATTTGCGTGCTAAAAATGATAATTATTACAATCTAAACGATAAAGATCGCAAGTTCCAAGAAGAAGAAGCCTTTTCTGGGGTAGAACTTGTAGGCGATGCGCACAGACTGGCGTTGATGAATGCCCGTTTACACGGCATGGAAAGCCGTATTTACCTGAATGATACTTTGACCGAATTTGGTAAAACCTTAAAAGATTTTGATGGCGTTTTGGCCAATCCTCCATTTGGCACCAAGCAAGGTGGCGAACGCCCCACGCGGGATGATTTTACGTTCCCGACAGCCAACAAGCAATTAAACTTTTTGCAACACATTTATCGTAGTTTAAAGAAAGATGGCAAAGCCCGTGCAGCAGTAGTCCTACCTGATAATGTACTCTTTGAAGATGGCGATGGACAAAAAATACGCCGTGACTTGATGGACAAATGCAACTTGCACACCGTATTACGTTTACCAACAGGAATTTTCTATGCCGCAGGTGTAAAAACCAACGTACTGTTTTTTACCCGTGGCAAAACTGAAGTCAACAATACCAAGAACGTTTGGTTTTATGACATGCGTACCAACACGCCCAACTATGGTAAGCGTACGCCATTTACCGAAAAAGCCTTTGAAGATTTTGTTTTGGCCTACACAGGTGGAATTCCTTTTGATGCCGTTGAAGCAGATTATAATGGTTTGATAAGCGATGAAAAACGAAAAACGATACAAGACGAGCGATGGACGTGTATTTCTCGTGAAGAAATTAACAAAAAGAACGACAGTTTGGATTTGGGATTAATTGCGGATAGTACATTAACCAACAGCGACGATTTAGGCGAACCGATTGACATAGCCAAACAAGCTTTGAAAGAATTGCAAAGCATTACCGAGCAGTTGAATGCAATGATTAAAGAATTAAATTAATGGGAGAGCAATTGCCAAAAAAATGGACTATTGTTCCATTAGAAAAACTTGGAGAAGATAAGTATTATGCTATTGGAGATGGTGATCACGGGCAAATTAGGCCATCTGACTATAGAAATTTAGGAATTCCATATATTAGAGTTGGGGATTTAGATTGGGGATTTTTTAAAGAAGATAAATTAGTTTATATTTCTGAAGAAGTTCATAATAAAAATCTTAAAAGTGAATTATTACCGGGAGACATTCTTATAGCTAAAACCGGAGCAACAATAGGAAAGTGTTGCATTGTTCCAAACCATATTAAGAAAGCAAATACAACTTCATCGGTTGGTAAAGTTTCAATAAATAAAGATTTAACTTCCAGTAAATGGATATTGTATTATTTTCTGTCTCCTGATTTTTTTAAACTAATGTGGAGTCATAGCCATAGAACTGCACAACCTGGTTTTAATATTATTGACATTAAAAACTTTCCTGTTCCTCTACCACCATTACTCGAACAAAACCGAATTGTCACAAAGTTAGACACGCTTTTTGCCCAACTTGAAAACATAAAAACCAGTATGGCAAACATTCCTTTATTGCTAAAGAATTTCCGTCAGCAAGTGCTTACGAAAGCCGTTACTGGGAAATTGACTGAGGAATGGAGGAAAGGGAAAGAGTTGGAAGAATGGAGATATGAATTAGCCCAAGATTGTTGTGAAAAAGTTCAAAGCGGTGGTACACCTAAAGGAAGTAATTTTGATACTTCAGGAATTCCATTTTTAAAAGTTTATAATATTGTAAATAACAAAATTGATTTTGAGTATAATCCTCAATATGTATCTGAGTCAATGCAAAATTCTCAAATAAAAAAGTCAATTACTTTTCCTAGTGATGTCGTAATGAATATAGTTGGTCCACCATTAAATAAAATTGCTATTATTCCTAACGATTATCCAGAATGGAATTTAAACCAGGCAATAACATTATTTAGAACTAAAGAATATTTATTGAATAAGTTTTTATATTATTTCTTTTGTGAAGGGAGTTCTGTGAATAGTTTAATTAATGAAACAAAGGGAGTTGTGGGACAAGTTAATATCTCTCTCTCTCAATGTAGAAATTTTTCAATTCCAGTTCCATCACCAAAGGAACAACAAGAAATCGTCCATCGAGTAGAAAGTCTCTTTGCAAAAGCGGAGGTAATAGAACAACAATACAAAGCTCTTAAAACAAGTATAGATACTCTACCGCAAGCATTGCTGAATAAAGCATTCAAGGGCCAGCTGGCGCCGCAGTTAGAAAGTGATGGAGATGCAAGGGATTTGCTGGAGAAAATACAAAAATTAAAAACGACAACTGGAAAAGTAATTAAAAACACAAAACTTGAGAAATTAAAAGAATTTAATAAGAAAATGAAAAACTATCCGCAGAGCGAAGGTGTTTTGGTTATGGTTGCGGAAGACAAATAAAAATATTTTTTCTGAATACTATTGACTTATCCTAAAATTGTAATTATAATTGAAGAAATAACAAATTATAAAAATCAAAAATTATGGAAAAAGACTTAATATTATTTCAGGATTACAGAATAGCCATGTTTGAATTAACTCAATTAGGAGCAGTTTTAACAAGTTTAGTTACAGTTCCAGATGGAACATTTACAAGACTATCAATTACAATAGACAACGTTACACATCATGAAGACAACGAAGACTTGATGTTAGCAGCAATACGACTAAGAAATCAAATAATATGAAGTTAAAAAAACTATATTCTTTAAGAAAGGACTTTACAATAATTGGACTGACAGGTAGAGTTGGTTCGGGGTGTTCAGAGATTGCTAAATGGCTTTCATCAGAAAATTTTGATAACAATATTTTGAAATCAGTCAAAAAGAATTCGATTGAAGCAGAAGAAATCAAATTTAAAATTTGTTGTGATTATTTAAGTCATTCTAATAACTGGAAACCGTTTCAAATAATTCACTATAAAGATGTTTTGCTATTGCATTTATTCCATCAGGGAATTGTTGAAGGAAATAACAGCATTGAAAATTCGATTGGAAAAATTATTGAAATCATTTTCCAAAATGGTGAAAATGGAGAATTCAAAAGATTTACAAATCGTTTTGATTATATGACCGATGATGATTTAAGAAATCAAATCGTTAATTTTTTGAACAGTAACAAGGAATGGTATGAAAAATTACGTATACTGGGATGTGATGAATTAAATGTCTGTTTGAAGGAAAAAAGGGAAAACCCAGATTTCTTTAATTTTTATTTTAATTTCTTTGAAAAATTCTCAAAAGAGTTTTATGAAATTTTGAATAAGTATGATATTACTAAAAGAACAAGATTAGTTCATGATTTTGCAAACAATTTGCGCGAATATGGTTGTGTTAGAAACCTTGAAAATGTAGTAAAAAAAGCAGATAAAACTTTAGATAATATATATACTGTTGCAGAAACAATCAACAAATTAATTAAAGTTTGGAAAGCAAATAGTGATGACACAAAAATCGTCATTGATGCACTTAAAAACTCTTTGGAATTAATGTATTTTAAAGAGAAATATTCCGCTTTCTATATGATTGCTACAAATAAAAGTGAAATAGAAAGAAGAAACTATGTGGAAGATCAAATACGAAATAAATACAAACACTTAGAAGAAGAGGATATTCAAAAGCATACAAATCAAATTTTATTTTTAGACGGAAGCGAATATAAGGGTGGCGCGGTAAACCAAGGAGAGTTTTCTGTGCCGGATACAGAAAACTGTATTCAAAAAAGTGATTATCATATTTATTTTTCTAACGTTGAGAAAGGAATAATTGAAGACTCATCTTCAAAAAGCAACTATAACTTTTTAAGTATAGACAGGCAATTAGTCAAGTTAATTTCATTAATCCACCAACCAGGTATTATAACTCCAACAGGTGTTGAAAGATGCATGCAAGTAGCTTATAATGCAAAATTTAATTCGGGCTGTATATCAAGGCAGGTCGGTGCAGTAGTTACGGATAAAAATTTTGCTGTGAAATCTATTGGTTGGAATGATGTAGCGCAACATCAAATGCCATGTAACTTAAGAAGTGTTCAAGATTTACTTTCTGCTACTCCATCAAAATTATTCAGCGAATATGAAAAATCAGGTGGTGAATTTAAAGATATAAATGATAATACGCATACTTTCAAAGAATTATTGGCGGAAGACTATAAGAATATAGATACAGAGATAGCAAATCTTGAGGGCAAAAATTGCCCATTTTGTTTCAAAACTGTTCAAAACTCTTATGAAAAAGAAAAAAATCAAGTTCATACAAGGTCACTTCATGCAGAAGAAAATGCTATGATGCAAATTACCAAAAATGGAGGTAATGGCCTTAAAGGCGGAAATTTATTCACAACAGCTAGCCCTTGTGAATTATGTTCTAAAAAAGCATATCAATTGGGAATAAAGAAAATATTCTTTATTGACCCATATCCTGGCATTGCTACAAAGCACATCCTGAAAAATGGTATCGATGAAAAACATAATCCAAAACTATTAATGTTTCAAGGAGCAGTTGGGAGAGCCTTCCATAAATTGTATGAACCTTTTATGGCTTATAAAGATGAGTTGAAAATATTAACTAATATCTCGCCTAAAGAACGTTTCAACAAAAAAGATATTGAAAAATTGAGCGAAAAATTCAAGAATGAGCCTCAATTATTTGAGAAAGTAAAAGAGACAGTAGAAAGTAAATAGATTGATTTTTAGTCCAGTAAAATAAAACCCCCAATTCAAATATTACAATATGAATATATTTTTCGGCAAAATATCCCAAAAGTTTGATACCGTTCAATTAATAGAAGGTTATTATTCAGCACCAAGAGGGTCTTCGTGGTTTGGAGAGTTGCAAATAGGTGATTATGTCTATATGATTGGTGGAGACAAAATACAGTTTTGGCAAGCTAGAGAATGGGGAGTTAAAAATGGTAAAGATTGTATGTATTTTGATATTCTTAATGCTGATTTGGGTATGAAAGTTTCTCAATTAATTGCGTTGAAATTTTTATATATAACAAAAGCATTGGCAGTGCTGACTTCAAGGTCTGCAAGAAATAAAGCTTTTTTTAAATTAGAATTGATACAAAATATACCTCTTATAGATTTATCTAACAATCAATTCTATAAAAATGCTGATTTATACAGAACCATTAGAGTTACTAAAAAAGAAGATGTAATTGAAAAATCGGAAGACATTCAATTAATTTATGAGAACAATAGACTTCAACTTGTTGATAATAATTTCATTGAAAGTTCAATAAAAAAAGAGTTTGTAGATAACCTAGATAAAAAAGGTAAAGGAGCTATAATGAAAGATAATGTATTAGAATACTTTTCTAATGCTATTAATGACTTACCCACAACTTTCACTCATAATCAAATAGGCTTAAGACGTTTCTATGATACTTTTTTTTGTGAATATAAAGAGAATGACAAATACTATATAGTTGGAGCTTTTTGGAAAGGACATGATCCAGAAGATATGTCTAGTACTTTTATTAAAGAAAGTGTATGGAAAAATGGTTTTGAAACAGAGTTGGTTGATGATGTAAATAAAGTACCCGAAGGTTGCCATATAGCTATAAAAGCTTCCTATGTAAGAGCCAAAACTACATCAGTAATGATGATTAAAGCTAGAGGTATCGTTCAAAAAAATCTTCAAGATGGACATACTCTCGAAATCGAATGGGAAGAAGATTTTGTACCATTTGAAGTTCCTATTGGTTCATACCGTAAGGACACTATAAAAGAGGTTTCGAATAAAGCTCATATACAATCTATATGGTATGAAAATGGTCAAACACCTCCTGAAAATAGTGAAAGAAAAGATGATGATTCATCAAATGATTTTAATTTTCCTAAAAATCAAATTCTATATGGACCTCCAGGAACTGGCAAAACATTTTCATCCATCACAAAAGCATTATCAATAATTGAAAATACTGATGAATCTACTTTAAAAGAAGAATTAAGAAGTGTTATAAAAGAACGATTTGATAAACTTCTAAAAAAGGACAGGATTCATTTTTCTACTTTTCATCAAAGTATGAGTTATGAGGACTTTATTGAAGGAATCAAACCAAAAACCAAAGGAACAGATGTAATTTATGAAATTGAAGATGGTATTTTTAAAAAAATAGCAGATCAAGCTAGAGTAAATTGGCTTCAATCTAAAAATTCAAATAATAATTTTGAGCAGTTATTTGAACTTTTGAAAAAAGAATGGCAAGAAAATGACAGTAGTGAGTTAAGAATTTCAATGAAATCATCCTATTTTGACATTATAGATATTCGAGAAAAAAATATAGATTTTAGAAAATCAAGTGGAGGCACTGGACATGATTTGGTGATTTCAACACTGAAAGATATTTATCTTGGTAATAGAGTCATGGAAAGTGGTTTAGCTGTTTACTATTATCCTTTAGTTGAAAAATTAAAAACATATAAAACTGACACTAGTAATGTCAAATTAGAAAACTATGTTCTAATCATTGACGAAATTAATCGTGGTAACGTTTCTCAAATCTTCGGAGAATTAATCACTTTAATCGAAGAAGACAAACGATTAGGAAAAGACGAAGCTTTAGAAGTTATCCTGCCTTATAGTAAAGAGAAATTTGGGGTACCGCCTAATTTGTACATTATTGGCACCATGAACACAGCGGACAGAAGTGTTGAAGCACTTGACTCAGCTTTGAGAAGACGATTTTCTTTTAAGGAAATGACACCAAAAAGTGACTTATTAAATAAAATTATTTTTGATGATTTTAATCTGGGCCAAGTATTAGATAAAATAAATAAAAGAATTGAAGCTTTATTGGACAGGGATCATACTATTGGTCATTCTTATTTTTTACAAGTCAAAACTACCTCGCAACTTAATGCTGTTTTTAAAAATTGCATTATTCCCTTGCTACAGGAATATTTTTATGGTGATTATGAAAAAATAGGTTGGGTACTTGGTGAAAGTTTTTTCGTAAAATCTACAGGGAGTCAAAACGAATTATTTCCTTCGTTCTTTGGCCAGTCTAAACCTGACTATGCTATTCAATACCATCTAGCTGATTTGGATAAGATCGATATTGTATATGCATTGAAAAATTTACTTGGTAATAAAATACCGGAGTCAAAAGCAGCAGCAGTTGAAATCCAATAGTATACAGGTTTGCGAGCATCAGACGCTTTATGTTGATGAAGTGTATAAGGACGTGAAGTTTGAAAAACGTCATTATGTATCATTATCGAAATTAAATATTTTGCATAATGACAAATATTTTGATATTCGCCATAATGGGATCAAATTCAAACAATTTGTTGGTGTTATTCAAGTCGATGGTTTAACAATTGAGATTTTACCTAAAATTGATAACAGTAATGAAGATGAAAATGTTTGGCAGGGTGTTTTAATAGAAATGCTCAAAGTGACCAAAAGGCTGAAAGTTCAAAAAGTGGGGCATGCTCATGTCAATAAACAAAACATTCACTTACTTGATATTTATTTTGAATGGTTTCTTAGCGAAGTACAATTGCTAATCCATCAAGGATTAATCAAGCAATACTATAAAGAAACCGGCAATGTAAAAGCATTGAAAGGCAAACTGGAATTTGCAGGTCATATCCAAAAAAACTTAGTGCATAAAGAGCGTTTTTATACCACACATCAAGTGTATGACAAAGACCATTTGGTACATCAGGTTCTAGCTCAGGCTTTAGGTATAGTCGAACAGTTTTCGAAAGGGAATTATTTATACAGTACATGTAAAAGTATTCAACTTGATTTTCCTGAAGTAAAAGCCATTAAGGCCAATGAAGCTACTTTTTCCAAAATACCAAAATCAAGAAAAACAGCTCCTTATAAAACAGCTTTAGAGATTGCACGATTGATTATTTTAAATTTTGCACCCAATGTGTCGACTGGTAAAGAAAACATGTTAGCCTTGCTTTTTGATATGAATTCGTTGTGGGAAGAATATGTTTTAGTCCGTTTGAAACAAGCAGCAGAAAATGTAGTATTCAATGTTGAGGTACATGGACAAAGATCAAAACCTTTTTGGAATGGAATCAATATTCGTCCTGATATTGTAATTAAAAAAGGAAATGAAACTTTCATTATAGACACAAAATGGAAAAATATAAACGGTAGTAAACCTTCTACGGATGATTTGCGTCAAATGTATGTGTATAATGATTATTGGAAATCAACTAAAGCCATGCTATTGTATCCATCTAACACAACACTCTTTAATGATGTTGACTTTATTAGTTTCAATAAAATAACAGAAATAGCACATCATGAATGTGGCCTAGGCAAAATTTCAATTTTCAAATCAGATGGAATCACCTTAAGTGACAAAATTGGGAATGAAATTATAAATTGGTTTACAAGTTAATAAGCACAATAATTATAAATAATGGGAGATATTTTTAAAACGATTTTAATAAGTACTTTTTCTAGTGCTTTAGTTTTTTGGTTTGGTCAAAAAGCAATTGAATTCAAGAACAAGCAAAATGATAAGAAAAAATTAAATAAGTTATTGTTTCATTTACTCTTATTGAAAAAGGAAGTGAATAAACTCAATGGTTTCTATGAGACGATGAATTCAGTCATGACTAAAATGAAAGAGTATTTAGTAAATGATATTGGTTTATCTCAGGAACAAGTATACGAACAATTTACAGTTCAAGAACAAGAAAATCTAATTGAAGCATTAAAAGATAATCTTATGGAAAGAGATGATATAGAATTTAATAAGATAAAGGAAAATACAGCCATTCTCATAAACGAACTTTCAGAAACAAATCCGTTGTTTGCTTTAGACTTAAATCATTTTTACAATATTGATGAGAAATCGTTAAAAATCAACAATAGTATTAGAGCAATAGATGTACATAACGAAGCACCGGAATTCACTAAAGTGATTATACCTGAAATGGAAAAAAAGTTCATAGATAGTTTTGATGACATTATTTACCAAACAGCACTTAAAATAGATAATAAGACCTATGAAGAAGTGATCGAAATAGTAAAACACAGTAACAGAACTGAAATCGACAAAGAAGAGATTGCCGAACTATTTAATGATTTCCTAATGCCAATGTTTAAAAAAATGATGGTAAATGAAAATATACCGGATTAATTCCTAAATAGAAAGCTACTTTTTATAGCCCTGAAGTATTAATAATTAATTTTCAAATCATTAATATCCCTTTTCAACTCCAAAAACAGGTCTTTTATACTTGCAGTTTCAGTCAATTCCTGCTTTTTATCTGTGAGTCCAATGTTGCACACGAATTCCCAAATCTCAAGAATGTCAGAAACCTTAACTTCATAAACGGGATAAAAACTATTGTCTGATTCCACAAACAGTATATTTTTTTTGTTTTTATTCAAGCGTTTATAAACCATACCCTCACTTTTGGTAATCAGTATATAAGTCCTGCCATCCTTCACATCTCCTAGCCTTTCTACATAACGCCCCACAATGATGGAACCATCCTCATGTGGTGGCATGGAATCTCCTTCCACTGGAAATCCTCTGTGCTTTCCCGGTCCCAAAAACGGCAATGAAATTTGCTGAAGACTTTCAATATATTCCGGATCGGCATAACCATTCAAATACCCTGCTTTTACTTTTTGTGTAACGACTTCAATTAAATTATCACCCTCCCTATCTACAGTGATCGGCAATACAAGTCTGTTATTTTCCAGTTTCAGCAGATCATCTATAGGGATTTTTCGCACATCCACAGAAAGCAACAGGTCAATACTGATGTGGTAATAATGCGCTATTTTCTTTAGTATTTCATACGGAGCTTCTGAGGTTCCGTCTTCATATTTGACGTACCTACCTCTGGTTATCGCTAAGGACTCCGCCAGCTTTTCCTGCGAAATTTTCTGTTTTACCCTAAGGTTCCTGATGTTGTCGGAAAATAAAGACATAGCTATTTTGTTATAATTTGTAACAACAAATATAACAAAATTTGTTACAATCTATACTAATTTTGTAAAGTATAAAAAAGGAGAGGAACATGGAAAGAGCAATTGTACACATGGATTTGGATACGTTTTTTGTGTCTTGTGAAAGACTGGGGAATTCAAAACTGGAGGGAATTCCTTTGATTATTGGTGGTGGGGATCGAGGCGTCGTGGCTTCTTGTTCCTATGAGGCCCGAACCTTCGGAGTACGTTCGGCAATGCCTATTAAAATGGCACTCCGCCTCTGCCCCCAGGCAAAAGTGATGAAAGGCGATATGGAACTGTACTCCAAATTATCGCATGACGTAACCGAAGTGATCCAAGAAAAAGCACCAATTGTAGAAAAGGCCAGCATCGATGAATTTTACCTCGATATTACCGGTATGGATAAATTTTATGGAGGCTACAAATGGACCAACGAGCTGGCACAATCCGTTACCAAAGAAACGGGATTGCCCATCAGTTTTGCGCTATCGATAAATAAAACCGTTTCCAAAATTGGTACCGGCGAAGCCAAACCAAAAGGAAATCTGGAAATACCGGAGCATAAAGTACGGTCTTTCTTAAATCCACTTTCGATCCAAAAAATACCCATGGTGGGCGATGTAACTTTTCAACTATTATCCCGAATTGGAATCCGTACGATTCAGACCCTTTCAGAGATGCCTGCAGAAGTATTGCAACGGATGATCGGTAAAAACGGCATTGAAATATGGAAGAAAGCCAATGGAATTGATAACAATCCGGTGGAACCCTATACGGAAAGGAAATCCATTTCAACGGAACATACTTTTAGTCAGGATACCATTGACATTCCAAAATTGAAATCAATACTTATCGGAATGGTAGAAAAACTAGCCTTCCAACTACGCTCAGAAGAATGGCTTACTTCAACGGTAGTCATCAAAATACGCTATTCTAATTTCGACACCGAAACCAAACAATGCAAAGTACAATATACCTCAGCAGATCATATATTGACAAAAACCGTTACCGACTTATTTGATAAAGTATACCAGCGTCGCATGCGACTCCGTTTAATAGGGATTCGTTTTAGCGGACTCGTTAGAGGCACCTATCAAATCAATTTATTTGAGGACACCGAAGAAATGTTGTCCTTGTATCAAGCCATGGATAAAATGAAAAGCCGGTATGGCTTTGATGCCGTAATGCGATGTGCCGGGGCAACATTCAAGCCCAACAACAAAGCAGAAATTTTGAAACGCAAATTATAATCTTATGTACATCAACTGTCATTCTTTTCATTCCCTGCGTTACGGCACCATTCCGTTGTTGGAACTTGTACAACAGGCTGTCAGTTGCGGAGTAAAAACAATGGCGCTGACCGATATTAATACCGTTACCGGTATTTATGATTTTATAAAAGCATGTAACGAGCTTGGGATAAAACCATTAGTGGGCATAGAATTTCGCTGCAACCATCAACTGCGTTATATCGGTTTGGCTAAAAATGCCGCTGGGCTCGCCGAAATGAACCGTTTTCTTACCAAACATAATTTCGAAAATAGTCCTTTGCCATTGGCAGCACCTTCATTTATTGATGTATACATTATTTATCCTTTCGAAAATAAGCCACCGGAATTAAAAGATCATGAATATATAGGCATTACTCCCGATCAACTTCCAAAATTATTTCTTCCCCAATGGAAAACTTTGCTTCACAAAATGGTGATTTTACAATCCGTCACCTTTCGGACCAAAAGAGAATTCAATCTGCATAAAATCCTGAGAGCTATTGATACCAATGTGATCTTGTCCAAACTGACTGTGGATGATTATTGCAAAACGTCTGAAGTAATGATTCCTTTGGAGGAACTACTTTCGAAATTTGGGGAGTATCCGCAAATCATTGCAAACACACAAAAACTGATGGATCAGTGCCATTTTGAATTCGACTTCAAAACACCCAAAAACAAAAAATTCTATTCCGGGAGTCAGGAAAGTGATATGCGGCTTTTGACTAAGTTGGCTCAGGAAGGTTTATTCAAAAAGTACGGTATCGATAATTCACAAGCGAAAGCAAGAGTGGAAAAAGAATTAAAGGTGATTGATCAATTGGAATTCAGTGGCTATTTCCTAATCACGTGGGACATCATTCAGTATAGCATGAGTCAGGGCTTTTTACACATCGGTCGGGGTAGTGGTGCCAACAGCATCGTGAGTTATTGTCTGGGTATCACGGACATATGCCCTATTGAACTCGATTTGTATTTTGAACGGTTCCTGAATGTAAACCGCAAGAGTCCCCCTGATTTTGACATTGACTGGTCCTGGAAAGAACGCGATACCATTCTCCGATATATTTTTGATACTTATGGCGCGGATCATGTTGCTTTCTGTGGAACCAATGTAGAATTTAAATACCGTTCGATATTCCGGGAAGTAGGTAAAGTGTTTGGGCTTCCAAAAGAGGAATTGGATCTATTGGCTAAAAACCCAATGCAGTTGCATGATAACAATAAAATTGTAAATTTAGTACAGGAATACGGGATGTTGCTCGAAAAATACCCCAATCAACGAAGCATGCATTCCTGTGGCATTTTGATCTCAGAAGAACCCATTACCAATTATACCCCTTTGGAAATGCCCCCGAAAGGGTTTCCAATCGTTTTGTTCGACATGCACATTGCTGAAGACATCGGTTTTGAAAAGTTTGACATCCTGAGCCAGCGGGGTATTGGTCATATCGATGACAGTGTAAAACTAATCGAGAAAAATAGAGAGATTAAAGTCGATATCCGAGATACATCATTGTCAAAAAATGAGGCCAAAGCCAATACGTTTTTAGAACGCGGAAAAACCATTGGCTGCTTTTATATTGAAAGCCCAGCCATGAGAGGATTATTGCGCCGTCTCAAATGCGATAACTACAAAACACTGGTTGCGGCTTCCTCGATAATACGTCCGGGTGTAGCCCAATCCGGTATGATGAAAGAATACATTTTCAGGCACAACCATCCCGACAAGTTCGAGTATTTTCATGAGGTATTCAAAGAACAGCTCGGCGAAACCTATGGGGTGATGGTCTATCAGGAAGATGTAATTAAGATTGCGTTACATTATGCAGGGCTTCCCGCAGCCGATGGAGATATTCTGCGTAGAGCGATGAGTGGTAAAGGCCGTTCTAAAGCAGCTTTGCAAAAAGTGAAAGACAATTATTTTGCCTGCTGCGCCCAAAAAGGACATCCGCTTAAGTTGAGTGAAGAAATATACCGACAAATCGAATCTTTCGCTGGCTATTCGTTTTGTAAGGCGCACTCGGCTTCTTATGCTGTGGAAAGTTACCAGAGTCTGTACCTCAAGGTCTACTATCCTATTGAATTTATGGTAGCGGTCATCAATAATCAGGGTGGTTTTTACCGTACCGAAGTCTACGTTCATGAAGCCAAAATGTCGGGTGCAACTATTCAGAATCCCTGCCTAAACAAGAGCGACTATGAGACTACGGTATACGGCATCGACGTGTATCTCGGTTTGATGCATCTGGAAGGGTTGGAAAGTAAAGTAGCGCAGGGTATAGTCAAGGAGCGGGAGAAAAATGGGGAATTCAAATCTTTAGAGGATTTCATCAACCGCATTCCAATAGGTATTGAAGGCATACAGATTTTGATTTTTATCGGAGCATTCCGTTTTACGGGAAAAACAAAAAACCAATTGCTGGTGATTGCCAGACTCATTCTGGTCAACTTCAAACCCGAAAATAGAAATCTGATGCTGCTTCAGGAACCAATCAAAGAATATACGTTACCAATACTCGAACGCTCCCCTTTTGAAGATGCGTTTGATGAAATCGAGCTGCTGAGTTTTCCGGTATCCTGCACCCCATTCGATTTATTACAGACAAAATATAGGGGACACGTAATGGCAAAAGATTTATTGAGTTACCATAAAAAAACGGTAAAGATGCTGGCGTATCTTATTTCCAGAAAACATGTACCCACCAAAATGGGAGCCATGTATTTTGGAACCTGGATCGATCATGAGGGAGAGTATTTTGATACAGCACATTTTACAAAAAGTCTGGAGAAATATCCGTTCCAAGGCGGTGGCTGTTACCTGCTTCTGGGAACTGTTGAAGTGGACTATCATTTTCCTACAATTACCGTTACCAAAATGGCGAAAATGCCGTTCATTCCTGATCCAAGATATTCCAACACCAGTGACAGGCAATATAAAGTACACGAACAGATTCGGGAAGACGTCAGCATGACCCATCGGGCACCGTATCCACAGGGGCACGAAATTAACCTGCCAAGGCATAAAATGGAGTTGGGCGCAAAAAAAGAGTCAGTTTGACTCTTTTAGGAGGAGACAGGAGTGCTTTAATAACCTCTTACACAAGATTATCAATACAATTCACGTTACATACCAAATGAAAAAACAGGAATACGCAATAGTAGATATTGAGACAACAGGCGGTAATGCCGGTGGCAGTCGCATTACAGAAATTGCCATTATTATCCATAACGGAACAATGGTGATCGACCGTTGGGAAACGCTTGTGAACCCAGAAAAGGAAATACCGTTAGCCATTTTTTCGCTTACAGGCATTAACAATGAAATGGTACGTGATGCCCCTATTTTCGACGATATTGCTGAAAAAGTTTTAGAGATGCTTACCGACCGCATCTTCGTTGCACATAATGTCAACTTTGATTATTCGTTTGTTCGCCACCAACTCGAAGCAAGCGGATTTAAGTGGACAGCAAGAAAACTGTGTACCGTTCGTGCCACAAGAAAGATTAAGTCGGGATTGGGTTCGTATAGTTTGGGTAGACTTTGCCATTCGCTAGACATTCCTTTGATAAACCAACACCGTGCAGGCGGTGATGCGGATGCCACAGCCATATTGTTTTCCCGTTTGCTGCAATGGGACCTCGAAGGGGAAATCGAAAAAATGATAAAAAAGACTTCACAAGACCAGCGCTTACCTCCCAATCTGCCGCCGAATGACTTTGAGCAATTGCCTGAAAAAGCAGGAGTATATTATTTTTATGATCAGACAAGGAAAGTAATTTACATAGGAAAGGCAATCAATTTAAAAAAGCGTGTGGCTTCCCATTTCAGTGGTCATAATGTCACTCCACAAAGGCAAAATTTCATGCGGGACATACACGGTATTTCCTTTGAAGTTTGTGCTACAGAATTAATGGCGCTTTTATTGGAATGTACCGAAATCAAAAAGCTATGGCCAACCTATAACAGGGCACTAAAACGCTTTGACCCTAAATATGGACTTTATGAGTATGAAGCCCGTAGCGGATACCGATATCTGGCAATAGGAAAGTTAGGGAAATTTCAGGCGTGTATAGAGTCTTTCAATAGTTTGTATAAAGGCATCAACATATTGCGTAGTCTAGCCGAACAATTTGGTATTGATAACCGATTTTGTAACTACGGCATGGACGACCACGGAGAATTTATCCCAAAACCGGACCGGACCAATTTACCTGAAGTCGAACAACACAATCAGCAAGTCGAAAACGCCATTGATTTTTTAGTAAAAAACAGACCAAGCTTTGCCATTATAGACAAAGGCAGGTCTGCAGAAGAACGCAGTTGCATTTGGGTTGAAAAGGGTCACTTTTATGGCATGGGGTATATAGCAGCGGATATTGGTTTTACCGATCCCTCTGAGATAAAGGAGTATGTCACTCCCTGCAGAAGCAATCAATATAGTATGCATTTAATTCTTGCGTATGCAGAGAAATATCCGGGTAAGGTTCTTTTTAAACAAAACCATAAAGAATGATGACACTCTTTAATGACACCGAAATATTTACCTCAGGCAGTGGCGGAAAAAAAGTTTTTGACCTTCCCGATACGGAACTCATGCTGTACGACAATTTTTTCACCAAAGAAGAATCCGACCACTATTACACTACCCTACTTAACAACACGCCATGGCGGGAATCTGCTATGGAAATGTATAATAAAACAGTTACTGTCCCAAGAATGATTTCGTGGTACGAAGACAGAAACAATCCAGGTGCCGATTTGACCAAACCGGACTGGACACCCGAATTACTATCCATAGAGTGGAAAAAGAAACACAGGTTAAATTTAACTGCGTTTTGTTAAACCTTTACCGCAACGGCAAGGATGGTGTATCATGGCACAGTGACCGCGAACAGAATTTTGGTAAAGATGCAATTATTGCATCGGTTAGTTTCGGCGAAACCCGTATGTTTCGCTTGCGCAATAAGTTCAACAAAGACATTCCTCAGGTGGAAATCCCCTTGCATCACGGTTCGCTCTTATTGATGGCAGGAACAACGCAAAGCTTTTGGCAGCATCAGGTACCAAAAACAGCAAAAGACATCCTGCCGCGCATCAATCTTACTTTTAGACAGATACATCGTCAGTTATAACAAATTAGTAATCTACATCTGGGATGAATTATAAATAAATTATTAATTTAGTAATCAGGTTTTCCGATGGCAACCAAAATAAACAAATGACTGATACCAACGAATTACTCCGATTTTTAGACGCACAAAACCAAGTGTACCTAAAAGCACTTGCAGAAATAAAAAATGGCAAAAAGGACACCCACTGGATGTGGTATATCTTTCCCCAAATTAAAGGACTGGGTTCCAGTGAAACGGCACAGTATTATGGAATCAAAGATTTGAATGAGGCCACTGCCTATTTACAACATCCCATTCTGGGCAAACATCTGATTGAAATTTCTGAGGAAGTATCGAATCTTAACGGAAAAACCGCATCTGAGATATTCGGAACACCTGACGATATGAAATTACGCTCCTGCATGACATTATTTGCGAACGTGAAAAATGCCGATCCGGTATTTCAGAAGGTTTTGGAGAAATATTTTAATGGATTACCAGATCAGCTTACACTAGAATTACTAAACAGAATAAAATCATAATCCAAGCAATAGTATAATCTGAAAAATATATTCTACTGGTAGCGCTTTTAGATAGCTGGTCAATAATAGATTACTCATTCCAACATTCCAGAAACATGTACCCCAATCTGATATTTTTAATATCAGATTTTTTTTGTCTAAAAAATTAGGAGATTTTAATGAAGTTTTCACTCGAAACGGATTAAAAGACAGCTAAGATAGTGACTTAAGAATGTTGCAAGCGCATAATGGCTGCGCTGCACTGGTCACCCTTCGGGACTTATAGCTCTCCACATTCTTAAGCCACTTATTTCTTGCTTTCTTTTTCTCCGTTTTTCCTTTTGAAAACATTTTGTGAGGTTGACGGTTTCAGAGAAAGCAAGGAAAATAATTGTAATTATAAAAAATCAAGTTATGGAAATCACAGGAAGAGTAACAGCAGACGCAGTAGTTCACAAAGTGAACAGCGACAAAGAAGTAGTAAATTTTAGCATCGCTATCAATGATAGCTATAAGCTTAAAGGAAGTACCGAAGCAATAGAAGTTGTAACCTACATCAATTGTTCGTATTGGCTCAATTCAAAAACAGCACAGTGGCTTAAGAAAGGTGCAATCGTACAATTGTCTGGACGCATCGGCTTAAATGTATACAGCAACATCGAAGCCAAAGCTATGGGTAGCCTTACGTTTCACATTAATAGTCTTAAAATTTTAGCTTTTGCTAAAAGAGCAGAACAAACAGAAAATAGTGGAGCATCTCTCTCAGCAAAACAAGGAGAACAACCACAGGCAGCAGACGACCTGCCTTTTTAAATAGCAAAATATAACAATCCTTTAAATCACAACATCATGGCACACGATATAAATTACAACATACAGACAGAGAAACACAGTTTTTTCAGCGTAAAAGAAAAAGCATGGCACAATTTGGGAGAAATTATTCAAGATTAGCCAACTAGCGCTGAAGCTATCAAACAGGCAGGACTCGATTATGAAGTAGAAAAACGAAAATTGTTTACTCCATGTTCCGACGAAATAAGCATTGAAGGAGAAACTATTTACAATAAAATTGAAGTCCCTAATTACTTCAGTACCATACGCACAGACAACGATACTGTATTAGGTGTTGTAGGTAAAGATTACCAAATCGTGCAAAACAGGGACGCCTTTTCTTTTTTCGACAGCATTGTTGGTGGTAAGGGTATCCTATACGAAACCGCAGGGGCTCTCGGCAAAGGAGAACGCATATTCATAACCGCCAAACTGCCTGACTATATTCGGGTAGGCAAAAATGACCTAATCGAAAAGTACTTGTTTCTAACCACCTCCCACGATGGAAGCGGAAGCATAACGGCCGCCTTTACCCCTATCCGAATCGTTTGTGCCAATACGCTAAATGCAGCAATGCACAGTAAAACCAATACCGTCCGCATTCGCCACACCTCCAACGCCAAACAGCGTTTGGAACAAGCGCACAAAGTGATGGGAATATCCGATAGGCTATCGGTACAAATGGAATCCATTTTCAATGATTGGACAAAAGTACGTATTACCGACAGGGAACTAAAAAAATTGATTCAGTCTGCACTCGTTCCGAGCAAAGAGGTATTAAAAACCATACAGGAGGGTAACGAGAGTGAACTCTCAACCTGCTTTACTAATATGGTAGATAGTGCTTTTGACTACGCAATGAGCGACCCGACACAATTGATGGATACTACAAAAGGAACGGTATTCGGTGCGTACAATGCGGTAACAGGCTATTTTCAAAACGTACGTTCATACAAGGACGACGAAGCAAAACTTACCTCTCTTTTGATGGGTGGTACAGGACAGCTACGCGCGCAATCCGCTTTTAACCTTTGTTCCGATTTTGCAGGCAAAGGTGCGGATGCGCTAATTCTTAATTAATAAATCGGGACAGGCTATTCCTATGTCTGTCCCCTTTTTTATTAAACAGCGGGCTGATACCCCCGCCGCCCCGCAATTGGACTTTCTGCGTCAGGACAATTGCGGGGCGTACTAAGCGGTCTCTCTCCTGTCGTTCTCTTTGTTCCGTTCGGCTGCTCTAGTTGGTCGTTCCTCCCTCCGTTTCATTGACACTATACAGCTCAAAGAAACAGCAGCTTAAAAATAAGCAACTGTTTTTTTACACTATTCCGTTCCTCATTTCCACACTTTCTCTACCCTGCGTTCGTCAGGGCTACTGCATCTACAATACCGCTTCATTCCGTTACACTTCGCAGGCTCCGTTTTACTGTATGAAGCCGTATCATATCTTCCGCCCTTTATTATTTTCAGGTTTATAGACTGGAAGCCGAAAAACTCGTAAAGTATTCAAAATAGTGAAGCACATAAAAAATAATTCAAAAAAAATAACAGCTTTAGTTCCCTTATTTTAAGTCTTATAAACACCTTAATAATGACAAAACCATTTTTTAGCAAAATCCAAAACGCAACCTTTTATCATTTAGAACATCTTTAGAGCAACAAAATCAATTTAATAATTATGAAAAATTACAGATTACAAGCTGCAATCGTTTTAATGTTAGTTGCAACAGCTTTCACATCATGCAGTCTTGATGACAACACACCAAACGTAGTTACAAAAAGTTCATTGGTGACAAAAGTAGAAGGTGCTACTACCGCTCATATTAATGTTGAAGTTCCGGTAACCGTTACTTTTTCGGTGGATAACAATTGTGGTTCTTACAACCAATTTGTTGAAACTACTGCTGCGAACACAAAAACAATTGAAGTGGAATCAAAGTATGAAGGGTCAAATTGTGGAACGACTCCGGCAAGTAAAACTGCTGTATACAAGTTTAAATCTACAGCTGTTGGAACTTACAACCTGAAGTTCAAGAAAACAGCTACTGAGTTTACAACACATACTATCATTATAAATTAATGTTTTTTTTTAGTTAGTTGGAAAAACACCAGTCAAATTGGCTGGTGTTTTGTTTTATTAACAACTTACAATTATTTGATTATTATCCTCTAAATAAGTAGGAAGCATAAACCTTTGGTAAAATCATTGAATATCAACCGCAACAAAATAAGTATTAGGAGTACCTGATGATCTAAAATTATAATCATATATCATATTATTTACATCTAGTAATACCGTCAATTGAATTATTTTAATCATTTTTTTTTTTAATATTTCATATTCTATTTATACTTTATTATTCTGTGCAATCCAATTATAAATTTCTGTTTGAGCGCGTCTTGGACTATTGGTATTTTTATTAATTGGATTATTGAATCCTATAGTATTTATAGTTCTTTTTTTTGTGTTATCCTCCAATTGTAATCGAATTATTGTATTGATTTCAGCTATATGATTTTCATCTTTTATTGGGAAAGCAACTTCAATTCTTCGGTTTAAGTTTCTACTTAATATATCGGCAGAGGATAAGTAGATTTTTTCTTTACCATCATTTGAAAATTTATAAATTCTGGCGTGTTCTAAAAATAGATCTACAATGCGATAGATTTTTAAATTTTCGGTAACATTTTTAATCCCTGGTAGTAAAGTACAAATTCCTCGAACCAAAAGCGTTACCTCTACACCTACTTGACTTGCTTCAATAAGTTTGTTAATGATCTCTTTTTCATCAACACCATTTACTTTTAGAAAAATAGCAGCTTCTTTCCCTGCTTTTTTGTTCGTTATTTCTTTGTCTATCAATTCGATTAATTGGTCCTTCATATTAAAACCGGCAACTAAAAGGTTTTTTATGGTTGCTGTTCTCTCTTTAGTTTTTAAAAACGCAAATACTTTTTTTAAATCGGTTGTATATTTTTTTTCTGAAGTAAAAAAGCCAAAATCAGAATAAATGCTGGCGGTACTTTCGTTAAAATTTCCCGTAGATAAGTAACTATAAAATTTGTTTTTGCCTGCTTCATTTTTCATCGTAACGAGAGCAACTTTGGCGTGAACTTTTAAATTAGGCATACTGTAAATAATTTTGATACCTGCTTTTTTCATTTCTTTGGACCAAAACAAATTATTGTCCTCATCAAATCTAGCTTTGACTTCTACAAAAACGGTTACTTTTTTTCCATTTTTTGCTGCACTTATCAAAGCATTAGCGATGAGTGATTGCGATGAGATACGGTATAAAGTAATTTTTATTTCAGTAACCTTTTTATGAATTGCCGCCTGATTGAAAAATTGCAAAACATAATGATAGGATTGGTATGGAAAATGAATTAATTGATTTTGGTTATCAATAATTTCAAAAATAGAGGTGTTATTTTCAAAAGGTAAATGCTTTAGTGCAGGATAATTTTGGCCTTGAAGTTTTGGTTTTAATGGATTTGGAAACTTGAATAAATCAAAAAGATTATGATGACTTCCGCCTTCAATCATTTCGTTATCGTGCAATCGAAATGCTTTTTTGCAAACCAAAACAGTTTCAGATTCCATATTAAAATCATACAAAAAACGTGTTGATGAACCCGATTTTCGTTCCTCAATTTTAGCTTCTATCTTCGCTATTAAATCTCCCGAAGTTTCATCAACAATTTTATAGTTTTCATCTCGATTTAATTTTATAGCATGGCAAGAAATGACTTGATCTAAAGGAAATATAAAGGATAGACATTTTTTGATAATGGTGTCAATAGAAATAATATAGTTAGTATCTTCTTGACTTTGTAATCGTTTGTACCGATCCAGTTTGTCCGAAGGAATATTTAGGTAAGCATAGCTAAAAATTCCTGTGGCATCTTTTAGTTTTACTAGTAAATATAATCCTCGATTATTCAAAAAATAGGATTTTGGATTGTTTTCCGAAATGTAAACTACCTGAATATAGGAAAGTATAATACTCTTGAAATAATATTCTATTTCGTTCACATGTTCTTTTATAATTTCTTGATTTTCATAATATATAATCTTATTGTCCGCTAATTCAGGTACAATATTATCTTTCCAAATTATTCCAAACTTATTTTGTTGGAGTTGTACTTCAGCTAAAATTTGATTTAATAAAACGGTGTTTTTTTCTGAATTTCTTACTAATAATTTATTGATTTTTACTCGAAAAAATTCATCTAAATTAGAAGAATGAATAGCTAAAAATTTAATCCGTTCATATAATGGATTAGTATTGTCATTGGCTTCATCTAAAATGCAACTGTTGAAAGAAAGCCAAGAAAGCTCGGAAGGAATTGTGATATTTTGCATCATATTTTATTATGTTAGCGATGAAATTAAAATCATAATTTTATTTTTTTACAGCTAATTAGTTAGACAAAAAAGAAGAATTTTAATACTGTTTTTTTCATATTTTGAATAGTATTTAAAATTGAAATCCTAGTGAAAAAGCAAGTCTTAAACCATCAATAGAATTGAATAATCCAAGATTTGCAGTTAATAATTCAGCTCCGTTAATAAAAAAACCACCCCCATAAGAGTTGTTCCATTTGTTAGAATGATCATTGTTAATCCAAATTCTTCCATAATCAAAACCTCCGTAAACACCTAATCTCAGAGGAATAATAAAGGTTTTCAAACTGTTGAATGTATATCTTATATCCGTGTTTTGAAATAAAGATTGTTGCCCTGTAAAACGTTGGTTTCTAAATCCTCTTAAACCATCATTCCCACCAATTGATGCTGCCTGATAAAACTCGTAGTTGTTATTGAAAATAATATGGCTTTTTATTTGGGTTGCCAAAACCAATTTTCCCGACGCAACTAGTTTGTGATTGAAACTAATTTCTGGAATCATGTAGACGAAATTCCTTTTATTATCTTCCAGACTTGCTGTAAATCCTACTTCTAAAGCCGTTTTCATTCCGATAGTTGGATAGGCTTTATTGTCATAGTTCTCGAATTGATATTTTGCATGTACTCCCATAAATTGGTTGCTCTCAAAAATAGTTGGCGGTAATTCGCTGTTATTTTCAACAAATCTACCTGGGGTTTCTTCGACTTCTATTGCTTTATAGGATAGTCCAAATGATAGAGTACCGCCACCATTTCCTTTCCAAACAAGCGATGGCGCAAAGCCAAATTCTCTTACTTTTACTCGGTTGTAGTCTAATCCAAAAATGGCATCATTGTTTTTAGTCTCATTTCCATATCCGAAAAAGTTTTGACTGAAGTTGGCGCTTTGAAAATTGGATTGCACTAACAGGTTTAATTTTCCAATTACGTTGGCAAATTCTCCTGTGTAATTTAGTTCATAGCCATTGGTTGCAAAAAAATATGCTGCTTTTAACTGGTGCCTTGCTGTAAAAGGGTTTCTTTCAAAACCATACAACGTATAAATAGTGTTTACTCCAATTTTTAAACCATCATCCGGATTGGCTCCAAGAATTGGAATAATTTGGCTGGTATTTGTTTTTAATTTTTTGTAATCAAAAGTATTTAGATCGTAATCATCCCTGAATTTTACGGTTGCATTATCGATGTTTTCAATAGTATTCTTCTTGGTTTTATAATCGTAGATGTATATATTTTTACCATTTTGAACCTTGTATTGGTCATTGTTTTGACCTCCTATGAGACGAATTTTTATTTTTTTACTGATCCCTGTAGCTTCAAAATTATCTTTGTCATCGAGCCCATAAATCCAAAGTTCTTTAGTCAATTTTGGGTCGTATATTTTGTGCATAAATAATTTATTGGTATTGCTTTTCTTTTTTCTAAATAATGATACTGCTACACTTCCGTTTTCGTTGCATTCAATTTTAATAAAATCGTCCTTGTTGGTAGCCGTTATAACAGCATATTTATTGATTAATTTGAAATAGCTGTCGGAAATTTGTTGTAAATTATTTTTTCTTGCGTTAAGCGTTTCTTTGATGGATGCAACAGTTTCATCATTTACTTCTTTTGGGATATTTTGAAACGCATTTTCGATTACTTCATTTGTCAAATTAGTTTGTATCAAACGTACCTGTTCATCCCAGACTGCCTTGTTTGCAGTTTTTATAAACGCCATATCAAGCGGATAAGGTTCTATGTTAAAACCCTTAACATCTTTCAGATCATCACTATATTTTCGTAATAATCTTGCAGGGGGTATTAATTTTACAGCAGCTCCTAGAATAAATCCATCAGACATTTTAGAAAAAGCCTGGTCTCTGTCTCGTGGCAATGGTTTGAAAACAGTTTTTCCGTTTTCTTTAAACTCCAACCATCGCCATTGGTCTTGGTGCCTGTCCCAATCATTGATCAGCATATCAAATAATCTGGCTTTAATATAAGCTGCTTCATCTACTGTTTTACTTTCGTCTGAATGTAATTCTTGTATAAGATCTTCAGTACTGATTATAGTACCTGTAAAATTTTGATTAGCAAGTTCAACATTACCCTCTGAAGCCTGTTCTTCAAAAAGATATAGTTCGTCTCCAAATTCATCATTAAAATCTCCTAATGCCTTTTGTTTAGGTATATAATAGAGTTTTGGATTGAGATGATAAACGCCTATGGCATCCGAAAGAGCAGGTATTACAAATGGAGCATAAGGAAAAGAACCCGTAAAGACATCCATTAAAAGGCTTTCGGAAGCAGTATTGTTAAACTTACCTTCAACATACTGATCTTTAAAAACGACGGATTGGATGTATTGGCTGGCATTTTTTTTCATTGCTCTTATAACATATTGCTTTCCGTCCTTGGTTTTTAATCGCAATGCTTTTGATTGATTTCCACCGCCTTTTCTAACCGGAGTTAATCCGCCATATAGGGTGTCCAGATTTACGGTCTTCACCGTTACTGGAGTACTGTACGTATCTCTATATCTTTTCCCCCATAAAAAATTATAATAATGGGATTTACTAGTTGCCTTTATATCATAAATAGTACTCTTTATTTCGGAAGGAAAATTATTCTTGAAATCAATATTTTGTCTTTTAGTATCTGGCAACAACACAGTTGACTGGTACACTACTTGGTTGTCATTACTATTTATAAAGCGAACAAATGAAGATCCATCATCAAAAACAGCGACAATTGCATAGCCGGTTATCCCATAAGAAAATTTGCCTCCTTTGGTGTTTCGGGTTTCTGATGTTTTTGAAGCCGATCCACTAATTATTTGGTGTAAATTGCCTTCAACAATATATTGTAAACTGTGTTCGTGGCCTGAAATAAAAATTACTTTATCGTTTTGTTGGGCTGCTGCAACAAGATTTTTCTTTAATTCGTTGTATTTTTCATTTTGCATATCGGCATTCGAGATGCCACTGGTTTCTCGAATTAAGTTTTTTAAACTACCTAAAACAGGTGTCGGTTTTAAATAACTTTTAAAGGAATATTGCCCACCGTGTTGGCCATTACTAAACATCGGATGATGCATGGCGACAAGAGTAGTCTTGCCTCTGGCTTTCTTAATTTCACTTCTAAATTCGTCTAAAAAATCACTTCTTGTTTTTATGTCACAACCCTCATTAATGGTTGGTTCATTACCCCAATTGGTTATGTACCATTGCGAGTCAACAATAATAAGTACAATATCATTACTAATATTTACTGTTTCTATTGCACACCCATTTTTAGGCAAAAAAGACTTGTTGCCTAACTGTTTTTCTACAAATTCCTGCTCTCTTTTTAGTCCTTCAACTCCATCACTATACCAATCGTGATCGCCAGGAATAAAAATAGTATTTCCTTTAAATGAACTCGCAACAGCTATTTGGCTTTGCAGTTTTTTTTCGGCATAAGATTGTTGAGTGTCACCCGCCTTTGGCATTCCGGCAGGATAAATATTGTCTCCTAAAAAAAGTAATGTACTATTTTTATCGGCCTTATTTAGGGAATTTGTCACTGAACTTGAATTGTTTGTACTGTCCATTAGTACTCCATTACCAGCATCACCAAGAAGAAAAAAAGTATGTACTACTTTCTTATTTGGATAGATTTCTTGTTTAAAGTCGGAACTATATTGTCCTTTGAAAGTAGCGCAAGATTGTAGTACAACTGCTACTATTAAAAGATATTGGAGGTTGCGTGTTTTCATAATAATTTCTTGTTATCTAAATTTAAAAGCGATTAGAAAAGCTATTACTGATATAATAATTCCAAACATAAAAATAGTATAAGTGATTCTTAATAATTTGTATTTCTTTTCTAAAACAAGACCAAGCTTATACAAATCTTTGATTATTGAGTTGTATAAATAGCCTTTGTCTTTCATTAATTCATTCATTGCCCAATTATAATCTTCGTAAGGCATTTTATAAAAATTGCCAAAAAACAAAAGATTCACCTTTTTATCCTCTACTTCATTTCTCGTAAAACTACCTTTTGTAACATTGGGTCTAGTTGCTAGAATAGCACATATTATTGACGTTACGCTAGATACAATTAAAATTAATGTTGGTATAATTAAATGGGCATTGGCCAAATTATCCAGTTTAGGAATAATAGTAGTAAGGGAAACTGAAATGATTATGGCATTCACAGATAATAAAATGTTAGCTTTATTATCTACCATTCCACTTAAATTGCTGTGGTTGTTAAGCGTAATTTTAAGCATTGTATCAACAGCTTTGTCTGGTTTTCCGGACTTCGAGTCTTTCTTTTCTTTCTTTTTTTTATCGTTCTCTGTTAGAAATGATTTTTCTAATTTTTCGTTTTTAGGGATATTATCTTCCATAATACTATATGTTTTGAAGTTTTTTTTCAATTAATTCCATGTTTTTTTCTTTTAAATTTTGCCATTCTTTTTGAGCAAATTTTGTATAATATTGATGTTTTTTAAGAAACTCAATATTAAGAATGAACCAATCGGTATTGCTATATTTTTTGTTTATCGAGTTTCCCCATTCCTTCCTTAATTGTTCTAATGAATCCAGATAATTTTCATTTGCTAAATGAGCATTATCGGCATCTTTTATTATTTTTTCTAATTGATTTTTAGGGATGTAATTAAATCGGGTTGCCAAAATTAAATCACTTATTTTTTGCCGAATGTTAGCTGAAATATTTCTATCCTGCAGAAATTCTAAAGCAATTTTAGCACTTCTTTTTTCGTGATTTTCGCATCCGCCTATATAACCAGCATCATGAAACCAAGCTACTATAAGAAGTATATCCGTTTTTTCTTGATCTATTTTTTCAGCAATACATATGGTTTCAATACCCATAACAACACTTTTTGTATGTTCTAAATTATGAAATGAATATTTTGAATCCAATCTTTCTTTAAAAAGTGTTGCAATAAATGCTGCAACTTCTATTAATAAACTATTGTCATTATGTTTTACTTTCACTCGTAGTGCTTTCAAACCCGAAACACCTTGTAAGTCTTCTACTTCTAATTTTCTATCTCCGCTTCTAATAAATCTTTGTGCTGCAGGTATTTGATGTATTTAATGTATTCTTTTTCTTCGGTTGAATTGGAATACACGATTGTTATTTTTTCTTTTTGAGTAATTCGTTCATCAGAATTTTTTACAAATGCTTTGTCAATTCTTTTTTTAACAACCTCGTAACGTGCATTATACGAACCATCAACATCAAACCGTTTTTCATCCATTCTGAAACGAATAGAAATAGGAGAACTGAACGCCAATATTAATGAAGTAACATCTAGCGTGTAGGGTAAAGTCGTTTTTAATTTATGGTGCTCTAATTCCATTTCGCAAAGTGTTTCCAATTGCCATAACCGCAGGTTGTGTAAATACATTGAATTATACACTTTGTTCGGTTCAATTGAAGCCCCGATATATAAATTGTGCTCCACACCATCCGTTTTAAAACGCTCATAGTAGTGAGGGAAAATTTCTTGAGCTTGAGCTTGTTTATTATCTAAAATGAAAGAAAGTCTTTTGTTAATACTCATTATGGTATCGTCAAAATCTCTTCGAGTCTGATAAAACATTCCCGTTTTTAGGTCTAGCTTATTGAAATAGTCATTTATTATATTTTCTGTTTTTTTATTGAATGCAGCATTTTTTAAAATGGAATGAATTTCGGTTTCTATGTAGTGGTGAATGATTTGTTCAAAATTATTTTTAAATGGTTGGTCTAACTCTAGTAAAAAGCTTTCTAATTCAAACTTTTTTTGCTGGATAATTTCAATTTTTTTGTCAAAATTCAAGATTTCAATTATTGCAATAATTTGATTGATTTGTTCTTTTAAATCATTTATAATAGCGCGATTTCTATTTTCCGATGATCCCTTAATGTCTATTTGTCCATATAAAGGATAGACATCTTTAAATACAATTTCTTTGAAAGTATAGTCTTTAATCGAAAGGTTTGAATGAAAATAATTTTTGGCTTCTTTTTTGAATTTCCAATACACGCTGGGATGAATTGCAGTGTATTCCTTTTGAATAATTGCTTCCAATTGATTTATCATGTCAATATTAGTCTTTTCAATAGTATCGGCTATATAAGGCAAAACCAACTCCAACTTATTAGCATTGAGCGAATTTAAAGCCCTAATTGTTGAAGAGGCCAACTCAATTAATCCCAAAAACTTATTGTCTTTAATAACGGGTGCCAACAAAAAACTTTGAATGTCTTGACTCAATAAATGTTCTCCAAATGTGTAATTTTCGTTAGTTTTAGCAAATTCTAAAACATCAGAAATAATAAACGGTTTATTATTTTCGACTAAACTCTCAAACGAGCATCCACAAAGTGCATTTTTACAATCCGCTTCTTTTGTATTTAACAGTATAAAACTTTGTAATTTTGCCTCATTAAAAGGTGGCGTTACAAATAATTCTTCTTCTTCGTCATAAAAAGTTAAACCTATTTTTAAATCAGGAATCTTAAATACCGATCTAAAAATTGATTCATAGCTATTGGCAAGTTTTGATTTTTCTACATCAGGCTTTAATAAGTTTGATTTCAGATTTGAAATGGCACTTTCAACAGTTACATCTACTAATGATAGTATCGCAAATCCTTTTAAAAACCAAGAATTTTGAGGAAATGCTTTTTTCCACAAATCTATATTGTCACAATTATCGATTAATTCTTCAATAGCAGTTTGGGTTAAAAATTTGGTATTTTCTGTCGGATATATTTCTAAAAAGTCAGCATTATATAGTATTCTATAATGTTTAAGAATACCATTTTTGTCTGGAATTTCATAGAATAATGGTTTTCCATAATCAAGATTTTGATTATAATACCCATTTAATATGAGCGTACAATTCATTATGTAAAACTGATGTTCATCCATATCTATACTGCTGATATCAAATGACATTCCTACATCTTCTAAAATTTTTTTAAATCGCTCCGAAAAATTAAATGTAAAATCGTGAAAAGGTAGCGTTACTGCTTTTATTTCATTAGAGGTTAATGCCGAAGGAAATAAATCAGCCAATAAATTCTTGATTAAATCTTGATTATTCTCAATTATATCAAGATTATCAATACCATCAATAAATTCGGGTTTGTATTTTATTTGATTTAATAAATCTTTGGCATAATTAGATCTATAGCCAATATCTGATAGTGCTATTTCTTCCAGTCCTCTAATTAATTTATGAAAAGAAATCAAGGCTTTAAAAGGACTTAAATATTTATAATTCTTAACCACACTAATTAGATTTTTTTTAGTTTCTGTTATCTGTGTTTTCTCCTTCGTCAATAGAAAAGCTGCAATATAAATCAGTTCGACTATTTGTCTGAATTGCCTGCTTCGGTAATGAGAGCAATACCATAAGAATGTCCGACAAGCAATACCGGTCCATCCTTAGGGTTAATAGTTCGCATAGTCGGGCAACATCTTCTTTAAATATTTAACCAATGATTATGCCTTTACCATAACTTACTTAAAATCAATGATTTAAACTTTTTAATTTGTTATGGATTAGCGAAATGTCGAAGGTTAGGCAATGATTCCAACGATATAAAGTAAATAGTAATTTTAAAGGATACCAATCCTGATTAAAGCGAGCTGCTACACTATTTTTTTATTGTTTGATTAACTTTGACTACTGTCATTTTGTTCTTATGATTTGATATTCAATCCTACTTTTTCTTGTTTTAATCTCGTTAGATAAAAAATGTCCCAAATATTTAAGCTTTAAGGAAAAAACCTAAAATTATTACAAATCAAAAATGAAAATCGTTGAGAATGGAAGATCCAATTGATCTCTGAAAGGATCGATTTAATTTTTCTGACCACTGTTGACCAAATCAGTAACACTAAAATATTTAACAAAGTTTAACACTTTTTATTATTATTATCATACCGATTGGTATAATTTTGTGTTATGAAAACTAAAGTCCTAAATAAATCAGAACGCACACGACAGTTTATCATCGAGAAAACTGCTCCTATTTTTAATACCAAAGGATATGCAGGGACATCCCTCAGTGATATTACGGCTGCAACCGGATTAACAAAAGGAAGCGTATATGGAAATTTTAAGAATAAAGACGAGGTAGCTGTTTCGGCTTTTAAGTTCAATTTAAATAAACTGCTGTTATTAATTGCAAATGAACAATCCCAAAAAAAAACATTCAAAGAAAAACTACTATGCTTCCCCGAATTGTATTTAAATTTTTTAGGTGAAAAATTTCCAGTTGGTGGATGCCCCATTATGAATACTGCTATTGAAGCTGATGACACCCATCCTCAGTTAAAAGAAATTGCTAAAAAAGCTATTTTATCGTGGAACGAAAATTTAATTTACCTGATCAATAAAGGAAAAGAACAAAATGAATTTAAAGCAACAACAATGGCAGATGAAAAAGCTTTAATGATCATAGCATTGATTGAGGGAACAGTAATGCTGACTAAACTTACCGGCAATACTAATCACCTAAAAACATTGATGGCCAATTTAAAATTACAAATAGAAGAATTCTAATTTTTTTTTAATTAAAAATATACCGATTGGTATAAAATATTTTATGAAAAATGTAAATATCATTTTAGCAAAAAGAACTCCCACAGGAAGCTTTCTTGGTAGTCTTTCTCATTTAAGTGCTACTGAATTAGGCAAAATAGCCATTCAAAATATTTTGGAAAACACTCCAATTAGACCAACAGAAATAGACGCTGTTTATATGGGCAATGTTCTATCTGCAAATCTTGGACAATCACCCGCGAGACAAGCTGCCCTATTCGCAGGAATTTCAAATGAAACCGATGCCACAACTGTAAACAAAGTCTGTGCTTCAGGAATGAAAGCCGTAATGTTAGGTGCCCAACAGATTCAGTTGGGAATTGATCAAATAGTTATTGCCGGTGGAATGGAAAGTATGAGTAATGTTCCTCATTATTCGCTACAGCGAAAAGGTAATAAATTAGGTCACGCCACACTAATAGATGGTCTTTTAAAGGATGGTTTGACTGATGTTTACAATGGTTTTCACATGGGGAATGCTGCAGAAATTTGCGTAAAAGAGTATAACATTTCCAGAGAAGAGCAAGATGCTTTTGCGCTTTCTTCGTATAAAAAAGCAATGAACGCAACACAATCCGGTAAATTTTTGAATGAAATAATACCTATAGAAATAAAGACTAAAAACGGGACCACTATTTTGAACGATGATGAGGATATTTATAAAATAATACCCGAAAAAATCGAAAAGCTAGCTCCTTCCTTTGATAAAAACGGAACTATTACCGCTGCCAATGCCAGTAATCTCAATGATGGTGCCAGTGCCCTTTTGTTAGTATCGGATGAAATAGTTGAGAAATACCAACTAAATCCTTTAGCACGAATAGTTGGGTATGCAGATGCTGCACAAGCACCAGATTGGTTCACCACTTCCCCATCGATAGCTATTCCAAAAGCTTTAGAACACGCTAAACTAACACTTGATGCAATTGACTATTTTGAGATTAATGAAGCCTATTCAGCCGTTATTCTTGCTAATCAGAAATTATTAGGATTAGACCCAAATAAGATTAACGTTTATGGTGGTGCCGTTGCTTTAGGACATCCTATAGGTTCATCTGGTTCACGAATAATAACTACACTTATATCTGTTTTGAAACAAGAGGTTGGAAAATATGGGGTGGCAGCTATTTGTAACGGGGGTGGCGGTGCTTCAGCGGTTGTAATCGAAAATATCTAAATAATTTTAAATAACAATAAAAATTAAACCCAATGAAAACAACAAAAAACACAGTACTTATTACCGGAGGAGGATCGGGAATTGGATTTGAAATGGCCAAATTATTTTCAAAAAATCACAACAAAGTAATTATAACAGGACGTAATGAAGAGCGTCTGAAACAAGCAGTGTCCGAGTTGAACAACACCTCTTACCTAGTTGCTGACATCACTAATGAATCCGATACCAACGTACTAGTTGAAAAAATAAAAGAAGAATATCCGGATCTGAATTTACTAGTAAATAATGCCGGCAGAGCAATCGTGCACAATTTCACAACTGAAAATGATAACGCTTTTGATAAAGCATCTGAAGAAATTGCGACGAATTATCTTTCTGTTATAAGACTAACTGAAAAATTATTACCTGTTTTAAAAAACAAGCCTGAATCCGCAATCGTTAATGTTTCATCGGTAGTATCGTATATACCAAGTTATACATTGCCGACTTATTCCGCAAGTAAGGCCGCATTGCATTCCTACACGCTCTCACTGAGAAATCATTTAAAAGATACTACAATAAAAGTATTTGAAATTATGCCTCCATTAGTAGATACCGCTTTTTCAAAAGAAATTGGAGGGGAAAAAGGAATACCTCCTGAAGTAGTAGCCAATGATCTGCTATATGGATTATATGATAATAAATTTGAAATACACGTAGGCGACACTATTAATCTTTACCAATTATTTCTTTCTTCACCAAACGACGCTTTAGACGTTTTAAATTCGTAATAAATAAAAACATGGATTCTCAAACCTTGAATTTTCTTATTCATCATAAAAATAAGGTGGTTACAAATTCGCCGTCCCCATTCATGGATTGGTTAATGCCAACTGTACTTTTAGCAGAGAAAGGTAAATTAATCTTTCAATACAAAGTGCGCAAGGAAATGACAAATCCTTTTGGCACCCTTCATGGCGGAGTAATCGCGGCCATTATCGATGATGTAATTGGCGCCTCTTTAATTACATTCGGAGAGCCCTTCTTTTACATAACTCTTAATTTGGCTATCGATTATTTAAGCAGTGCAAAAGAAAATGATAGCATTATTGCAGAGACTTCAATTATAAAGAAAGGGAATCTAATTACAAATGCCCAATGTGAAATCTGGAATGCTGATAAATCAAAACTTTTAGCAAAAGGATATACCAGTTTACTTAAAAAAGAATAGTAAAGTTATCAAATATGAAAAAAATAATTTTTTTTGCAGTCATAATTGCTATTATAAGCGCCTTTGTATTATGTTTTATACTCATTATTTTTCTGAACTCGGGGTTCAATGCCTGGCTATTGTCTTATGCTCTTGCCATACCTTTCTTATTACTAATTGCTCCGCAAGTTAAAAAAATGCTAGATAAATATTTCTAATTTATTAAAAAACGTCCAGCCCGAAGGGTATAACATTTCAGTCTATTATTTTACAATCATTTTTAAATAGATTAACTCCTTGCGGATTTAATCTATTTAAAAATAACTAACAAGCATGATACTTTTCTTCCGTGGCAATAACTAAACCTGCTGCAGCAACATAGATCCTTTTCCACCGCATTTTTTAAACAGTGAGCTAACTTCTTTATATTCGTGAATGAGGTTTCTTCGAAAAAAGAATGATTTTATTATTATCACTCTGTTCTCAGACGCAAAAAAATCGCTCCCTTCCAATTTTCAACTTACCTCTATTTTAGCATTAAAATTTACTTTATATCGTTATTTAATTAGGGTTAAATTTTGACATATCGCTATTAACAAATTCAAAAAAATACATAATTAACTGAAAATCAATACATTAAACATTAGGCATGAATTTAGTTTCAATCGATAAAATTACGAATCAATAATTGTTTTAAAACTGACTTAACCATTTTTTCATTGTTCAATATTTTTGCCTTTATAAAATGAAAAATCTATTTACAACGGTATTAATTGCTTTTTTCACTTCAGCACTTTATTCACAGAATCATTCTTCTGCTGAAGTTTTGACCTTGCAAAAAGCTTTTGATCTCGCGGTAAAAAACAGTGTGCAACTTAAAATTGCTTCACAATATACAGAACTCGCACATCAAAAAATCCAAATAAATAAATTATACCAGCTACCAAGTATTTCAACAGGATTAAATTATGGTTATTTGAGTAATTCTGAAGTTTGGAATCCCTCTTTCTCTCAACATGTGACAAGAGAATTACCGCACCAGTTTACAGAATTATCTCTAACTGCTGCTGAAGTGGTTTTTAAAGGAGGTGAAATAAATACCAATATTCAGAAGACAAAATTAGAAGAACAGGTCGCTATTTTAAGTCAGGAAAAGAATGTTCAGGATATAAAATTTCTCGTTGCAGCAAAATACCTTGACATCTTCAGGCTTATAAATTTAAAACAGGTATACCTCAACAATACTAAACTCGCACAACAGCGTCTGAAGAATATTCTAACAATGCAAAAACAAGGTATGCTGACCCAAAATGATGTGCTCCGAACTGAACTTATTATTTCTGATTTAGAGTTAGCCACAAGGAAAACAGACAACTCAATAATCATACTGAATCAACAGCTTAATATGGTGATTGGATTTCCAGATTCAAAACGACTTATGCCCGATAGTACTTTATTAAAATCTATAAAATCAATCGAGGGTATTGATTATTTCAGAGAAAAAAGCTATCAAGAAAATCATGAACTAAAAATTGCCGCAGTCGAGAATACGATAGCTGTAACAAATATAAAGCTACTTGGCACGGATAGGTTTCCCGAAATTAGCCTGTTTGCAAAAAATTACTTGCAGCGGCCTTTTTTAAGTGCCGTTCCTGCCATAGATATTTATACAAACGTGTGGCAGGCGGGTATCAGTATTCGTTACAATATTTCATCTATTTATCAATCTACAACAAAAATAGCAGCAGGAAAAATGCAGTGGGAGCTTTCAAAACAAAAAGAAATTCTAACAACGCAAAATATGGAACTTTCAATAAACAACTATTTTATTAAGTATGAGGAAGCCAAAGATGAATTGGCAACTTTAAAAAAGGATTTAAAATCGGCTGAAGAAAATTACCGCATTGTCGAAAAAAAATATTTTAACCAGCTGGCTTTAGTAACTGACATGACCGATGCAACCAATATTAAATTAGAATCGGAAATAAAAGTAGCAAATGCTGAAATAAATGTAGTATACACTTATTATCAGTTGTTAAAATCAGCAGGTATACTCTTTTAAACCACTAACTATTATGGGTACCATCAATTCTGAAAAAAGGAAATTAAGCAAAAAATTAAGTATTATTATAATTAATATTCTGCTTGTTATTTGCGGTGTATCTGCAATTGTCTGGGGTATTTCTACCTATTTTGATTTAGACAATGATCTCTACACAAACGATGCACAGATAGAAGAATATATCAATCCAGTCAATACTCGAATTCCAGGTTATATTAAAGAAGTTCGGTTCAAAGAACACCAACATGTCAAAAAAGATGATACACTTATCCTGATTGATGACGCCGAATACAAAATACAAATAGAGCAGGCTGAAGCTAATTATCTATCGGCAAAAGCATCGAAAAATGTAACAGCTTCTGCAATAAATACGGTAAAAAGCAATTTAAGTGTTGTCGATGCTACTATTAAAGCTGCGGAGGCCAAAATGTGGAATGCGAAACAAAATTACCATCGATATGAAAACCTCCTAAAAGAGGGAGCGGCAACACAACAGCAATTTGATCAAATTAAATCAGAATACAATTCTTTAGCATCCCAGACTAGAGCATTGATACAACAAAGACAGACCACTATCCTTTCAACCGAGGAAACTTCTAAAAAAGTTTATATCAATGAAGCAGAAATTAAGCGCGCAAATGCCGCTCTTTCAATGGCTAAACTTAACCAGTCCTATACCGTCATTACTGCTCCCTATGATGGTGTCACCGGCAGAAGAACTATTCAGGAAGGACAACTGGTACAAGGGGGACAAACCCTATTGTCTTTTGTACGAAACGACAATAAATGGGTCGTCGCTAATTACAAAGAAACACAAATAGCAAAATTATATATTGGACAAAAAATGAAATTAAAAGTAGACGGTTTGAAGCAAAAGGAAATTTTAGGCAAAATTACTGCAATATCTCAAGCTACCGGGGCAAAATATTCAGCAGTTCCTATAGATAATTCAACTGGCAATTTTATAAAAGTGCAACAACGAATCCCCGTTAAAATTGAATTTATAACTAGTAAAAACACTAAAATAGATGTAGAACAATTGAGAGCGGGAATGAATGTTGAAGTTCGGATTGCTCATTAAAAATATTCTAAAAACTCTTTTATATGGAATTAAATGATTTATTTTATAAATGGGTACCGGTCTATATAAGATTGCCGATGCTATTCTTATTGCTTTTTGTCATTTTAGTGGCCAACGGCGTTTTTTTAGGCAATACCACTGATATGTTCAGTAGTCTAGGGGAGTATCCGGAGCCCTATATACAGGCATCCAACGCACTTTACATTGGAATGGGATTGGGACTAATGTTTGAAATGAGACTCAAACAACGCTTTTCTAATAAAGAGTTACTCCTTTATGGCCTGTCCATGATGCTTCTGATGAATATTATTTGTGCCACAACCGACAACCCTTCCTTGACAGTCTTTGCCTGCCTATTTCTTGGATTTTCAAAAATGGCGGCACTAGTAGAAGTGTATGTAATTTGGTTGTATATCTGGAGTAAAAAACTGGACAGTAGTCGATTTTATCCATTTGTTTATTGTACAGCACTTTGCGGTTTGTTTTTTATAACTTGGTTTACAACCAGACTTGCTTATAACTATAATTGGCGGTATGCCTATATATGGATTTTAGTTCTGATTTTGATTTGCTTATTGGTCTCGCTGGTGTTAGTAGAAAATCATAAATTAAAAAAGAAAATCCCTTTATATCAAGTGGACTGGATCGGATTGCTATTACTCACCAGTAGCCTGATGCTTTATGATTATGCCTTAGTATATGGAAAAGTGGAAAACTGGTTTGACTCCATAAAAATAATTGGCGCTTTGTTTGCAACAGCAATAACACTTTTACTTTTTGTCAAATTAGAATTGTCAATAAAACGTCCGCTTTTTGATTTAAACCTTTTTAAAATCAATAGTTTTCGTCATGGCCTATTTTATTTTTTATTGCTTGGAATATTCGTTCCCTCCACCTTCCAATCAGCCTTTTCTATTAGCATTCTTCATTATGAAATTATCCTAAATACAGCACTAAATCTTTATATGATACCTGGAATTATAGTAGGTTCTGTACTCTGTTATTTTTGGTATTGGAAAAAATACGATGCTGAACTATTAATATTCACAGGCTTTCTTGCCTTTGTTATCTATCATGGCATACTGTATAACAGTTTTTCAGTTGATTTTAACAGTAAGGATTTTATACTTCCTTTATTTATTAAAGGATTTGCCATGGCAACACTTTATATAGCGATCGGTTTGTATGCAACAAGTAAGTTAGGAATTGGTGTTACACTAAGTGCCGGTGGTATGATGATTTTAATTCGATCCTTTTTAGGAAGTGGGACTTTTTCGGCCATTTACAATTATTTGTTATACGCGGAAAGAATTAAACACTTTAGTTTTATCGCCGGTCATACAGAAGCCAATGATTTTCTAATAAAGCAACAGGGAAATACTTTAGATTTTTATAAAAATCTTCAGGGACAAGCTCTTTTATCGGCATCAAAAGAAATCTCTGGCTATATTATTATAACCGGTATTCTATTATTGATTTTTATATTAACAACCTATATACATCAAAAAGTTAAAAATAAGATTACTACGTATTAATGTTATCGCTGCAGTTCTTTTTTCATAATTCTTTTCGCTTTATATCGTACTCCACTTTTTCAAAACCTCGATATTTCGCTAAAAAATAAATTTACAAAATACACTAACTTATTGACAATCAACACATTGACTATTAGGTGTAATTCTTGTTTCCTTTAATCCAGTATCTAAAATGATATTCAAAATCAACAATAGAAAATAATATAAAGTATTTAAATAACCTATTTCATTTACTCACTAGCTAAAATATTTTTTTTTGACTAAGAACACAATGTCAATTTCAATCTCAAATAAGGCTCCACTATAATCTTATGGAAATCAAAAAATAATTTGTGACTTCAAAATCTACAAATAGTAAAAAGGATAATTGGACACCATTAAAAAGTAATTATTAACTAATCTATTAAAATCAGAAAAAATGAAAAATCAATTAAATTTAAGAAAAAGTAAAGGCCTAATAAAATTAACCTTTGTTGCCTTTTTATTGCTATTTATGGTGACCAACACCGCCTTTTCACAAAAACAAGTGAAAAATATAGTATTAGTCCATGGCGCATTTGCAGATGGTTCCGGATGGGAGGGTGTATACAATATACTGAAAAACAAAGGGTACAATGTAAGTGTAGTTGCTAATCCAAATACATCACTTGCTGATGATGTTACTGCGACTAACCGTGTGTTGGACCGTATTGATGGTCCAGTAATACTTGTTGGACATTCTTATGGCGGGGCTATAATTACAGAAGCCGGAACTTCAGAAAAAGTAGTCGGACTAGTATATATTTCAGCTTTTGTCCCCGATTCCGGAGAGTCATTATTAAAATTACTGCAATCAGGTCCCCCTTCTCCTAATTCAGGCATACTTCCTCCGTCAAAAGATGGTTTTGTGTGGTACGACAAAGCGAAATATCATTCTGGTTTTTGCGCCGATTTAAGTAAAGAAAAAGCTGATTTTATGGCTGATTCCCAAGTTCCGGTTTCAGCATCTGTTTTTGGAAGTACAATCACAAATGCCGCATGGAAAACTAAACCAAGCTGGTATGTTGTTGCAACCGAAGACCAAACTATCCCTGCAGACGCAGAACGTTTTATGGCAAAAAGAGCCAATGCAAAAGTAACCGAAATTAAGGGGAGTCATGTTGTATTTATTTCCCAACCAAAAGCAGTAGCCGATGTCATTGTATCTGCTGCAAACGGTTCATTAAAATAAAATGCTAAAAACATAAACTGCTGAAAGGATTTTTTTTAATGCAATAAAAATCCTGAAACGAGATATAGAGTCTACCCCAGATTATCCTAATTATATGGGGTATTCTTTTTCAAAATTTACAGTGAAATTAATTTAAAAAAGTTCTGACCGACACCAATCGTAAAAATTTGGATAAATATCAATCTTTTTTTTCTTTAATCTAAACAACTTTTCAGCAGTTTTTACAGCAACCATTAATTTGTAAATTATGGACCATTTAGAAACTTTTTTTTCTTCTATTGCAAATATTGATGAAGATAATTTTACACTCTCTGTACCGATGTGGCAAGAGAAAAAGTATAGAAAAGGCGAGTTTTATAATGAATACCGTAATGTCTGTAAATACTTAGGTGTAATTAAGAAGGGTGTTTTCAGGACGTATTATGTTGATGATAAAACCGGAGAAGAAAAAAATATCTTTTTCTATTCTAACAATCAATTTGTGGTGGCCTATAAAAGTTTTATATCGCAAACACCCTGCAATTACTTTACTCAGGCGATGACCGACGCCACTATTTATTACATCCATATAGAGCAATTAAATAAATTGTACAGCCAATCGCATCAATGGGAACATTTGGGCAGAATAATTGCTGAAAGGGCTTTTAGCGTGGGTAACGACAGAATGGAAAGTTTTCTTTTCAGAACAGCGGAAGAACGATATTTAGATTTAATAGAACAACATCCGGATATTTTTAACGCCATCCCTCTCTACCATATCGCTTCCTATTTGGGAATTCAAGGGCCTTCATTAAGCCGAATCCGCAAAAGAATGACCCATCAATAACGATTTTAACTCAGGTTAAAATTATTGAGGTTTACAATTTTGAACTTTGTCCTGTCAAATTAAACAACAATTAAAAATGAAAACTAAATCAATTTTTTTTAAAATAGTAGCAAGTATTGTTATACTATTTTTTAACCTGAGTATGTTCTCACAAACTCAGAAATCGAACTCAGAAATGAAAACCAAAACGGTAGTATTCATTACTGGAGCATTTGTTGGCAGCAACTGTTGGGATGAATGGAAAACGTATTTTGAAAGCAAAGGATATAAGGTAATCATTCCTGACTATCCTTATAAAGATGCAGATCCTGCCACTTTGCGTAACAGAAAACCAAACTCAGAATTAGCGGGTTTAACACTAGAACAATTAACTGCCTATTATGAGAAAATTATACGTGAACAACCAGAAAAACCTATTCTGATTGGTCATTCACTGGGGGGACTGCTTACTCAAATACTAGTACACAAAAATATAGCTGCAGCAGGAATTGCAATTCATTCAGCTCCCCCAAAAGGAATATTGCTGGCAAAATGGTCGTCAATTAAATCCATCTGGAGTGCACTTTCATTATTTAAATCTCCAAAAAAGACTTATATGATGTCTTTCAAAGATTGGCAATATGCTTTTACAAATGGAATGACTGAACTGGAACAGAAAACTGCTTACGAAAAATATGCAACTCCAGAATCTGTCCGATTAATAAGAGGTGGTTTAACAAATGCCGCAAAAGTCGATTTTAAAAAACACCACGATCCCTTACTGATTGTATCCGGAGACAAAGATCACTTTTTCCCACCATCAATCAATTATAAAAACTATAAAAAGTATAAAAAGAATTCTAATTCGATAACTGATTATAAAGAATTCAAAGGCCGTAATCACTATGTTTTAGGTTTGCCAACATGGAAAGAAAATGCCGATTATATTTTAAACTGGATGAGTAACTATTAATCCATGCAATTCTAAAAAGGCTTTTCTAGGCAACGCTTTTTAGAAAACTATAGGAAATACAATTTTGCACAAAACTAATTCGAGGGAAATTAAATTATTATTAATCACTATATTTTTTTCTTGTTCTAGTTCAATGCGGAGCATTTAATTCAGCTGCAACTTTGCACTATAAATTAAATGAAGCCAATAAGAAGCTTTAAACATTAATAAATTAAAAGAATAAATTATGTCAACAACAAAATGGGTAATCGACCCAACACATTCAGAAATCGGATTTAAAGTAAAACACATGATGTTTACTAATGTATCTGGAAAATTTCAAACCTTTGACGCCGCTATCGAAACTAATGATGATCATTTCGAAAACGCTAAAATTGATTTCAATGGCGACATTGATTCAATAACTACAGGAAATGCAGATAGAGATGCTCATTTATTAAGTCCAGATTTTTTTGATGCCGCTCAATTTCCTAAAATCAACTTTACAGCTACTTCTTTAAAAAAAATAAACGAAGGAGAATTTGAGCTAATTGGAGATTTAACACTTCATGGTGTTACAAAATCAGTAAAATTAGCGGTAGAATTTAGTGGATTAATGAAAGATCCATGGGGAAATATAAAAGCAGCTTTTACTATCAACGGTAAAATCAATCGTAAAGATTGGGATTTAAACTGGAACTCAGCTTTGGAAACTGGAGGTGTTTTAGTCAGTGAAGAAGTTCGTCTCAACATCGAATTACAATTTATTAAACAATAATTAGAACAAGAATTTTCAATTACACAAGTATCATGAAAAAAGTAATTTTAACAGCAGTTTTAGCATTAGGATCAATTGCAGCATTTGCTCAAAAACCAAGTCCTAGCCTATTGAACCCAACCAATCATACCTTAGTGTTGATTGATTATGAAAGCCAAATGGCATTTCCAGTAACAAGTATCAGTGTTGATCAACTCAGAAACAACGCTGCGCTTGTAGCCGGTGCATCAAAAATCTTTAATGTCCCAACCGTAGTAACTACAGTAGCAGAAGAATCATTTAGTGGCCCTGTTTTTCCTGAAGTACAGGAGTTCTATCCTAAAGCAACTTCAAACTACATAGACCGTACAACTATGAACAGTTGGGAAGATGTTAATGCCTATAAAGCTATTGTAGGTAAAGGCAAAAAAACATTGGTAATGGGTGGTTTATGGACAAGTGTTTGTATCGTCGGACCTGTATTATCAGCAATTAATGATGGTTATACCGTATACGTAATTACTGATGCCAGTGGAGATGTTTCAAAAGAAGCTCACGAAATGGCAGTCAACAGAATGGTTCAGGCAGGTGCTCATCCGATCACTTCATTACAATATTTATTGGAATTGCAACGTGATTGGGCAAGAGGTGCAACTTATAAAGCAGTTACTGATCTAGTAGTTAAATACGGTGGAGCATATGGTATTGGAGTGCAATATTCCCGTGCAGTAATAAAACACTAAAATAATTATAAAAAGCGGGTATTGAAAAATGCCCGCTTTTTTAAACAAATTTTGTATCATGAAAAAAAGCACATTCAATATTCTATTGCTCATTTCACTTTTTTCAGTGAGTCTTTCTGCTCAAAAAAAAGCAACGCTGATAATCACCAATGCCAAGGTGATTACATTAAACGATGCTACACCACAAGCAGAAGCGATAGCAATAAATGGCGATAAAATTGTAGCTGTAGGAACTACTGCTCAGGTATTACAATACAAAACAGCCAAGTCAACCGTTATTGATGCTAAAGGGAAAACAGTAATTCCAGGATTATATGATTCTCACTTACACGTTATTCGTGGCGGAAGATTTTACAATACAGAATTGCGTTGGGATGGCGTTAAGACCTTGAGCCGTGCTTTACAAATGCTCAAAGAACAAGCGCAACGCACTCCGGAAGGACAATGGGTTCGTGTCGTGGGTGGGTGGACCGAATATCAGTTTGCAGAAAAAAGAGGACCAACACTAGAAGAGATTAATGATGCTACTGGAAATACACCCGCTTTTATTTTACATCTGTACGGAGAAGCTTATCTGAATAAAGCCGGAATAAAAAAATTAGGAATTACGGAAGAAACTCCAAATCCAAACGGTGGATTGATCCAAAAAGACCAATATGGCCAACCAACTGGATTACTGGTAGCAGAGCCGAATGCCTTCATCCTTTATTCCACTTTGGCAAAACTGCCTGAACTTTCGACTTCAGAAAAAATCAATTCAACGAAACTATTCATGACCGAACTGAATTCGTTAGGAGTAACAAGTGTTATGGATGCTGGTGGTGGCTTTCAAAATTTTCCGGATGACTATGCTATTACCGATTCACTTTCAAAATTAAAACAACTTACCATTCGACTGCCGTATTATCTATTTGCACAAAAGCCCGGTAAGGAACTGGAAGATTATCAAAGATGGATTGGCATGGTTGATATTGAAGCTCAAGATCATGATGACAGACCCACTGAATATTATGTTCAGGGTGGTGGTGAAAATCTAGTCGCAGCTGCCGGAGATTTTGAAAACTTTACCAAACCGCGTCCAGAATTAGTTGCGAGTATGGAAACACAATTGAAAGCCGTAATCGGAACATTAGTGAAAAATCATTGGCCATTTCGTTTGCATGCAACCTATAATGAAAGTATTTCTCGCTTTTTAAATGTTATTGAAGAGGTCAATAAAGAAACACCACTTAACGGATTGGCTTGGTTTTTTGATCACGCAGAAACCGTTTCTGATGAAAATTTAGTACGAATTAAAGCGCTGGGTGGTGGAATTGCAATTCAACACCGGATGGCATACCAAGCTGAAACATTTATTTCACGTTACGGAAAAAAAGCAGCTTTAAACGCGCCACCTATCCGTAAAATGATAGATATGGGATTAAAAATTGGTGGAGGAACTGATGGAACCCGGGTTGCCAGTTTTAATCCTTGGATTGGACTGTATTGGCTGGTAACGGGTAAATCTGTAGGTGGAATTGAATTTGCCGACAAAAAAAATCAACTGGATCGTATTAAAGCATTGAAAATTTATACGCAAGGGAGTGCTTCGTTAATCAATCAAGATAAAGATAGAGGAACTATAAAATCAGGCTATTTGGCCGATTTGGTAATTCTTTCAGAGGACTATTTGACCATTGATGCGGAAAAAATAAAAGACATCAAATCAAATTTAACCATTCTGGATGGAAAAGCAGTTTATGGAAACGGTGATTTCTTAAAATTTGTTCCGGTAGTACCTAGGGCTATTCCCGAGTGGAGCCCCATCAATTTTTATGGCGGATACCAGACAAAATAATCATTAAAAAATACATTCAGATCCGGGAACTGTTTAAAATAGGGAACCAATATAATTTTCGCAGTGCCATTTCATTAGCATTGTTATAGTGCATGGCTAAAAAAACGGAATTAGTATTGCTCAAGCGGAACTTGTACCATTCCGCTTGGGATTCCCGATTTGATTAAGCAGATTTTTGTAAAAAAGTGATGCTTAGTATCCTTTGCAAACTTGCGTTAACTGGATATTTTGTCGTACTGGAAGAGATATTCATTTCCTGTTTAGATAATTGTTGATTGCTGACGTAAGCATTCAATTATTAATCGGACTTATCCTTTAAAAAATAAAAATAGTTACGATGAAAAAACTGCTAACGATAATTTGCTTTATAGGATTCAATGCCGTTTTTTTTGCTCAAAACAATGCAGCTATAAAATCATTTCGCTACGATGATAATTTTACTTACTTGAAAAATGATACCTCAAAAAATTGGTATACTCAAATGAAATTTATACCATTAAATGCAAGTAAAGAAAATTACATTTCAGCAGGTGGAGAAGTACGGTACCAATATTTTTATTATAAAAATGAACGATGGGGAGATATTCCCAATGATAAAGATGGTTATATATTAACCCGTTTTTTGTTGCATATAGATATTCATGCTTCCAAATCTTTTAGGGCTTTTTTTCAATTGCAAAGTAGTAACGCAAACGGAAGAATTAATCCAAATTTAATCGAAAACAATCCCCTGGATTATCACCAGGCCTTTTTTGATATCAATATTTCAAATAAAAATGAATCAAAATTAATTTTTCGTGGCGGTCGCCAAGAAATGTCATACGGTTCACAGCGATTAGTAAGTGTGCGAGAATTACCAAATAGCAGACTTTCTTTTGATGGCTTGAAGTTAATCTTCAATACAACAAATCTTAATACCGATCTTTTTTATTCGCATCCAGTTGTTAACAGCATTGGAATTTTTGATAATCATTTTAATAAAGACAGCAAATTTTGGGGGAGCTATACTGTGCTAAACAGCGTTCCTTTTTTGAATAATATAGATTTTTATTATTTAGGCTTGTGGAAACGTAATTCCATTTTTGATGACGGTGCCGGAAAAGAAACACGTCATTCCTTAGGGACAAGAGTTTGGAAAAATAGCGGAAACTGGCATTATGATTTTGAAGGGGTGTATCAATTTGGAAATCTGGAAAATCAAACAATAAGGGGTTGGACCATTTCATCAAACACAACCTATCAGTTTAAAAAAAATAAATATGTTCCAACCGTAGGTTTAAAAAGCGAATACATCTCAGGTGATAAAAATTATGAGGATGAACGTATAGAAACTTTCAATCCGCTTTATCCGCGAGGTGCCTATTTTGGTATAGTGGGATTAATTGGGCCTTCTAATTTAATTGATATTCATCCTTCCATTAATTTGGAATTCAGCTCAAAATTAAATTTTGCGTTAGACTATGATATTTTCTGGAGAGCCAGCATAAACGATGGCATTTATAATCCAAATCAACGATTAATTTATTCCGGGAAAAACAGTTTTAAAAAGTTTATCGGAACACAACTGAGTAACGAAATAATTTATCAAACATCAAATCAATTCGCTTTTAAATGTGGTGCTACTTGGTTTAATTCTGGTTCATTTATAAAAGATTCAGGGGCAGGAAAAGACATTTTTTTTGGCAGTACAACAATCCAATATAAATTTTAAAACATACTAATTAGTAACATCAAAATTGATAGTAATGACTAAAATAAATATTCTTTATATAAGCCCCAATAAATATAATTCAATTGAAGTACTTGAATTAATAAACGCAAATGAAAGTTGGTATGGATTTGTAGTTAATAATGAGGAAGAGGCAGTACTATTATTTTCAGAATACAATATATCAATGATTCTTTTTGGTTGTAATGTTAATAAAAAAAAACAAAATAAATTGTGTCATTATTTTAAAGAAATAAATCCAACTATAATTATTTTAGACCCTTATGGTGGTGGCACAGGATTATTATCACACGAAATTATTTCTGCTTTCAATAAGGAAGAAAGTATCTAATTTTTTCCTATTTCAGTATAATGTACACGATTTTTTGCAAACTAATTTTATACTAATAAATAAAATACACTATGGAAAATAAAATATTAGGCATTCATCATATTACGGCAATTGCTGGAGATGCCAAGCGTAATTTTAATTTTTATTCAAAAATTTTAGGACTGCGATTCATAAAAAAAACAGTCAACTTTGATGATCCGGGAACCTATCATTTTTATTTTGGGGATGAAATAGGAAGTGCAGGAACAATCTTGACTTTTTTCCCATGGGGAGAAGGAATTCAGCAAGGCAGAAAAGGTTCTGGAATGGCGACTGAAATTGGCTATTCTGTTCCAGCAGGAAGTTTAGATTTTTGGATAAACCGCTTTGAAGAACACAATGTGATTTATAACAAAACTGCTATGAAATTTGGAGAAAAACACCTGACCTTTTTAGATCCAGACGGATTGAAATTGGAATTGATAGAATCCAAAACAGCTGATGATCGAAAAGCTTGGGAAACGGAAGACATAAAAAAAGCGGTAGCTACAAAAGGTTTTCACAACATTACTTTAACATTGAATGATATTAAAGCTACAGCAATTATTCTCACTGAAGTATTTGGATACAAATTAATCGATCAGGAAGTTAATCGGTACCGCTATGCAACAAATGAAGTGGATAATGCAGCCATAGTGGATTTAGTGCAATTACCGGATGAAAAACGAGGTCATGTAGCCAACGGATCTGTACATCATGTAGCTTTCAGAGTTAAAAATGATGAAATTCTCATGCATTTCCGTAAAATAATTGATGCGTTGGGATTAGGCATAACACCACAAATTGACCGTCAATATTTTCATTCACTCTATTTTCGGGAACCAGGAGGAGTTCTTTTTGAAATCGCTACTGAAAATCCTGGATTTACAGTTGATGAAAAGGTCGAAAATTTAGGTAAAGAATTAAAATTACCGCCACAATATGAAACACGTCGCGAAGAAATTGAATCTAATTTAGTACTAATAAATTAAGTGAAAAACATGGACTTTCAACCACTACAGTATATTTTTATAGGCACAGGAAATCCTAGTGCTAACACACTGCTACTTTTGCATGGAACAGGTGGTAATGAACATGACCTATTGCCATTAGCTAAAGATTTTGGTGCTGGTTTAAATATTTTAAGTCTACGGGGTAATGTGTTGGAAAATGGGATGCCTCGATTTTTTAAAAGATTAGGGATGGGTGTTTTTGATGAACGAGATTTAGAATTTCGAACAGAAGAAATGATTTACTTTGTAAAAGCCCTCGCTACTAAAGAAAGCTTTGATTCGACAAAAATTATCGCATTGGGTTATTCTAACGGAGCAAATATTGCCGGAGCCACTTTAATTCTTCATCCTGATTTTTTTGCCGGCGCTATACTATATCGCCCCATGCAACCTTTTAGGTATATTCCAAATTTTAAAAGCAAAAAGAACATCCCGTTATTTTTGTCCACGGGAAAAAATGATCCCATGGTGAGTATTGGTGAAACAAACGAGTATCTCAAAATATTAAAAAACGGGAACTTTACTATTTCTCATCATGAAATAAATACCAGTCATAACTTGAACCAGGAAGATATAGACCTTTCTATTGCATGGTTTAAAAATAATTTTTAACACTTAGTAAATTACCTTTGGAATTAAGCTTCTCATACCTAGATCTTTTAATTTCTAAAAATGTTAAATAGACGAAAATGGAACAGTATACGATAACAAGGCTATTCTCCGATGATGCTGGAGAAAGTCACTTTGAAGATATTAAAATTCCTCTGAAAGAAAGTGGCGAAATAGGCTTTTTATCAGAAATCCAGGAAGCAAAAGGTATTGTTTTTAGAAAAGTAAAAGAGCACTATGATTATGATTTTCATCGGGCCCCAGCACGACAATATATTATATTACAAGATGGGACTATTGAAATTGAAACCTCTTTAGGAGAAAAGAGAATTTTTGAATCTGGAAACGTTTTATTGGTGGAAGACACTTTTGGTAAAGGTCATCGAACCCTAAATCTGACAAGAGCCATTAGATCTTCTATTTTTGTTACTCTAAAATGAAACCAATTTTTAGTATCTTTGAAAGTAACAAACCGACACTTGGTTAACTTAAACTTTTGTGTAATGGAGTATTCAAATCAAATCATTGAAGACTTATTTCAAAAATTTAAACCAATCCTAGGTGAGGATTGCAATCGATACAAAAACCACGTATATCGTGTGTTTTTGAATTGTCTTTTAATGGATTCCAATGAAAACAACATAGAAAAATATGCTATCGCAGGTGTATTCCACGATATTGGAATTTGGACTGCTCATACTATTGACTACCTATATCCTTCCATTGAGCAGGCTAAACTCTACTTGACAGAATCTGGAAAACAGGAATGGATTGAGGAAATCACACTAATGATTTATTGGCATCACAGAACGAGTCAATATCAAGGAAAGCACAAAACAACTGTTGAATATTTTAGGAAAGCCGATTGGATGGATGTGTCTTTAGGATTAATAAATTTTGGTTTTGACCGTCAAAAAATTAAAGCATTCAGAAAAAAATTACCCAATCTGGGTTTTCATCTTTTTCTTCTAAATAGAATTTTTAAAAATTTCTTCAAACATCCTTTCAACCCACTTCCCATGTTTAAAAATTAACGGTTTCATATTCAATTCTCAATTTCAAAATTGATTATTCTTTAAAATAATAGCAAACCTATTTTATCCGAAATCGTTATTTTTTATACCCAATTTTTTGATTTTAGAATTCAATGTAGAAGCAGGAATATTTAAAATTTCTGCAGCCCCCCCCAAACCTGAAACTTTTCCTTTACACTTTTTCAAAATGTAGGTAATATAATCGCGTTCATTATCATGAATTGTCTTTATCGAATATTCCTGTTGTATTTCACCCAGCTGATTTTTATTCGAAAAAGGAAGGTGAATTTCTTTAATAATATTGCTTTCACTCATCAAGATACTACGTTCTATAACATGTTCCAACTCCCTAATATTACCCGGCCAGTCATAGGATAACATTTCTTGAAGTGCCTCTTCAGCAAGAACAGGAGGTTTAATTCCAATTTTTTTACTAAATAAATTAATAAAATGAGCAACCAAAGCAGGAATATCTTCTTTCCGTTCTCTTAAAGAAGGTACATTGATCGGAAAAACATAAAGTCTGTAGTATAAGTCCAGTCGAAATCGTCCTGCAGCCAATTCTTCTTCAAGATTTCGGTTGGTTGCAGCAATAATTCGGACATCAATATTTATTGACGAACGTCCTCCTACCCTTTCTATTTCCTTTTCTTGTAATACCCGTAATAATTTCACCTGAAGATCAATGGGCATTTCACCAATTTCATCTAAAAAAATAGTTCCCCCATCCGCCATTTCAAATTTTCCGATGCGCCTGTCCAGTGCTCCCGTAAATGCACCTTTCTCATGTCCAAAAAGCAGTGATTCTGCTAGGTTATCAGGGATAGCTCCACAATTAATAATAACCAAAGGTTTGTCCCTTCTAGAAGAAAGATTGTGGATCCCTTGTACTACTTTTTCTTTTCCGGTTCCGCTTTCTCCCAAAATCAGCACTGAAGTTTCAAAAGGAGCTACTTTCTTTATACAATCAAAAACGGTGATCATCTTTTTGCTGTTTCCAATCATTGATTCAAAACCTTGAAGCGAATTTCCTGAAATATTTAAAATTTCCTTGCTATCATTGAATGTCTTTTTCCGGGCAATATGCATATTATTCACAAACTTTGTTAATATATTCTCAAGTTTGGTCAGCAGCATAAGATGTTCTCTTGTGTATGTTTCAAAATGTCTGCTGTAAAATAAAAAATTAAAAACAGTACCTTCAATATTCAAAGGAATAACTACGAAAGATTTAATTCCGAAAGTATGAACAATCAATCTTTTAATAGCTGAATTTTGGCACATTTTTATAAACGAATCACCTTCATAAATTTGAGCTATATCATGTTTCAGAGATTTGGATTGCATATCAATCAATTCTTCTTTTTTTATAGCGGTTATTTTTGAAAATCTCTCTATATTAATTATTTCATAACTATCAAAATTTCTTCGAAGCAGTCCAATCGTATTATATTCCTCATTAACAAATCCACCTTCCATATAATCAAACGGAATGTAGGTTTGTAATACCGTTCCTAATTGCAATAAAGCCTGCTCCCATTTTACCGAAGAATACATGATTTCATCAATGCTTTTTTGCAAAATACTTTCTTGCAACAACTGTGTTTCTGCACTATGCTTATGCCGATAACAAGCAATTTCTAAAGTAATTAAAATGTCTTGTTCACGAAATGGTTTTACAATAAAACCGTAGGGTTGCGTTTTTTTGGCATCATCCAATATCGTTTTACTGGAATTAGCAGACAGAAATATAAAACCAATATGTTTTTCTTTCAGTTTTTTTGCTAAATCAATACCTGTTTCATTCCCTTTAAGAAAAATATCCACAAAAACTAAATCGGGTATGTCATTCGCTATAAATTCAAGCGCTTGCAACACAGAACGTACGATCCCCATAACTTCATAACCTGCTTTTTCAAGAATTAACTGCAAATCATGAGCTTCAATAAATTGATCTTCCACAATCAATATTTTCATTTTCAATGATTTTTTATCATCATTAGCATCCCTTGCCATAAAATTATTTTTTATTGTACATTAAAAAACCAAACCATAAAGGCTATTTCTCGTTGCTTAATTGATAAAATTGCAATTCAAAATATCACTCTGAATTACTACTATAAAATTAGTTAATATTTATGTATTAAAAAACAAAGTGTTCTTTTTAAATAAATGAAATTGGCAGTATCTCAATCCTAACAATAACTACTAATTCACATAAATATTTAAAATTTATTTGCCTATTTTTATTTCTATATTTGTAAATAGCTAACGTTCGCACCAATAAAATAAAGTAAAACATGAAAGTCTTATTCGTTTTTAGTTTTGTTTTAACTATCACACTCCAGGGTTTTGGGCAAATCAAATCTTCAGAAAATAATTATGATATTAAAAAAGTCAGATTATTAATTAAGGCCACAGGAGTCTATTTACATGCTGTAAATCAAGGGGCAATAGACATGGATAGTGCTATGGTTATGGCGTGCAATGCCAATAAAGTTCCCCTATCATTATCCTATGACGAGGGGTATAATGACGGAACCTATTTGCCGGGAGGTGAAATGGTCAATCGAAATAATATTAATGCTGCAAAAAAAATACTTTCAAAATTAAAAAAAATAGATCGTATCAAGTTATTACTTCAGTTAGGCAGTCATTATCTTTTTAAACCCGGAACTAAAAAAAACGATCTTCAAAATGCCTTGGTTTACATTAGAGAAGCCATACAGCTAAGTGATTTTCTTGCGATAAAAAAATGGCAATGGGAGAGTTATATGTTACTGGGGAAGTATTATACCCAAGCAAATAACTTAAACGCAAGTAGAAATGTATTTTTTAAAGTTGTAAATGAAACTAGAAAATCAAAAGACCGAAAAGCTTTAGCTGAAGCTTTGGACAATCAAGGAACTTATCTTCCTAACGAAAATGTGAATAAGGAAAAAATTCTGTTGGAGGCAAGGTTAATTTATAGAGAAGTTAATGAAAAAGAAAAAGAATTAGAAACTCTAATGAAATTGATTACTGTTCATTTCTGGAATGGTAAGATTGATCTTGCCGAGAAAGAGTCTTTAGAAAGTTTAGCATTCCAAAAAAAAATTGGTTTTAAACATAATCACTATACAACAACAACTCTTGCTTATATATTTACACAGAAAAATAATATTGAAAAAGCATTATTTTATGCACTTGAAAGTATAAAAACAATGGAAGCTACAAAAGACACGATTTGTGCTGATAATTTTTATATGCGTCTGGGAACTGTATATCATCAAATGGGACACTATGAAGAAGCTATAGAATTATACAAAAAAAGTATTGATGTAGGCCGAAAAGGTATAAATAGCGGAAGCTGGTATAAAAGTTTTTTAAGCAGTGTCGGGTCGCTTTGTGAAAATAAAAAATACAAAGAAGCACTTAGTTATATGGAAACTATTACTAAAGATTATCCGCCTCAAAATGAATTAGATAAAATGTTTCTCGCTTACATTAAGGCATCTACCTATCAAAATATGGGTATTGTTTCTGCAGCAAAAAAATATTATGATGAAATGGACACTCATGCAAAAAATTTAAACTCACTTGAAACTGCTAGAGACGTTGCATTCTGTTATTCTCAAATGTCATTATTTTATGCCAAAAATGGGCAAGCGGGTAAAGCAAAATTTTATGCTGATAAAGTATTAGCTATTAATCGAGAAAAAAAACAAAACTTTAGTTTTCAGAATTTAGAACTCGCTTTGTTCAAAATTGATTCGCTTTCAGGAAAATACCTTTCTTCAATTGGGCATTATCAAAAATACAATCAAATTAATGATTCTATCTATAATACTGATAAAAACAAACAGATTGAGGAATTAAAAATTCAATATGAAACGTTGAAAAAAGAACAAAATATTAAAACATTAAAAGTTCAAACGAAATTACAGCAAAGCAAATTAGACAAATCAAGCCTTTTAATCAATTTATCTATCTGGTCAATCATATTACTTCTTATCATTATTAGTTTATTATACAATCGTTACCAATTAAAACAAAGGAATAATTTAAAACTTGAGATAAAAGAAAAAGAGATTGATCAAAAAAACAGTAATCTACAGCGTTTACTTGACGAAAAAGAATGGCTTGTAAAAGAAATTCACCATCGCGTAAAAAACAATCTTCAAACAGTTATCAGTTTGCTAAACACGCAATCCGCTTATCTTGATGACGAAACGGCTTTATCTACTCTAAAAAGTAGTCAACACCGAATACATGCAATGTCACTTATTCACCAAAAATTATACATGTCTGAAAATGTTTCGACAATAAACATGCCTGTTTATATTAAAGAATTAATTGAATATTTAAAAGATTCATATAATCTGAGACAACGTATTCGCTTTGAAATAAAAATCGAACAACTTGAATTAGATGTCGCTCAAGCAGTTCCTTTGGGATTAATTATAAACGAAGCTGTTGTTAATTCTATAAAATATGCATTCCCAAATAATCGAGAGGGAATAATAGCTGTAACACTCGTACCTCTTTCAGTTAATCGTTATTTACTTACAGTGCACGATAATGGAATTGGTATTCCTATTGCGTTCAACCAAAAAAAAATAAATACCTTCGGCATGAGTTTAATCAAAGGATTAAGTGATGACTTAGACGGTACTTTTTCGATTGATAATAATAACGGTACTTTATTAAAACTATCCTTTGAAAAAGATAGTTTAAGCAGAAAAAATAGTTAAACTGGTATTGCCTGATGGATTCAAAATATCTAGAAGCTGTAAAAAAAAAAAATCTCTCTACAAATCCCTAAAAAACAATCGAACTTAATCAAATAAGTTTTCTGAAGAAACTTAAAATTTAAATTTTGGTTTAATTTTGCTGAAAAATATTCACAAAACGAGTTTTTGATAACTCTAATTTATTCCATTTTACTATTTTCACATCAGACACTTGTTTTATTTTTAACCATTTAGCAGCTATCTAGCAGCTTATTTCTTGTTCTAGTTTAAGAATAATTGATTAATTATGAATTAATTTTGTTACTTTAAATTAAGAGGTTATGAAAAAAATTAATTTTTTGATACTTGGTAAAAATCAGTCCATATTAGATATTTTAGTACGACTTGTAAATGCCAACGATGATTGGCATGCAATTGGCTTTAGTGACGAAGAATTTGCTAAAGACTATTTCCAACAAAATACACTTGATTTTGTATTGTTAAGTTCTGGCATCGATGCAGAATCTGAAATAAAAATGCGCTATTTTTTTATTTCTCAACAACCTGAAATTGAAATTATACAACATTATGGTGGAGGAAGTGGATTACTTCGATGTGAAATTCTGGAAATTTTAGAACAACAAAGAAAAAGAAAATTATCTGAAAATCAACTCTAGTTTTTTAATCCATGAATTCTATCAATATGTTTGAAACAATTAATAATAATATTTGTAAAAATGGCGAATTTACACCCGCTGAAATCGACTATTTCAATACTCTATTACAGTATAAAGAAGTGCCTAAAAAGACATTATTATTACAAGAAGGTGAAATTTGTAACTTTGAAGCGTACATAATAAAAGGATGTATCAGAAAATATTACATCGATGAAAATGGGTTTGAAGTAATTTTACAATTTGCTATAGAGGATTGGTGGATAAGCGATATTTCTAGCTTTCATGAAAAAAAACCAAGTAACTTATTCATAGAGACACTCGACGATTGCAAATTACTTATGTTAACGCCAGAAACCAAAGAAAAACTTTTACATAAAGTTCCAAAATTTGAACGCATTTTTAGATTATTGGTTCAACGAAATCTTTCCTCTATGCAAAACAGGCTCATAAATACAATAGCAAAAACAGCAAAAGAAAAGTATGTAGAATTTATAAAACTCTACCCAAGTATACCTCAGCGCGTAGCACAGCATTATATAGCTTCCTATCTTGGAATTTCAGCAGAATTTTTAAGCAAAATTCGAACTAAACTCGCTAAACAATAAGTTTTACTTATTCTCCATTTTATTAATTTACATTAATTTACAATCTAATTTTTATCTCGAAATTATTGTAAAACATGTTTTTTATTATAGAAAAACCATTCGTTTCTTGTCCCAGTTCAATGCAAAGGAATTGAAACTGACCGTAATTTGTGTCTTGAATTATAAACTCTAACAGTCATGGATAGAAAAGACTTTATTAAGAAAGGATTATTTGGAACTGGAATGTTCGCTGCAACAGCGGCTTTTGGAAAAATTATGCAAAATGATATTGATGAAATTCAACCTCTAGAAATCTTAGGTTTTAATCATTTGCCAAATTCAGAATCACTGATTATGGAAAATACGATTTTACATAAAGCTAACACCAGAGGTTTGGCCAATCACGGTTGGTTAGAAAGCCATCAAACCTTTAGTTTTGCGAATTATTATAATCCGGAAAGAATGCACTTTGGAGTGTTACGAGTATTGAATGACGACAAGGTTGATGCTGGAATGGGTTTTGGGACGCATCCTCATGATAATATGGAAATCATCAGTATCCCATTGGAAGGTGATTTGGAACACAAAGACAGTATGGGAAATACAACCGTAATAAAAAATGGAGATATTCAAGTAATTAGTGCCGGAACAGGAATTTTTCATAGCGAATTCAATAAAAATAAAGATCAGCTAGTGAAATTTTTACAGATTTGGGTCTATCCCAATAAAAAAAACATAGCGCCACGGTACGATCAAATCACATTAAATAAACAACAAAGAAAAAACAAATTTCAACAAATCCTTTCACCGAGTCCGGACGATGATGGTGTTTGGATTCATCAAGATGCTTGGTTCCATCTAGGAACATTTGATCAAAATAATAGTTCTGAATACAAGGTGAAAAAAGCAGGAAATGGCGTATATGTATTTATCATTAATGGTTCTGCTTCGATAGAAGGTCAAAAATTAGGCCTCCGTGATGGTTTCGGGATTTGGGATACCCAAAAATTCACCATTACTTCCAATGAGGATGCAACAGAAATATTATTGATGGAAGTTCCAATGTCAATGTAGTACCAGAGTAAATTTAAATTAATTACGGATCAATTTGGAACTCTGCTATAAAAACCGGAGGTGTCCCTTGATGAAGAAATTAAATTTTGAATTATAATTCATCGAACAATTAGGTAATTATTAATGAAGGAAAAAGCGTTGTCGGTATTTGTCAAAATACTTGCAGCGCTTTTTTTATTAATCATGAAAAACAACTACCGTTTATTTGAAACATAAAAATGAGTTTGTGAATACTATTTCTATAATGTTCCCGAAAACACAATCCCAATTCCTCCAATAGTATGAATTTGATCATAATCAATCATAGCATCTCCATATCCGGGAAAAAACTGAAAATAACCTTTTAGATTTCCATATATAGGAAAAGCCCAATCAACTTCAATACTACCATAATTATTATCGCCGTCAAATCGTAAAGAATGCTGTGCCTTTAATGTCAATAAATGTTTATTTAGTCTATAATTAAAAGTGGCATCAGCTCTCCCCATATAATCTTCAATATCTGAATTTTCTGTAATTTCAGCTGCTACCCATGTCCTAACAAGTAGACTCCATTGCTTATCCTCAAAGCCAGCATGCATTATAAATCGGTTCCAACTTCGCGTGAATTTATGACCTTCTCTTCCATTTGACTGATGATTAAATCCAAACCCAAGCATTTTAGCCTTCAATCCTAAAAAATTAAATTTAACGGGATAATTAAAAATAATTTCAGGTTCATAATTAGTTTCCCTAAAAGGTCTTGAGTATTCACCATTATAAACTTGCCAATAGGATTTTTGAGTATAACCCATCCATAAAGCTCCATTTCCAAAAATTCTTTGAATTAATTTCGTCTTGAAACTGAACTGCATAGTAGCTTCTATATTGTCTAATTGAATTGGATCATCACTTGTAACTTCATCAACCGGCACTTGTTCAAAAGGAACCTCACGTCTATGGCTGGAAAATCTGAATAGCAAAACGTAAGTAGGCTTATAGGCCGTTATTAAAAAGGTTCCACTAGTAATTTCAGGTTCTAATTCCCATATTTGTGAGAGCGTTTGATAAGCATCATGTTTTTTAAAAATCGACGATGATTGCGCCATTAAAGAAGAGACTGTAAATAAAGAAAGGACTAGTATCTTTATCGTTTTTTTTAAATAATTTTTCATGATCGTTTTTTTCAAATACCATAAAAGCAATAAAGTTAATTCCTATTCCGCTTATCATAATAGGATTGGATCGGTTAATTTTGATCGACAACTATTAATCTAAGGGATTTGTTCATGCAACTGCAACATTATCTGCACAATTTCTTTACCAGAACTTTCTTCTTTTTTCTACTACTAATCTTGTGGCATCCTTATAACTGCTTTCAAAGTTGCACCACTTTCAGAATCTGCCACAGCCTGATTGATATCTTTGAGTTCATAGAATTTAATTAGCTTATCAAAAGGAAACAATCCATTTTTATATAATTCTATCAGTCGCGGGATTAATATATCAGGAACACTATCACCTTCATTTACGTATTGTATTGATTTCCCATTACCAAATGCCCCATAGTCAATTTCTAACTTACTCACAGATGGTACTGCTATCAATGCACATTTTCCCATATATCTTAATGATGCAACAGCCTGATTTATTACCTCATTACGGCCTGTTGTATCTATAGAATAATGGACACCGCCAGTGAAAACATGCTCATTGATATATTCCGAAACTATATGTATTTTACTGTTTATTGTGTGTGTCGCACCAAGGCTTTTGGCTAACTCGAGACGGTTATCATGGATATCTACGGCAACTATGGTCGTACATCCCGCTGCTTTTGCTGCCATTAGAGCTGCCAATCCTACTGGACCCACACCAAAAATAACAATGGTTTCACCAGCCACAGGAGAGAGAACATTCAGTACAGTGCCTGCTCCCGTCTGCATACCACAACCCAGAGGACCAAGTATTTCCAAAGGCACATCCTCAGAAACCTTAACTATATTTCGCTCCGATGTAAGGGAATAGGTAGCAAAAGAAGACTGACCGAAGAAAAAGCCGCTGACGTCCTTTCCATGATCATCATGATACGGACAGGATCCGTCATGTCTCGCTCTAGGTAAGTTTAAAGCCCAAAGGTCAATACAATAGGAAGGATGTCCTGATAGGCAATACTCGCATTGTCCACAACTTAAAGGTGCCAGGACCACCCGGTCACCTATTTTAACTTTAGTTACATTACTTCCTACAGATGCTACAAAACCCGCTCCCTCGTGTCCGAGAATTACCGGAAAACGAGCAGGGATATGTTGGTCTCGTACCGACAGGTCTGTATGACACAATCCTGTAGCCAAAACTTTAACCATAACCTCATTGGGTTGAAGCGCGCTATCGACTTCTATATTTTCTATCTCAAATTGCTTATGAGGCTCATTTAAAACTGCAGCTTTTATTTTCATCTTATAATTGTTTTGGAACTCTTGCTGTTAGCAAAGATCAAGCGACAACTGATTTCAACATTTCTAATTTTTCATCTGTATATGGAGAATATTTTACATCCGGGTCTGGAGTTACTTCTTTATCAAGTATACTTTTGTAATGTGAAAATGCCCTAAAACCTGCTTCTCCATGATAATTGCCTATACCACTTTCACCAACACCTCCAAACGGAAGTTCACCATTCGCAATATGCATCACCGCCTCGTTAATGCATCCTCCTCCGAAAGATACCTCACTCATTACCTTCTGCTTGATGTTTTCATCCTGTGTAAACAGGTAAAGGGCAAGAGGTTTTGGTCTTTGCTTTATTTCTGCAATCACATCATCCAAATTATCAAACGTTAAAATAGGCAGAACTGGTCCAAATATCTCTTCCTGCATTACTTTATCATTCCAAGTAACATTGGTAAGAATAGTGGGCTCGATAAAGCGTTCAGCAATATTGTAATTACCGCCGATATAAACTTTTTGCTTATCGATTAATGATGTTACACGTGAAGTATTTCTTTCATTGATGATGCGCACATAATTGTCATTTTCCAGTTTATAATCCATCGCTTGCATCTCTTCTGAAACTTTTTGAAGAAATTTTTCTTCAATACTTTTATGAACGTATACGTAGTCTGGCGCTATGCAAGTTTGCCCCGAATTCAGGAACTTGGCCCAAAGCATTCTTTTAACGGTGATGTCTAAATTACTGTCCTGCATAAAAATTGTCGGACTTTTGCCTCCTAGCTCTAAAATTACCGGCGTTAGGTGCTTTGCTGCCGCCTGGTACACTATCTTTCCTACCGAAACGCTTCCCGTAAAAAATATAACATCAAATTTTTGCTCCAATAAAGCAGTCGTTTCAGGTATGGCTCCTTCTACTGCTGTAAAATATTGACTGTCAAAATTCTCATTTATCAGCTTTGTGATTAAACTACTACTATGAACCGTAAGCTCACTAGGTTTAAGAATAACTGTACATCCCGCAGCCAGGGCTCCTACAACTGGGCCTAGAGTAAGCTGGTAAGGATAATTCCAGGGACCTATCACTAGGCTTACTCCTAATGGTTCCGGCATGATATAGCTCTTTGCTGGCGCGTTTAAAAGATTGGTTTCAATAGGCTTTATCTTGGTCCACTCTTCCAAATTCTGGAGAGCGACTTTAATTTCATCGTACACCACATAGAGTTCTGTCAGAAAAGTTTCAAATTTACCCTTGCCATAATCCTTGCGTAGCGCCTCATTCAGTAATTCTTCATTGGATTTTATAAGGCTTTCGAGTTTCTTTAATTGTGTAATACGAAAACCGACTGGTTTGGTAGCATTACTGTTAAAATAATTTAGCTGAAGTTTTACTAGTTCTTCCATAATGTTGTTTATAAAATAAAAATAATTTTGATTTTTTTAGGTAAAAAGCGACTCCGTCGGGTTACTCTTTTCAATAGGAGGATAACTACTGCAATCCCCCTGTTGAAATAATTTTCATATATTTAGGGCTTAGGAGTATTCAAAAATTCTTCGGTAGATAACATCGCATGTCCATAATTTGGAAAAGTAGTTTCTACTGTGACCCTAATTTCTTCCCAATTAAATGCTCCGATACCATCTTTAATCAGGGTCACATGGTATCCTAATTCTACACCATATCTAGCTGTTGAATCGATACAAGTATTTGCTCTCATACCTGCAAGTACTATGCGTTCTATATTATGCATCTTTAATAGAAAATCAAGATCGGTATTGGCAAAGCCGCTTCCCGTCCAATGGTTTTGAGCAATAATATCACCCTTGGCCGCCAGAAGTTCCGGATGAAACTCAGCACCCCAACTACCTTTTTCGAATAAGACAACGTTTTTACTTCCTTGGTGTGAAGGTGAAAGAAATCTCCAATTTAAATAATCTCCTTCAGCTGTGTGATGGTGTGGAGCATAAATAATTTGTATTTTTCGCTCTCTGGCTCCCGCAATTAATTTCTTAAGGTTTTGCACCAAATGAATACCCTCTACTGTTTCTTTCGTCAAAGGATAAAATTTACCTCCTTCAGAAAGAAAATCATTGAAAGGGTCAACGAGTATTAAGGCTGTTTTTGAATATGTACTTGCATCCATTTTTTTAATTTTTAATTAATTAGTAATTTCAAATAATATATTAGTTTTCCAAAAGTGCATCAACAGTTATAGTAGTATGAGCACTTAGCTTATAGGATAATTTTTTCTGCATCTTTAACAGCAGACTTAAATTCTTCTTCAGCAATCCCAACGATTTTTGTCTTTAAAACCAAAAGGAATTCTGTAATGGTTACCTCATCAAAAGGGTCAGCTAGTTAAAATCGGATACTCAGGATTCAATAAAATCTAAAATATCTGAATTAATAGTTGGTGCATCAGTTGTTGGCATTCCGTGACATAAACCTGGATATGTAATTAATTTTCCATTTTTCAAAAGCTGAGCAGCCCTTAAAGCTGTAGTGGCATAAGGAACAATTTGGTCATCTTCGCCATGCAACACAAGTACCGGTATATCAACACTTTTTAAGTCTTCGGTAAAATCGGTTTCCGAAAATGCCTTTATACAGTCAAAATGAGCCTTAATACCACCCATCATTCCCTGACGCCACCAATTATCTTGAATTCCTTTTTTTACGTTAGCTCCTTCTCTATTGTACCCGTAAAACGGAAAAGTTATGTCCTGGTAAAACTGTTGTCTATTATTAGCCGTATTAAAACGAATATCATCAAACACTGCTAATGGAACTCCGCTTGGATTGTTTTCGTCTTGAATCATATAAGGGGTTACTGCACTTATAAGTACTACTTTCGCGACCTTATTTTTGCCATATTTTGCGACATATCGGATGGCTTCACCGCCACCGGTTGAATGCCCTATGTGTATGGCGTTTTTTAGGTCTAAAAACGCTGTAAGTTCTGCAACATCTGCTGCATAGGTATCCATTTCATTGCCTGCATATGTTTGTGTAGATCTTCCATGTCCGCGTCTGTCATGTGCAATTACTCTAAATCCCTGATCTAAGAAAAACATCATTTGTGCATCCCAATCGTCAGCAGACAAAGGCCAGCCATGATGAAAAAAAATGGGTTGTCCTGTTCCCCAATCTTTGTAATAAATTTCTGTTCCGTCTTTTACTATAATCTTCATTTTACTTTCTTTTAATGGTTAGTAATGATTTAAAATTGAATTCGCTTTATTTACTATTTGATCGTAAAAACCAATCTATTTTTTCCCGAACTTGCATCAAACTAGCAATAAAGTCACTTGTCTAAATCACCTAAGTCGCTTGCAAAAAAATTCATAATTTCTCATACCAATCTAAAATATAGTCTGCCACCATTTCCCATCCCTTTTCTCCACAGATGAAGTGACTTTTGCCCTGAAAAATCTTCAAATCAACATGACTTTTTTTATCTTTATATTTATGTGCCAAAGTTGTTGTAAGAGATGGTGGAAAAATATTGTCGCTACCGCCACCAATAAATAAAATCGGTTCGTGCGGCTTACTAAAATCAATGTTAGAGAAAGAGTTCAAAACTAATTCACGACTTACTTTAAAGCTTTCTGGCACTGCAAAACGGTCATAAGCATTCGCTCTTTCTCCTGCTGGCAATGTGTTGAAAAAACATTTATTATACCACTCGCGACTGCCCATAAAATAATCTTTGGAAGACAAAAAGCCAAATCCAGGTAGTACTGCTTTTAATGTTGCAAACGGAGGAAATACATTCTTTGGCGGTGCACCGTGTACACTTACTGCTGCTGCTACCTTACCCATTTCCAACAATTTCATTGCTGCCATACCTGCCATTGAATGCCCGATAACTAATGGTTTTTCAGGTAAGCTGTTAATCAGTCGCAAAATGTTGTCAACCACGTCTGTGAACCCTGTTTTAGTAAGGTCAGGGTGAACTCGGTTTCTTAAATCGGCAGGGGTTCCTTCGTGACCAGGGTTATCCGGTGTGTAAACAGTATAACCCTTTTCTTCATAACGGTTTTTCCACTTTGCCCAACTTGCACTGTTTACAAAGTTTCCGTGTATGAGAATAATGGATTTTGATTTTGTCATAATATTAAATATTTAAAGAGTAATTGAGGTTTATAAAAATTGCACACAACTTCCAAATTAGTTTCAATATGTGAGCAAAGTAACTTGTATCTGATTCAAAATAAAATTTTCCAATTTTCCAAAACATAATGATTTACAAAGTCAACAGTTACAAATACAATTGTTTTCATTACTGTGTCTTCCTATATTTAGTATTTAATTTTTTGAATAAAATTATCAATATAACTGGCTACCATTTCGGGATACTGATGATGAGGACCATGACCGGTTTGCGGAATAGTTATAAGCTGTGTGGTTGGCAATTTTTGATTCAATTCAAACCAGTTTTCCGGTGGAAAACATATTTCATGATGAGCAGAGATTACCAATATAGGAATTTTTGTGGTCATCAATTTTTGTCTTGCACCATACGGATCCTTTTCATAATCGTCATGACACTTACCATAAAACTCCCATAATTCTGGTTTTACTTTAGGATCTTTATCCTTTCTTTGGGCTATTCTTTCATGACTTTTTATTGCCGCCTCTCTACTTATTTTTGATGTGGGATCAAAAAACAAGATTGTCTCATGTTCCACTGTATAATCAGGTATATAAGCTGTATTTAAGAATATTTCTTCTAAAGGATAATTAACTTTTCCAGGTGGTTTTGTTCCTATGAGAATAGTATGTGAAACCCTTTCCGGAAATTCCGTTGTCACAATTTGTGCGACCCAGCCTCCCAATGACCATCCACCAACAATAAACTTTTTAATTTTTAAGGCGTCGGCCAAATCCGTTACATCCTTTGCAAAACCTAAAATATCACTGTGTGGATTACCTGTTGAGGATGCCAGTCCTTTATAATTAAAAGTTATCACTTTATACTGCTTCGCCAGTGCATCCAAAAAAGCAGGATCCCAATCATCAAGATTAGCCCTGAAGCGTGGACAAAGAATTAATGGATCTCCTGTTCCTATAGAACGATACGCTATTTTATGATCCCCAACTTCTGCAAATTGTGTTTTAGACTCACCGGCAATCAGATCAACTGCGCCGGCACTTAAAGAACTGAATAGTAATAATAGATTTCGATTTTTCATGATAGATCATTTTTAAATAAAACATTATTGGAGTTATGGATACTGGTGTTAAAGACTATTCTTCTATTGGGATAAGGCCATTATTTATATATTGATTATTATTGGGCAAATATGTAGTATTTCTAAACGTCAAAACTCATATCATAATCTGGGTATATCATTTAGAATCCAAGTTTTAATGACTTTTTAATCACTATTTCATCCCAAATTTTATTTTAAATATTAAATGTGTAACTTAAACCTAAATCATTTAAACTAGCAGATGAAAAAATGGTTTTCACCTTTCCGATTGTATTAAAAATTACATTATTATGTCGGATTCATCATTGCCAATGCTTTTTCTGGTGATGAAAGATAAAGTTGATAAAAATCTGCCGTTTGCCCAACATGTACTTCATATTCATTATTTTGCAATGCATCCAAAACATTTTGAGCTACTATTGTTGGACTCATTCCTGTACTTCCTCCTATATCTGCCGAAAAACTAGTATTAACTAAAGGGGGCATTACTTCAAAAACTTTGATTGAGGTAGATTTTTCTAAGGTAACCCGTAAAACCTGTGTATAAGAATGTAAAGCTGCTTTACTTACTGAATAACTTGGCAGAACCATGCCTGGCGCAAAAGCGGCAATAGAAGAAACGTTTACAAAAGCGGCCTCTTTTTGTTTTTCCAAAAGCGGTAACAATTTTTCAGTCAATCGTACAATCGAAAGATAATTCGTCAGAATCTCTTCACTTGCTTTTTGAAAAGCATTTGTATTTTCATCGGTTAACTTATAATAATGAGCCAAGCCTGCATTGTTTATTACAATATTCAAGTCAGGAAAATCCTTGTTCAGTTTTTTGACTAAATTAGTAACATCGTTCTCGTTGTTGATATCCGAAACTAATGCTGTTGTGTTTCCAATTTGGGCAGCGGCCAAGTTTAGTTTTTCTGCATTTCGACCAGTAATAATGACTTTATTATTCTTTGAAAATAATTTTGCCATTTCGAATCCAATTCCGGAACCTCCTCCAGTAATAAGGATAGTGTTGTTTGTAGTTTTCATAGTACTTTATTTTTGATGGAAAATTTAAATATTTAGTGCTCCTTGTCCAGATGCAATAAGATAAGCTTCTTTCAAAGCCTCAGAATAAGTCGGGTGTGCATACGAAATTCGAAACATATCTTCATCAGTCACTTCATATTCCATCCCAATTACACCTTGAGCAATCATATCAGCAGCTCTAGGTCCAATAATGTGAATCCCTAAAATTTCACCGTACTTAGGTTCTGAAATTACTTTAACAAAACCATCTTTTTCCATCGCAGCTCTCGCTTTAGCGTTAGCAGAAAAAGGAAATTTGCCAACACGGTACTCTTTATTCTCGTTTTTCAGTTCTTCTTCAGTATATCCAACCGACGCTACCTCTGGCCAGGTATATACCACCCCAGGAATTAATTTATAATTGATATGCGGTTTTTGCCCGTTAATTGTTTCTACAACAAAAACACCCTCCTCTTCTGCTTTATGAGCCAACATAGCACCAGCAATCACATCTCCAATAGCGTAGATATTATTTTCTTTAGTTTGCAATTTGTCATTGGTTACTATTCTTCCTTTATCATCTAATTCTATTGCTGTATTTTTCAATCCTAATTCTTTAGTGTATGGGTTTCTTCCAACTGCGACCAAACAGTAATCAGCAGTAATTTCCTGAACAGTATTCGATTGATCTAAATAATGGACTGTTACATTCTTACCATTATTAACTGCGGATTGCACCTTATGGTTGAGCAGAATTTTTATCTCGTTTTTAGAAAATATTTTTTTGAGCTCCTTACCTAATTCTTTATCCATAGTAGGAATCAAACTATCTGCATATTCAATAATGGTGACTTTTACTCCGATACGGGCATAAATAGAAGCCATTTCAACTCCAATTACACCTCCGCCAATCACAACAATGCTTTGTGGTTTTTCAGTTAGTGAAAGTGCTTCAGTTGATGTAATAATTCTTTTTTTATCAATTACAACTCCAGGAATAGTAGCGGGTTTTGAACCAGTTGCTATTATAAAATAAGTAGCAGTAATAGTAGTTTTCTCGCCATTTTTGGTAACCTGAATTTCTTTATCATTTAAAAAGGAGGCTGTTCCTTCAATAACCTGAATTTTATTTTTGTCCATCAGGTAATTCAGTCCGGAAATATTCTGCTGCACTACTTCATTTTTGCGCTTCATTAATTGTGCAAAATCTAATCGAAGCCCGTCTACTTCTATTCCAAAACTCTTGAATTTCATTGTTGCTGTATGAAAATGTTCGGTACTGTCTAATAATGCTTTAGAAGGAATACAACCAACATTGGTACATGTTCCTCCTAAAGTGTTATATTTTTCAACAAGAACCGTTTTATAACCTAATTGCGCCGCTCTCACTGCAGCAATATATCCGCCGGGACCAGAGCCAATAACTACTATGTCAAAATTTATTTCCATTGTTAGAATTTTTTAATATTTATTAATTCTTTATGACAAAAAGTACAGTAAATTGTAAATGTATTTCACTCATCGTAAAATCAAATAAATAACTATTTATATAATTATTTACCTTTTACATCAATATCGCAGAAAAAGAACCAAGGACTATACCAAACACATAAACAACTAATTAACAGCGCTTTAAGTGTAATTTATGACATTATCTATTAGCTATATTTCGCTAATTACCGTCGTTGTCGTGATATATAGAAAAACGAATTCGCCCTAAAGCAAATTAAATAAGAAGAAGTAAATTATTTTTTTGATGTAAAAATCAACAATTGATGAAGATCCGGAGACAAGAACTAGTACAGAAAGACTATTGTTTCCAAAATGATAAAATAAAAATTCAGGGATGGGTCGTGTCATTATTTTAAAGAGTTAGATCTTGTAAAAAAAATATAAACGATTATAATCCAAATTGTAAATTGATGTGCTTATTTGAAAAAAATCATCATAAATTTAGAAAGTAGCCCCATAGACCTTAATAAATTCGGCAGGAGTTTTGCCACTTTTCTTTTTGAATAGACGTGAAAAATAAGAAATATCAGTATATCCCATTTGTTCGGCTATTTGAGATATAGAGTAAGTCGAGTAGATTAGCATGCGTTTTGCTTCAAGCATTACTCTGTCTATAATTAAATCAGATGTTGATTTATCCAAACACTCTTTGCATATTCTGTTCAGCTGTTTGACACTTACAAACATCATATCAGCGTATTGACTAGGGGATTTTAAGCTTTTAAAGTTGGCATCAATCAAATCCTCCAATTTTCGGAGCTTTATAAGATAATTTTGATTTTGCTTATCTATTTGTTCAATTGGCAAATACAGCCGAACCAAATCAATGTACAACAATTCTACCAAAACAAATATCCGGCTAAATTTCATTAGATATTGGTTTCTATATTCCTGAATGATTTCTTCAAAAATTGCGCATTCTTTCTGTAGCGAATTATTACTCAACATAATTGTAGGTGAATTATAGATCGAACAATAAAAGGGGTAATCCTGTAACTTCCTGAAAGAAAAATTTAATTCAAAGAAATCTCTGGTATGAAAAAAAACATATCCGTCTATATCATCAGATAAAACCCACGTATGACCCTGTCCTGGTGAAAGCATAAATATAGTCCCTGGCTTTACATCATATTGGATAAAATCAACCCAATGCGTTCCACTTCCTCTTGTACAAAGTGCAACTAAGAAAAAATCATGCCTGTGCGGGTTAGAAATAAAACCATGCTGTTTTAAATGATCACTAAATTTATTTGCATAAAAATCCTGCTCATTACCTAAATGCTTGAATTTCTCAATGTTATAATTGGGAAGTGTACCTTTTTCCATATTCAAATATACAAAAAAGTCCAAATTGTCCTATAATTAGTGCTATTGATTATTTCATAAAAAACTGTTTTAAAGGAATTTTGCATTTAAATTTAAATTATGACAAAAGACCCTGTTGAGGAATCAAACCTTATTGATACTACGCGTCATCTAGAAAAAAACCTTCATGCATTTTATGAAAGTACGAAATCCATTCGTTTTTTTTTATCAGTAGATCATACCGTACTATTTTTTAATAAAAAAGCCCTTGAACAAATGCTCCCTTTATTTGGAAAAAAGATAAAAGCAGGAATCACTATCAGCAAACTCTTAAAAAAAAGTGATCTGAGAGAAGACTTTATTTTGCTTTTTAAAAAATCTTTAAATGGTGACCATATCACTTCGGAATATTTAATCGGTCCTTCTGACCACCAAGTATGGTATAAAATAGACTATCATTCTGTAATGTATGACTTGAAAACAATAGGGAGTTCAATATCAATCCGAAATATCAACGATCGAAAAAGAAAAGAGAGCATTATTCAACATCAAAACGATATGTTGCAGGATATTATTTTCAACCAGTCCCATATCGTTAGAGCACCAGTTGCTAATATTTTAGGATTGATAGATCTTTTGGACAAATCTAAATTATCAAAAAAAAATAAGGAAGTAGTACATTATCTTGAAGTCTCTGCTAAAAATTTGGACGATATAATCAAAAAAACAATCGATACTGCCTATGACTCCAAGATAAAAGTTATCTAATTCCTTTTAAATAAAATTATATAGGTTAGCATAATAAATTTCAGAAATGATTTTTAACAATTTTAATGAACTAAAGAAAGTTTATGGAAATGCAAGTATTGTAAACAATAAGAGGATTGTATTTAATATCAAAGGAAATGACTATAGATTAGTTGTATCGATTAACTTTCAACAACAAACTTGTTATTTAATATGGTTCGGAACACATAAAGAATATGATAAAATCAATGTGGAAACGATTGCTTTTGATACCGTACTAAACTTTATAAAAAAATAATTATGAACTGGAAAGTATTAAAAACTGAAGAAGATTATAAAAGATGATACGATTCAAAACAATGAAATTGCCAATAAAGTTTTTACTATTTCTTCCTATGATCGTAGATTCCCTTTTTTTAGAGAAGTGGGCCAACTATTTATTTTAAAATTCTATTTCTTTTCAGTTTATAATTAAAAAAGACAAAATATTTCACCATAATAATATTGAAATTATCAATTAATACTTACCTAATAGTGATGTAAAAAAATAATTGCCCGTAGTTTAGTTTTGGTCGATATTCAAAAGGAAAATATGCGGATTGAGTTTTCGTATTTTTGAGGCCTTTGGCTACAAGAGAAAATTAATTACTAATAATCATGATATTGTTGCGTGTAATTTTTATAATGAGAATAATATTTTTATAATTTCTGATAAAAATTATGAAATTCCACTTGGTTTTTTCGAAACAAAATATCTTGAAATAGCTCCTGAAATTCTTGAAAGATATAAATTGGAAAATTGGATTTTACAGGTTTTTGGAATCGATTATGATTCATAAAATTTTTAGGCTTTTTTTTTAGTTTTTATTTTTAACAAAATCAATTAGTAATGTTAAAATTAATTATACTCACACAATAAATGACTTCCAAATGAGGGTATTACATTTTACAACTTCGAATGTCTGGCGAGGTCATGAACAAATGATTATAGATATTTATGAATCTTTTAGGGATAATGGATTTGTTGAAAATCAATTGATTGTATGTTCAACCGATTCTGAGATTTATAAAGTGGCGACAGAAAGAAATTTAAGAGTCCAAACATTTGATTTTAAATCGGAATATGACCTTAGATTTGCTAAAAAATTTAAAAAAATTGTAACTGAAGATGGATCGGATGTAATAATGATTCATAATAGTAAGGCACACACCATAAGTGTTTTATCCGCTATTTTTTTTGGTTTAAAAATTCCCATGGTATTGTGCAGAACTTTAATTAAAAATATTGGGACTAATTTTTTTAGAAAATATAAATACAATTTTAAAGGCATAAAAAAAATTATATGTATATCGGATTCAGTGGTGGATATACTTAAACCTTCCATAAAAAATCATGATTCAATGACGGTTATAGGCAGTGTTGTTGATACGGACAGGTTTGTTAACAGTAAAAAAAAAGGGATTCCTTCACAAAGAATTTAACATACCCTTAGAGTATAAAATAATTGGAAATGTCTCAGCATTTAGTAAAGTCAAGGATCATTATACTTGGGTTAACACCGTAGAAGAATTATATCGAAGAGGATTAAAAGCAAAATATATTTTGATTGGTGAAGGATCATTAGAACTCGAAATCAAAAATTATGTTAAATTTAAAGGATTAGAGAACGAAATTATTTTTGCTGGTTTTAGAGATGATATTCATAAATGTATCCCTGAATTTGATTTGTTTTTATTTACCTCTAAAAGTGAAGCGACAGGTGGCGTAATATTGGAAAGTTATGCGTGTAATGTACCAGTTGTAGCTGCCAGAGCTGGTGGAATCCCAACAGTCTTATTAGATAATGTGACAGGTTTATTAGCAGAAGTCGGAAATCCATCGGATTTTGCTAATAAGGTCGAGGTTTTAATTCAGAATAGTGCTATGCAAGATAAATTTAAAAACAATGGTTATGAATTTTTGATGACTACTTCCACACGTTTAATAATTGGCACAAAAATTTTAGCTGTTTTGGAGGAAGTAATTAACAATAATAATTTGATTTAACTACTTTAAAAAAAATTATACTATAATTTATATAACAGTGATATTGGAGTTCATACCTAAAAGTGGACCCAGAACACTAGACCTTTGGTTTTTAAAACAAAAAAAAACAAAAACCAAGGCAATCATACACGTTAGAATTCAAGCGCAAGGCTGTAGCGCTGGGCAATACACATTGCAGTATTATAAGGGCCGCGCATGAACTGGGTACAAGCGCGGAAAATATCCGAAGATGGAAGAACCAGTTCGATGATGAAAGATTGGGCAGCAGGATAAAACAGACTACGGGAAATAAAATTCTGCAATTAAAAAAGCTGAGAAGAGAGCTTGGAGAAGTCAAGACAGAAAGGGATATCTTGAGAAAAGCCGCCAGCATTCTCTTTAGTGAAACACAGGTTAAATTTGAATTCATAAGAGAGCACAGAGACTGCTATCCTGTCGAGAACATCTGCAAAATACTCGGCGTCAGCAAGAGCGGTTATTACTATTGGAATGACAGGAAGCCATCCAAAAGAGCACTTCACAATCTTGTCTTGCTCGAACAGATAAAAATTATACACTACCGGAACAAGGAAAGATACGGCAGTCCGAGGATAGCAAGAGAGCTGGAAGCCTCAGGTTTCCATGCCTCGGAAAAACTGGTCAGGAAACTGATGAAGCAGGCATCCCTGCAGAGTGTCTTTAAAAGAAAATTTAAGACAACCACCGATTCTTCCCATAGCTATCCGGTAGCAGAAAACAAGTTGGACAGGGAATTTACCGTTAAGAGGGAAAATGAGGCCTGGGTATCGGACATAACATATATCAGGACTGCAAAGCGGTGGCTGTACCTGACAACGGTAATCGACCTGTTCGACAGGAAGATCATCGGCTGGGCACTGTCCTCTGTGATCACAGCAAGGAATACCAGTGTCAGTGCCTTCAGAATGGCTCTTGCCAACAGACCAATTATTAATAATTCTCCCCTTATTTTCCACTCCGACCGCGGAATACAATACGCCTACGGGGAATTTGTCCGAGAAATAGACAACTACAAATCGATTACCAGAAGCATGTCTGGAAAGGGAAACTGCTGGGACAATGCAGTTGCAGAGAGTTCCTTCAAAACATTGAAGACAGAACTGATCTACCAGAATCGCTTTCGAAACAAGCACCAAGCTGAGTCCTCAATTTCTGAATACATTGAAAAATTTTACAACACCGATAGAAGGCACGGGCATTTGGACAACCTGAATATTCTTGAATATCGAAAATTGCTGAGTCGAAATTGAAAAAGAATGGGCAAAAACCAACAAAGAATTTCACCCACGATAAAACGAGAGTAAAATACAGACGAATTCACTCTCATTTGATTGTGCTTTTCAATTGTGCTTTGCTGCGCAATATGTGGTAAAATGCAAATAGAAAGAGAAGATTCAGTAGATAATAAACCAATAATTCTTAAAAATAGCAATTATAACAAATAGTCATAAAAGATAGAACAGCACTAACTTTTAAAGATGAAAAAACACAAAAATGTTTGTTATTATGAACATAAACACTATTTTTGTTCATAATAATGAACGTTTAATAAAATGAACAGAAAGAAACAAACCGTTTTTCCTAAGCACCAAATGACATTAGAACAGATGGGAGAAAACATAAAACTAGCCAGGAAAAGAAGAAAGCTAACTGCTGTTCAAGTAGCAGAAAGAGCAGATATTGTTAGGACTACTTTATATCAAATAGAAAAAGGTAATCCTAGCGTTGCTATTGGTGCTTATTTTAATGTGCTAAGAGTATTAGGACTTCAGGATGATTTTCTAAAACTCGCTGCAGATGATGAACTGGGAAGAAAACTTCAAGATCTTGAACTCTTAAAATAATAGTGTCATACCGAGCACAGTCAATTAAACGCTAACTATCAAAAAACAAAATTATTCCTAATGTCCACCAACAAAACCGACATATACGTTTACGCACATTGGAAAGAAATGTCTGAACCAAAAATCATTGGTATCCTATCGGCACAACAAGCCAAAGGTAAAAAAACATTCAGCTTTAAATACGACAACGAGTGGCTTAAATCAGAACAAAAATTTATACTCGACCCGGATATTCAATTATACGGTGGTCCACAATACCCAAACCAGAAAGAAAACTTTGGCATATTCCTAGACAGTATGCCCGACACTTGGGGACGTACATTAATGAAACGAAGAGAGGCTCAGTTAGCAAGAGAAAATAATGAAAAACCTAAAACGCTGTACGATATTGATTTTCTTTTAGGAGTATACGATGAAAGCCGTATGGGAGCATTGCGTTTTAAAACAAACCCCGAAGGAGATTTTCTGGACAACAATAAAACAGCTTCTACTCCACCATGGTCATCCATTCGTGAATTGCAAAACGCAGCGGCTAATTTTGAAAATGACGATGATAGTGATGACGTAAAAAAATGGTTATCCGTTTTAATGGCTCCAGGTTCCTCATTAGGCGGAGCAAGACCAAAAGCCAATATCTTAGATGCTGATAAAAGTCTTTGGATTGCCAAATTCCCATCTAAAACAGATACAACCGATAAAGCAGCTTGGGAATTCTTAACTTATCAACTGGCAATCAATGCCGGAATAGAAATAGCTCCCTGTCGTATAGAAAAAATAATGGGAAACTACCACACATTTTTCACAAAACGCTTCGATCGGAAAAATGGTGAACGAATACACTTTGCATCCGCCATGACAATGACCAGAAATAATGAAGATACTGTCCGGGACAATCCAGCAAGTTATTTAGATGTCGCTGAATTCATTAGCAACTACGGAGCAAACATTGAAGCTAATTTACACCAATTATGGCGCAGAATAATCTTCAATATTGCCATTTCCAATACAGACGATCATTTAAGAAACCACGGTTTCATACTAACAAAGGAAGGTTGGATACTTTCACCTGCATATGACCTTAATCCATCTATTGACAAAGACGGTTTAGCTTTAAACATTGATACCGATAATAATGATCTTGATTTTGAATTGGCAAAAAGCGTTGGCGAATATTTCCGTTTAAACAAACAACAAATGGAAACCATTAAACAGGAAGTGCTGCAGGTAATAAGCAACTGGAAAACGATTGCTAAAGAAATAGGAATTTCAAGAAGTGAGCAGGAGTTGATGATAAAAGCATTCCATTTTTAGTAATCGCACTATACAATTTAATAAAGTGTAATAATATTCCTGAATTTTCAAAAGAAAAATTTAGGAATGTAGCTAAAAAAGATATTGAAGGTTTTATAAAGTAATTACAGTAAACTTATAGCGACAAAATAAGAACAACAATAAAATAAGTTATTGTGGTTTGAATCCAGTCAGGGTCACTTTTATGGCATGGGATATAACGCTTCGGATATTGGTTTTACAGATCCTTCCGAGATAAAGGAGTATGTCACTCCCTGCAGCACCAATCAATATAATATGCAATTAATCCTTACATATGCAGAGAAATATCCGGGTAAAGTTCTTTTTAAACAAAACCATAAAGAATTATGATACTCTTCAGTGACACCGAAATATTTACATTAGGAGTGGTGGAAAAAAGGTTTTTGACCTTCCGGATACGGAACTCATGCGGTACGACAATTTTTTCACCAAAGAAGAATCCGACCAGTATTACACTACCCTTCTAAACAACACGCCATGGCAGGAATATGTTATGGAAATTTATGATAAAACAGTTACTGTTCCAAGAATGATTTCGTGGTACGAAGACAGAAACAATCCAGGTGCCGATCTCACCCAACCGGACTGTACACCAGAATTACTATCCATAATACGGGAAAGAGTGGAAAAAGAAACAAAGATTAAATTCAATAGTGTTTTTACTAAACCTGTACCGTAATGGCAAGGATGATGTATCATGGAACAGTGACCGCGAACAGAATTTTGGTAAAGATACAATTATTGCATCGTTTAGTTTTTGCGAAACCCGTATATTTAGCTGGCGCCTTAGATACATCGTCAAAAATGCCGATCTGGTATTTCAAAAGGTTTTAGAAAAATATTTTAATGGTTTACCGGATAAACTAACACTAGAATTGCTAAATTTAAATTGATTCTAATGTAAAAAGTACAGATGATGTCCTAGCATTTAAGGCCGCATCTTTACTTTTTACATTAGAATCAATATTATTTTTTTTTCTCTCTAACTACTTTTGTAAAATTAGGATAGTTATATTTTCCTAAAATAGATCTTTCCATTTCTAGTTTATAAACTCCCCAAGGCAGCTTTACTTCCGTTCTAATTTGTTCTATCTTAACTGTAAGTGGAGCATTAGAAGGAACTTTTTCTGTAAGCAACTCATACATAACCCGACCATCCATTTGTTTAGGAATTGTTAAATTATGGAGATGGAGAACAGTGGGAATTATATCTACATTTGATGTAGGTAAATTATCTTCAAACTTTTTCTTAAAACTAGGACCATTGACTAGTAATGCAATATGAATTTCATATGGACTAAAGCCACCATGACCTGCAACGCCTCTTGCGAAACTTGTACCTGCATATCCCGCTTCATTTTTGTTGTCATTCCAGTTCATATCTACAAGGATATCTGCTGATCGTTCAGGGTGATCCCAATGTATGGTTTCAAATGACAAGGTTCCTTCAATAAAACCTTCGAGATTTCCCTTATCTTGTTTTTTTGTAAAAACACCACCTACCCATTCCTGTTCTTGCAATGCCGCAACAATATTTTTTATGATTTGCAAATCATGATTCTTTACATATATGGCTCCTTCTGATACAACTACATCTGTAGATTCTTTATCTTTTTTAAACCCTTTGTAGATTAAAAAATCAGCAAGACCTTGTTTTCCAATATGTGTCACAAAACCATGATCGGAAGAAATGATAACATTAAAATTTTCATCAAGCCCCTTTAATTGAAGTGCTTTTATAATCCTTCCAAACTGTTCATCAACATATTTTATAGACTCTACTGCCTCAGGCGATCCTATTCCATTTTTATGAGCAGCTGAATCCGGGTCTCCATACCATAGGGTGCTTACTAATGGACCATCTAATGTCAAACCATATTTTATTACTGCATCTGTTAACCATTTGTGCTTTCCAAGACCGGTTGGAACTGCTCCAATTTCACCAAGTATTTTAGTTTTCATTGATTCTGGAAGAATCATTGTGGTATTAATGATTGCTCCTCCACTGACTTTATGATTTTGCATTAAGGCTTGTCCAGTTGATCCTGAACTAAAAACGAATAAGCTTGAACCATTTTGTTCTAAAACCTCTCCTAGCGAAACTGCTGTCAATAAATGATTGTCTGTGGCCTCGGCGATTTTATTTAATTCCTCCGCATCACCTGTGTTTAGGCCCGCAGTCTCTTTTATTTGAGGAAAATAAACCGTATTTCCCATTAGTCCATGACTTCCTGGGTAACATCCTGTAGACAAGGAGGATGCATTTACCCTAGTTACTGTTGGAAAAACACTATGATGTTGTTTGCCATAGCTTCCTTTTTTACTGAATAAATATAAATTTGGCATTAATTCATGAGTAATATAATCAGGTCTTAGGCCATCAAAGAATACTATTAATGTTCTAATACTAGATTTATTACTGACTGTTTGTGCTGCAAGGGCATTCGCAAAAAGCAGCGTCAAAAATAGAATAAAGAAACTTTTATTTGATATTTTCATAATTGAATGATTTTATTTTAAATTTAATTTAACCCAACTTGAATATATATGTAAATCTGACAGGTTTGCACATGCATTTTCTCGTTCCTGTTTTTTGAGTTTCATATTTATTGGTTTTAAGTTTTTTACTTTAGAATTGATTATTTATCCCACCATACTTTGGTGTTACTGTTGTCTCCACCTATTGACAATGAAGCTAATTCAAGATTTTCAGAATTAAGCGACTGTAAGTATGTTGGGTAAGGTACACGATTTGGAAATGCATTTTCAACTGGTATTCCCGATCCTCTTGGTAAAATTGGATATCCAGTTCTTCTTTTTTCAAACCATGACTGATAGTCAACAAAAAAGGAAGCGTAATATTTTTGTGTAATGATTCTTTCTAACTGAATTTCTGTTGAAGTGTTGGGATCATAAACTACACCTGCTTGAGCTAGATAATTTACAGGCATAATCACACCCCATTGTACCATAGAAGCTGATATTGCCGTATCATAATGCTGTTTTGGATTTTTACCCGTGTTAAAACCTTTCAAAGCAAGTTCTGCTTTAATAAACTCCAGCTCTGACCAAGTCATCATGATACCCAATTGTGGTACGGTTTTCAAACCATCATTATAACTGGTGTTTTTCCCAACCTGATATTCTGTAGTAACTGGATATCCGCTTTCAATTCCCTGATAAACATTTATTCCTCCAACGCTTACTGTACCAAACCATAAAGTTCTTCTTGGGTCATTATCGGTATTCATTTTGTTAATAAAGAATTTAGTTACATAGGTACCATCTCTCCATTCTAGTTGTCTCATATTAAAATATGGATTGTAATAAGGGAATGTCCCTGTATATTTAAAAATCGCATCATCAGCATTACTTGTAAATACAGGATATTTTACAGGATCAGCCAGAATCGCTGTAATTTGTTCGTTGCTATTGATTTCACCGTTGCGTTTTGACAATCGAAGCAGCAATCGAAGTCTTAATGAATTGGTGAATTTTTTCCATTTAACAATTCCGGGATTTGTCCCTCCCGAAAGGCTATTGGAATTGTATAAAAGATCTCCACCGTAAGTAAGGGCTTTGGCCGGATTAAGCAAGGTATTAGCCTCTTCAAGATCCCTTAGAATTTTAATATAAATATCCTTTTGTTTGTCAAATGCAGGTTTAAAGTTGCCTTGAGTAGCCTTAATTGCTTGGGAGTAGGGAACATCTCCATACAAATCAGTAAGAATAGAATAGGCCCAACATTTATAAATCAAAGCGATTGCTTTGTAATTATTTTCCTGTAAAATTTCGGAGCTTTTGTATATATCCTCTATATCAGTCATATAGCCGTAAAAGTTAGACCAGACTGCCGAACCTGGATTAACGACATACCTATGCAGTCCAACTCCTGATGGACTAGAACGAGGCGCATCAACCTGCATTAGCTCATGTGTGAAACTCCGAGAAGCAGTCATACTTGTATTTACAATTCTAAACTGCAACTGACCCAACATAACTCCCGGAGTAATTTGTTTCGGACGGTTGGGATCTGTATTAATCTCTTCAAAATCTCTTGTACAAGAAGATATAAGTAGTACAACCAAAAAGAGAAAACTATATTTTTTATTTATTTTTATCATAATCTATTAATTTAAAATTTAAGGATAAGATTGGTTCCTATCGTTCTGGTAGAAGGAAATTGAGCTAATTCTACACCTGGAGTTAGTGTGCCATTATTTAGATTTCCTCCTTCGGGATCAAAACCTGGGAACTTGGTGAAATTAAATAAGTCTCTTCCGTAAAAAGCAAGACTTGCAGATTTCATTCCTACCTTTTTTAAGAGGCTGTTAGGTAAATTAAATTCGATACGAACTTCTCTTAGCTTAATAAAAGAAGCATCAAAAATATTAGTTTCTCCATTACTGATGGTATAATAATTTTCATAGTAGGAACTTGCTGCTACTCTAACGGTATTAGGAAGATACGTTCCATCTGATTGTAAAACAACACCTTGACCAACAATTCCACCATCACGACCAGGCAGCGTAACCTTGGTTTTTCCCAGTGTATTATTCTTATGATTGGTTTGGGAATACATACTACCTCCTTTTTGTCCGTCTAGAAGAAAACTCAGTCTCACTTTTCCGATAGTAAACTCATTCATCAATCCAGCTTTCCAGTCAGCAAAAGCATTACCTTGTTTTTTCATCACAGGATCCAATGTAGCAGGTAAACCGGCTGAAGTATAAATAATCTGACCGTCAGGAGATCTCTGAAAACCTCTACTGTACATGTCTCCCATTCTGCCACCCACTCTGGCTTCGATACTAACATTACTTTCATGGTTGTAAATAACCTGGTTTGTTATACCTGGAGCAAGTTCTTTAACATAACTTCTATTACGGCTCCAAGTCAGAGTACTATTCCATTTGAATTTACTTTTTGCTATTAATTTTCCTGTTACAGCAAGCTCCATTCCTCTACTGTTTATTAAACCTGCATTTACCATTGCATTTGAATATCCGGACACAGGGTCTAAAGGAATTGCTAAAATTTGATTGCGACTATTATTATTGTAATAAGCCATATCGATCGATAAGCGGTTTTTAAACATTCTAAAATCAATACCCGTTTCTATACTAGAAGTTATCTCTGGTTTTAAATTAGCATTGAATAATGTTGTTGTGTTGGTAAAGCTATTACCATATATCCTGTCATAATATTTATCGGTTTGGTATGGTCTAGTGTCGTTACCAACTTGTGCCCACGAAACTCTAAATTTAGCAAAGGAGAAAACAGACGGTAAGTTTGCTATCTCGTGAATCAGGAAACTAGAACTAATCGAAGGATAGAAAAAGGAATTGTTACCGTAAGGCAAAGTACTTGACCAGTCATTACGACCCGTAATATCTAAAAATATTTTTTCTTGATAGGAAAATTGTGCTAAACCATAAAAGCTATTAATCGCTTTCTTTGTTTTTAAAGGATCTGCAACTGCTTGATCCAAGCTATTTGATATTTGGTAAATTCCGGGTTGAGATAACTGATCCGCATAAAGTCCTGCAAAATCATAGTTTTGTCTCATTGCATTTGTACCAGCTGTAAGGTTATAATTAATATTATCATTAAGTGCATTCTTATAGGTTAACAAGGCATCCGTATTTATTTCATAACTAAATACATTTTGTTCCCTATACATTCCTCGGGCATATTTAGTCATGCTAAAAGGACGTTGTTGTGATCTGAATTCATTTGACATATCCAGACCAGAGCGCACCATAAATTCAAGCTTATTAGTAAACTGATACGTTGCTGATACGTTTCCAATCACCCCATGTTTGTTCATTTTGTTGAGCATTTCATACATTCCAAGATAAGGATTATCAGGACCTGTATTGAAGGGATTCTTTTGTTTGACACCAACAAGTCCAGGCTCCCAATAAGGTTTAAACCATTCTGGTTTTATATTTGGAGCTGTACCAATCATAAGAAAATACATAATCGATTGATTATTGTATCCGGCAGCTGGAAGATTATCACTTTTTTTGTTCGTATAATTCATCTTACCATTTATCTTGAGCTTATCAGAGATTTGTTGATTTACAGATAAAGAAGCATTTATTCTTTCAAAACCAGTATTGGGAAGAATCCAATCATTTTTAAGATGAGTAATCGATAATCTGGTAGACCCTTTCTCATTTCCCCCTTCTAATGCGATACTATTTGATTGTGTAGTACCTGTTTTAAAAAATCCAGAAATATAATTTTTGTTAGCAACCCACGGAGTACGTTCAGTAGGTTTACCATCTGCAGCATTAGGATTATATTGAAAATAGGACTGTCCGTCAAATTTTGGTCCCCATGCCCTTCCTGCACCTACATTTGTACTTGTATTTAGACCATCAGAACTATCTAAGTAAGAATAGTATTTATCTGTTCGTCCCTCTCCATATTCAAATTGGTAATCCGGCCAACGATTTACTTGATCAAAACTAAAATTACTACTAATTGTTACTCCTATTCCTTTATCTTTAGTCTTGCCCGACTTGGTAGTAATAATAATTGCACCACCAGCGGCTCTAGTTCCATATAAAGCAGTTGCACCAGCACCTTTTAATACCGTAACTTTTTCAATATCTTCGGGATTTATATCTGATAATGTAGAACCAAAATCAACGGGGCTATCCTGTGACAGGTGAGAAGAGAATCCGGTACCTGTAATCTTACTACTCACAGGAACTCCATCCAAAACTATTAAAGCTTGGTTATTATCAAGATTAAGTGATGACTCCCCTCGAAGTGTTATTCTTGAAGAACCCATAGGACCTGCACCAGATCCCTGTATATTTAGACCAGCAACTTTTCCAGAAAGAGAATTTACCCAGTTATTTGATTTGGCATCTTTTACAGCATTTTCACCCAGTGATTGTGCGGCATATCCCAATGATTTTTCTTCACGCTTTATACCTAGGGCTGTTACAACTACCTCTTTTAAAGACGTTTCATCTTGATTGAGTACTACTTTAATTTCGGTCTTATTTTCAATATTGATTTCTTTAGTTTGAAATCCCACATAACTAATTGACAAAATAGTTGCGTCTACAGGAACACTTAAAGTAAATTTCCCGTCAAAATCAGTGGTTGTGGCTATCCTAGTTCCTGCTACAAAAACAGAAGCACCAGGAATAGGCAAATTAGATTCGTCCAAAACCATTCCTGAAATTTTTCGGTTTTCTTGGACCTTTTTAGGAATGGCTTTAGGAGTAATTCCAATCACTTCTTTTACTAAAACACCACTTTTAGTGATCTTAAAATCAAGACTCGCCTTTGTTTTTAAAACCGCTAAAACTTGGTTTAGATCTTGGTTGTTTATCGTAATGGAAATTTTCTTTTGAAGAAAATTTTGGTCTGACATATAAATAAACTTATTGTTTATTTGCCTTTCTATGAGGATAAAGGTTTGCTTTATCGATACGTCTTTTAGGTTTAAATTAATTTTCTCTTTTATAGCTGCATTTACTTCAACAATACTTTTATTTGAAGTATTCGAATAAATCACCCCAGTACCAAACAGTAGTAATAAGGATAAGGTTAGTATAATTTTTTGTTTCATTTTATCTGTGATTATTTATTGTTGTTTTTCAAACTAAACTGATTTTAAAAAAAGCTAGTTTTTCTACTAATTACTAAATGGAGTTAACTAATCCTCTTTTTTTATAGGACTCCAAGGCTCTACTAATATATTTTAGTGCGATAGCTATATGATTTTCAACCGTTTTAGGAGTGACGTTTAGAATTTCCGAAATTTCTTTGTATTTTAATCCATCGATTCTACTGAGTTCAAAGGCCTGACGTGATTTTTTAGGGATAATATCTAAGATTTCACGTATCAAACTGGTATTTATTTCCTTTTGTTCATTTTCAATAATCTCTTGCTCCCTACTAGGAGAAAACATAGTATTTATAGTTTTTTCTTCATCTATTTGTTGATGAAAGTGCTCTGATTTCCGTGCTGTTTTTAAATTGTTTTTTACTATTACATAGATATAGGATTTCGGGTTTTTAATTTTATCAATAATATTTCTATTGTTCCACAACTGAATAAAAATATCAGCGACTTTTTCTTCGACAAGGCAAGAGTTCGATTCATAACTCATTCCAAAACGACACAAAGGAGCATAATACCTATTAAAGAAAAGTTCCATCGCCTCGTATTGGCCATTCCGAATTTGCTGAAATAAATAATCGTCTGAAAAGCAATCACTACTGCCAATTTTTGTTGGGTTAATTTTCATGGTACTTGGTAATCTCGATGTTATTTTGAATGGTTTTTATTATGGTTACATCTGAAATAAACTCTAGAGAAGTTATAAATTCATCAATTGTCAGGTTTTTAAAAGCACCTTTTATATGTTGATTTGCAATGGCTGCATCCTTAATGATAAAATTCACTCCATAGAATTGATTAATTTTTAGAAGTGCGTCTTTAAATTTCTCATCATCCAGAATGAGTATATTGTCTTTCCATGCAGAAACCTTATTAACATCAAAATTTCTTTTAATCACTACTTTGGTTTTAGAATTCCAAACTAATTCTTCATTTGGTAATAGGTTAATCTCATCCTTACTTTCTTTAAGTAAAACATGTACCTTTCCTTTTGCTAAAGAAACCGTTTGATTAAGGATGGTACTACTGACATTAAATTCTGTTCCTAAAACTTTCACATTAAAATCATTGGTATGGACAATAAAAGGAGAATTAATATTCTTTGTAACTTTAAAGAACGCTTCGCCTTCCAACCAAATATCTCTTTGTTTTCCAAAATCACTGGAATATTTAACTTCACTGCCCGAATTTAAAATAACAGTACTGCTATCCGGTAAAATAAAAGTAAGGCGCTGCCCTTTAAGAGCAATTCTATGATTTGTATATTCAGATTGTGTCATTCCGATGAAATAAAACCCCAGACAAAAAACCAATAGGAAAGCCATAGATAGCACTGCCTTTTTTTTTATGGAAACTTTTACAGATTTAACCTTTTCTGTTTTATTATATTTGTTAAGGATTTCTTCGAAAGAAATAGTTCTTTTGGGCAATTCACTATTGGGATAACTAATCCAAATTGTTTTAAAATTTTCAAATACAGCTAGTAGATCATCGTCTAAAGACAATTCGATTTCAAATACAGATCGCTGTGCTTTTGACATTTCACAGGCAAGATACCTCGCGCATTTTTTTTCCTTTTGACTAACATTCAACATAAATATTTCCCTTTGTTTATAGGAGTCAAAATAAGAGAAATACCCCTAGTTTTCAATACCATCAAATCGACACGATATCGTTAATGAATTGTTAATAGCCCGGTTCTAGTTAGGAAGCAAGTACTCGTTTGGAAATTTATATTATGATATAACTATAAAATCTAAAAGTACCTAAGAGCTTAAACCTCGGCCTCATGGAGACACAAAACATTTATCGACAAAGCATTCGATTGTTATAAACCATCAGAGGGGATGTAATAAACTGCAAAACGAGTTGGTAAGCATAGAGGAATTCTGCCAGTTCACAAGCCTAAAATATGAACAGGTAGAACCCCTTATTGATAACTGAAGAGGTGATCTAGCCTTATAAATCTGTGCATTTTTGAAATAAAAAAAGGAATTATTTTTTATCCCAAAAAAGGTAAGAATCCTACCTTAAATCCAATTTCATTCTTTTACAATCCGTTGCTTTTTACTATGTTTGTAAATTGGAGTTAATTTAACATATTCCTTATATTGTCTGGGCTAATTAACAATAAATAGTTTCTTAATTACTAATGCACTGCATTTACAATCCAATAAGAATTAAAATAAATTTAGTACAACAGTACAATGAGTAATAAAAAGACAGAGAACAGCAACAGCTTAACAATTATTGAAACTGATTTACTTAATGAGTTATCCCAACTTATTGAGCAAACTCAACAGCAAGTTTCAATTCAAGTCAATAGTTCGCTTACTTTACTATTTTGGCATATAGGGAATTGTATTAACCAAAATATTTTACAAAACGAACGGGCTGAATACGGTAAACAAATTGTCGTGACAGTGGCACGACAATTAACTCAAAAATATGGCCGCAATTTCGAGGAAAAAAACCTTCGCCGAATGTTGCAGTTCGCCAAACAGTTTTCTGAATTTGAAAATGTCGTACCACTGGCACGACATTTAAGTTGGTCTCATTTTCTTATTCTTTTACCTTTAAAAAATTATGATGCAAAAATGTTTTATGCTCATAAAGCTTTTAATGAAACGTTAGGAAAAAGAGAATTAAGAAATCAAATTGCTTTAAAAACATTTGAACGAACAGGAATTGCAGATGCGCAAACTACCAATTCAGATAAAATACCAGTAAGTACATTCAAAGACCCTTATGTTTTAGATTTTTTGGGTTTGCAAAACACTTTTTTAGAAAAAGATCTAGAACAGGCAATATTATACGAATTAGAAAAATTTATTCTCGAACTGGGCAAAGGGTTTACCTTTGTAGAACGCCAAAAACGGATGATTATAGATGGCGAAGATTTCAATTTAGATTTGCTTTTTTACCATCGGAAATTGAAACGATTAGTAGCCATAGAATTAAAATTAGGGAAATTCCAAGCCAAACACAAAGGTCAAATGGAATTATACCTCAAATGGTTAGACAAATACGAAAAACAAGAAGGAGAAAACACACCAATAGGTTTAATACTTTGTGCCGAAAGCAGCAGAGAACAAATCGAATTGCTTGAAATGCACAAAGACGGAATAATTGTAGCCGAATATTGGACAGACCTACCTCCCAAAAAACAATTTGAAGAAAAAATACACTTGCTTTTAACCGAAGCTAAAGAAAGAATAGAACTGAAAAAGATATTGTAAAAAGCATGTTAGTTATTGAAAACTAAAGTAAAATCAAATGAGTAAAAAGGATTTGTCAGAAAGAGACATCTGCACAAAAGTTATAACTCCTGCTTAACAAAAAAAGAGGTTGGGACTTGCATAAGCAGATTTTAAAAGAAGTATTCTTTACTGATTGCAGATCTATGTTAGAGAAAAATTAGCGACAAGTAAAAGCTATTATTCTCAAACTTTATGAATGTACTAGGTAATAATGTCAGGAAAGTTAATATGACCCAAATTTATTTTAAAATACATAAATCAGTTTTAAAAAAGCTTATCCTTCACTCCCCCAAACCTCTCGCCTCAAATCCATTAGTATTTAAATTCTTCAGTAGGGAGACTACAGGCAATTTTTTGCATCTGTCTTGAATTATTTATCGGGGACAATACAATCAGGAGATGCAACTTTTAACACCAAATTTAGAATTTAGAACCCCCATACCTACATAGAAAACAGGTGAAATCAAAAATTCTTGCAAAGAGGATGCTACTAATTTAATTGAAAAAGCAACCATACCAAAAGTCCAATCATAAATACCGATTAAAGTTATGGTTAGTAAGAGTGAAATATGAACAATATGCCATTATGTGGCCATCCACTGTTGCTTAATTTTACCTAAATGTATAGACCCAATCACATAAACTGTAATTGTAGTGAAAAACATTATGATACGACAAATTTTTCTTGGAATCAAATAAATATCATATCTAGTGTTATCTGCAAAATTTAAAAATAAATGGAGTAGATTAATACGATTATAACCAATCCTGCAAGAAAACGTTGGTTGTCTGATTTATAGAGCTGCATGGCTTAATTTAATTTTTTTGGTAAATAAAACCCACATTAAAAAGATAATTCCATAAAGTGTGATTTTAAATACGATCCAAACATTTTCTCCCTTTGGGAATGTATGACAGTGATTTTTTATAATAATTGATGGCAATGCTCGGATTAACTTTTCTATGATAAATACCTAAATTACTGGATATAGTCGATAATAAAAGGGAATCTTTGTGATTTTTGGCGATAGTCAGCGCTTCCATATAAAATTTTAGAGATTCTTTCGGACTTCCCATATAACCGTAATTGGTTCCTATTAAATCACTAACTTTAGCTTTATATAGTGGTCCCTTAAGTTGACCAAACAGTATATAGGCTTTTAAAAGTAGTTCTTGAGCCCTTTGAACTGCCCCCAAAAAGTTAGACACTATTTGGGGGCATTTTTATGGAAAGAAAAGTCAAATACAATTATGAATTTAAACTTCGCTGTGTAGAAGAAGTTTTAAGAAAACCTCGCTCAGTTAATTCTGTAGCTTATGAAAATAGTATAGCAAGTTCAAATCTTAATCGCTGGATTAAGTTTTATATTGAATTTGGAAATGAAGGTCTTTCACCAAGACAGAAAAACAAAAACTATAGTGTAAATTTTAAACTAAAAGTACTACAAGCTATTGAAAATAAGTCAATATCTTTGAGTAAAGCCTGTTTAACTTTTAATATTCCAAGAGAGTCAACGATAACAAGTTGGCAAAGAAAATACGAAATTGAAGGTATAACAGGTTTACAACTTAAACCTAAAGGAAGACCTGTAACTATGAATTTTAAAAGGAAAAAGAGAAAAACAGACAAAACCTTAACACGAGAAGAAGAGCTTTTAAGGGAACTGGAATATTTACGTGCAGAAAACGAAATTTTAAAAAAGTACAATGCCTTAGTTCAAGCCGAACAAGCCAATCAAAACAAAAGGCTCAAACCATAATGGAATTAAGGCATAAATATGATTTAGAGTTATTACTCGATTGTATGAATATGGTTAGAAGTAGTTATTATTACTATGAAAAAAGAAGTCAATTAAACGATAAATATCAAGATATTAAAGCTTTGATTATACAGATTTACAATCACCATAAAGGCAGGTTGGGTTATCGTCGTATTACTTTAGCAATCAGACAGAAAGGAATCGTAATTAATCAAAAAACAGTATTGAGATTAATGAAAATTTTAGGACTAAAAAGTTTAATTAGAATCAAAAAATATAAATCCTATAAAGGAGAACAAGGAAAAATAGCTCCAAATATATTACAACGCAATTTTAAAGCAATACAACCCAATCAAAAATGGGCAACCGATGTCACTGAGTTTAATATATCTGGCAATAAATTGTACTTATCACCTATATTTGATCTATTTAACGGAGAGATAATAAGTTATGAATTATCTGAAAGGCCAAATTTTAATCAAATAACAAATATGCTTAAAAAGTCTTTTAGAAGAATACCAAATAATACTAATTTAATATTACACTCCGATCAAGGCTGGCAATATCAAATGAAACAATATCAAATGCTCTTGAAAGAAAAAGGATTAGTCCAGAGTATGTCAAGAAAAGGAAACTGTTTAGATAATGCTGTTATACAAAATTTCTTTGGCATATTAAAATCAGAACTGTTTTATCTTATGAAATTTAAAGACCTAAACCACTTAAAAAAAGAAATTAAAGAATATATAAAATATTACAATAATGAAAGAATCAAAATAAATCTAAAAGGAATGAGCCCGATACAATATCGAGCTCATTATTATCAAAATTAATTATAAATTTGTCTAAACTTTTGGGTGCAGTCTACTTTTATACTCCCCCTTATTTATTAAAAGTGCTCCATAAACGGCATTCAAACGATTCATTTAAAGCAACATATTGCGCTTCTTAAAAACAGTAATTGCACCGGGAAGGTATTTTTCAAGCTTTTTGCTTGAGCCATAATCCACATTTCCTTCTACAGTAATCAGCAATGATTGCGCTAATGCGAGCAAGTCCGGAATTCTTGAAGCAATTTTTCGCACCGCTTCTCCACTGGACAAAACAGAATCCATATTTTGAAGTGTAGCAAATGCTTTTTGGCGAAGTTGAAAAATTGCCAACAACTTCTCATCATTTAAAGTGTTTTTTGATGCATTTTGCAACAAAACAGTTGTAAAAAAAAGTACCGAATCAGGTTTTTGTTTGATTTTAATCTCAAGATTTTTTAAGAAATCTGCAGTTGAAATCGCTTTGTTTTTAGAATGATCTTTATTACAAGAAAAATAACACAAGGCAACTGTGATTAGTAAAAAAACGGAAACAAACTTTAATTTTTTGATTATCATAAAACGCAAAATCAGGTGGTCAATTTATACTAGAAGGTGGTGGTCAATTTGACCGTTTTTTCCATTCAAATAAAGATAAAACGGAAAGCATTAAAAACATTTAAAATGTTTTAATAGCCATAATTAGGCTAATTTGTCCTTAATAGCAACGGGTTTTAAAAAAAATACAACTAATTTTGTACTTATTTTTTTAACAGATACTATGTTAACCTTTTTTAAATCAAAATACTACTTAAAAGATTTAATTCCAAATGATTATATCGACATCCACAATCATTTATTACCGGGGATTGATGATGGAGCTAAAACAGTGGCAGAAACCACTATCCTTATAGCTAGAATGAAGGAAATAAATATTGCTGGTGCTATAGCTACGCCTCATACTTATAAAGGGTATTGGAACAATCGCGCTAGTAGTATAAAAAACGCTTATGATAATGCTACAGAAATCAATTCCAACACATCTTTCTTAAAGGGATATGCGAGTGAGTATATGTTGGACGCTACCTTAATAGAACGAATAAATAAAGAAACGCTGTTATATATTCAAAATCCTTACATATTAGTGGAATTACCTCTTTTCAATAATCCAATAGACTTATACGAAATGCTGTTTGAATTAAAATCAAAAGAGTATAAAATTATAATTGCGCATCCGGAACGGTATTTATATTTTCATAACGATTTTAGAAAATTCAATAAATTAAAAGCGTCTGGTGTATACTTTCAACTTAACCTATTGTCATTGACAGGATACTATGGCAAAGAGATTCAAAAAATCGCAGAAACATTATTGGAAAATGATATGTATGATTTCACGGGTACCGACATTCATAATGAGAAGCATATTGATGAATTAATAAAAAAACCAATTCTATTTTCCAAAAAAAATAAAATTGGTGATTTGTTGCAAAAAAATACTGTTTTTAATAACTCATCTTTTTTTAAGTATAATGTAACATAAAGTTCTTAAACGCTGATTCCGAGTAGACTTCCTTCATCACGAAAGCTACATTAAACTGGGGTCGTTTCTTTTGTATTTTAAGAAGTCCCAAATAAAATTCTGTCATTTCTAGCACTTCAAACTCACTAAGACCAGTCGGCTTTTCAGTTATACCCCTAGAAATAATTTTTTTAAACTTCATAATTTATTTACATTCTGATCCATCTATTGATATGAATATTAACCGTTTAACCATTTTTATAAATTACTGAATGACTCCTATTGATTGTGGCAACTTTTCTAATTTATATGACTCTTTAAAATACATTTCTATTTAAGTACATTTTTTCTTGAACTATTTCTCCAAACAATCCCTAAATTATATTCATAATAGTTTAATACATCTTCATTTACGGATTGCAGGCCTACTCGACCAATTCCTTGAAGCGATACTGCAAAACTTTTAGAAAACCAATAACGTCCACCAAGGTTTATATTAAAAGTATTATTGCCGTTATTCTCCAAATAATAGCGTCCTAATCCTAAACCAGCATAAGTCTCGATATTCTTATTGTTAAAAATGTAGTCATCAAAATAATATAGTCCTGAAAAATCCACATTAAAATAAAACTTCTCCCCAGAGTCAACTTTCAATCTATTAGTAGAAAAAGACAATGTAACGGCGAAATTTGATTTAAGGCTACGCTCCAATCTTATAAAAAAAGGAGTTTTAAATGACCAATCTCCGGTATTAAAAGGTAATTTACTATTTCCATTATCAATGGTGTTCAAACCTAAACTTATAAAATAATTTGGAGACTCAACACGGCTTAAAGTACTAGATTCTTCTTTTATCGTAGTATTAATTTCTTGGGCGTGTAGCGTTGTTAGGGATAATATAAATAATATTCCTGATAAAATAATTGATTTTTTCATAGTGGTATTTACTAAAATGAATGAGTTAATTAGTATAATTAATGAAACTGTAATAAATAATTGATAAATTATTCATCCTGTCAGTTTTTAGAGAGAAAATATTTAATAAAATTGGAATTGTAACGTAATATTTTTTATTTTTTCATTTAAGTGAGATGCAATTTTTGTGAAATTTTCAATACAATCCAATTCTGCATTAACGCTGATGTAAAATTTATTTTTAGGTTCTGTTCCGCTGGACCTGGCACAAATTTCAGAACAATCTTCGGTATAATAGATCAAGACATCGGTTTTTGTCATGTCCATAATTTATTCTTCATGGGTCAATATTTGTTTTGATATTGATAATTTATAATCTTCTATTCGAATTACTTTTTGACCATCAATTACTTTAAATTTTTTTTCACGCAAGCCAATCATAATCCAGTTAATTTCTGCTAAACCTTCTTTTCCTTTTTTTGTTATGGAAATCAAATACTCTTTATAAAAACCATATTTTATGTATAGTTTTAATGCTGTTTTATCGTATAAAAAAAGCAACCACTCAATTGAGTAATTGCACTCAAATTAAAATCACTTATTTGTAAATCAAATAAAGCGCTTATACCATGCTTTTTTTTCTGTATCCTTACCGTAGCCGTAGCCGTAGCCATAGTTATAACCATAGCCATAAGAGCTTGTAAGATCTACATCATTGATAACGTAACCCATATTGATGATTTTTTTGTCAACATGAAGCTTACTGGAATAGGCCACTAAATTTTTCTCCGTTACCCCTGAACGTACTACATATAAAGTCGTATCGGCATATTTTGAAATAATTAGGGAGTCTGTAACTAATAAAGTGGGTGGTGTGTCGAAAACTATGATATCGTATTCTTTTTTCACCTCTTCTATAAAACTATTAAATCGCTGATTGGACAACAACAACGTTGGATTTGGCGGAATGTCTCCCGATAATAAAACATCAAAAGAAAATTCATCGCCTTTATTTCTGCAAACTAAATCTTGCCATTGTAAAGAAGCATCATGCAGGTAATTGGATAACCCTTTACTTACTTTTCGCATTTGATCCAGATACTTGTGTAACTGTGGATTTCTAAAATCTGCACCAACCAGTAATATTTTTTTATCTAAATGAGCAAAAGCATTGGCCAAATTATAGGATACAAATGTTTTTCCCTCTCCTTTAATGGAAGAAGTAACAAAAAAAACCTTACCCAGTTTACTATCGGTAAAAGGGGTAATAAACTCGGTATTATGGGCTAAGGTCCTAAAGGCTTCTAAGTTTTGTGACGCCGATGCACTATTTTCATCTAATGAAGGTAATTCCGCTAGAATAGGTACATTCTTGCTATTAACTTCCACATCATTAGCATTGTGAATTTTATCGTCTAACTTAAAAATAAGGAATAAAATACCAAAAGGTATTCCTAAACCTATAAACAGTGCCACCAGATAAAAAACACTTTTTTTAGGTGAAATAGGAATAAGTGATGCACGACCTGTATCTATAATTTTAGCATTAGGCTCTGTAACTGATAAAGAAATGGCCGTTTCTTCCCTTTTTTGGATTAGATACAAATATAAACCTTCCTTAATTTTTTGTTGTCGTTCTATAATCCTAAATTCTCGCTCTTGAGTTGGAATTTGATTTATTTTATCAGACAATACATCGTATTGTTTGTTTAAATTCGTTCTTTCTACCAAAATCGTCCCTTTAAACTGTACTAAACTTTGCATAATATCCCGTTCTAAATCGGTCAATTGTTGGTCAATATTGACAAGGGTACTATTGCTTTTTTTTCCGTCTTTTATCAAGCGATTGTTTTGCAAAACCAAATTATTGTACTGCAAGATTAATGGATTTGTTGGTCCAGATGCTCTTTCGGTAGGGATAAGCTCTGCAGGAACTAATTCTGATTTGCTTTTGTGTTTCATAAAATCAATCATGATTTCTATCACCCTAAGCTTTGTTTCAGTTTCAATGAGCCCCTTTTCAACTTCCGAATAATTATCTAAATAAATTTTGGCATTGGTAGGAATATCAAATAATTGGTTGGTTTCTTTAAATCCTTTTGCCTTACTTTCTTCATCTCCCAGCTCTTCGGAAATATTTACCAAACGTTTCTGGATAAATTTCTGAGTATTTTCAGAAATCATATTTTTATCATTGATGGCCTCTTCATTATATATGGTAATAAGTTCATCTAGAAATTCCTCTGCCTTTTTAGGAACGGCATTAGCCATCTCAAGATTTACAATACTGCTGGTTTTACTTAACGACTCTACTGTTAATAAACTACTATAGCCTGAAGCAACAGCTCTAATAGGGTCACAAAAAATTTCATAACTATTTCCAACAGGATTTATGGCGTTAAAAGTAGGTAGTTTTTGGACTACTATTCGCGCTTCATCAATTAAAATCGGAGTTCCAAAATGAAAGGAACCTAAAACTTTTCCGTCCGAAAGTAGTATTTCAAAATTTTTGGCGGAAGTAATCTTTATTTTAAAATTCGTGGTATTTTGATAGAATTTATCGCTAGCGTTGACAACAGTAAATTCAAAGGGCTCAGTTTCCTTATACACCTCAATATCTCTTATATTGCCTATCAAATAGCTAGTAATATTAAAATGCAATTTTTGTACTGTTTTTTCTATTAAGGTGATCGAATTCAAAATTTCAATCTCGTTATCCACATTGTTTTTCATACCGCTCAATAAGCCAAGGTCTGCAAAAGCACCCAACTCTGAAGGTAGACTTCCTTTTTTTTCATCTCGAACGAGTATTTTAGCCGTTGCTTTAAATTGTGGTGTAGTATAGCGTAATTTTATGAAGGCAAAATTTAAGCAAAGCATCACGCTTAAAACAAACCATTTCCAGTGTCGTAAATAGTGTTTCAGACTGCTAAAGCTGTTATTTTCATTCTCTTCTTCCAACATATAAAATGGGTCTTGCATCGTTGTTATGGTTTAAGTAGTACTAGTAAAGTAAGCAGTAAGGAAATGGAGCTAATAATAACAGAGGTATTAGGGCCCACTGCAGCTGCATTAATTTTGGTTTTGTTCGGATGTACCACGATAACATCGTTTTGTGCCAAATAATAAAAGGGTGAATTTATAAAATCCGATTTGGTAATATCAATACTTCCGTAAGTTTTCACCCCTTCTACTTCTCTAATCACTAAAATATTAGTGCGCTTACCGTAAATGGTCAAATCCCCGGCTTTACTTAAAGCTTCTAATAGCGTTATGCGTTCGCTATTAATTGGGATACTCTCTGGACGATTTACCTCTCCCAACACCGATACTTTAAAATTGAGAATATGCAAATTTATGCCTGGATTTTTAATGTACTCCGAAACTAAAGCTGCCATTTTTTTATTGGCTTCACTCCGAGCTAACCCAGCTAATTTTATTTTACCAATAACGGGAAAATCTATTTCTCCATGGGAATCAATTAGATAGGTTTTTATATTATTTTGACTGCTACTAATATCGGAACTCCCTTGAATTTGCGGCAAATTGAAAGGAATAGTGTTTTCGGGATTGTCGGCCGAAACAATAATGCTCAAAAGATCGTCAATTTGCAACTTTGGTTCGTAATCCGGACTCTTTTCGTTTGCACTTTTTTTGGTGTAAACATCTTGTAAATAGGTTATTTTCGAACTGGAAGTGCAGGATGAAATTACTTGTAATAAGAGTAATACAAGTATTACTCTCGGGAATTGAATGATCATAATTGGGGCTTTATAAATTTAATTGTGTAACTATTTGGATAATAGTAATCCTAATAGAAAAGATACAGGACTTACGTAAAACTCGCTAACTGCACTTATTTTATAGATGCGGATGATACGGATCCGCAAAAAGCGAAAACGCATATGAAAAAATATTTCACTTGTTGATTAATGCAATTTTAAGAATCTATTTTATCGCTGTTTTTACAAAATAAATTCGTCTTATCCGCGTTCTTTTTTTGTTTTTACATTTCAACAACATCCATGGAATACGAATTTTTAATTTTTTCATTCAATCGCGATAAGCGATCTAACTTTTTTTTCTGTATCTTATTTTTAATGTAGAAGCGGTACAATTCTTTACCAATAAAAAAAGAAGCAACAGAAATACCTGATAGCAAACCTGCTAAGTAATAGGTGATCATCATAAATTATTATTTTTAAGTTTAAAAAGCATTTTCATCCCCTTTCAGGGTAACAATTACTGTCAAAAAACAAATTTTAACATCTTTAATCAGATTCCAATTTTGTAAATAATCAATATCGGCATTGACGCGGCGTTTCATGTCTGAAACCTTTTTAGTTTCCCCCCTGAGACCTGAAACTTGAGCAAGCCCTGTAATTCCCGGTTTTACAAAATGACGCACCATAAAATTGTTGATTTGGTCATTGTAATCCTTGGTATGTTTAAGCATATGTGGACGTGGACCTACCACACTCATGTCTCCTCGCAAGACATTAAAAAATTGAGGGAGCTCATCAATACTGGTACGCCGGATAAATTGGCCTATAGGTGTAATTCTAGCATCTTTTTTTTGAGCCTGATGACTATCACTTAACGAATTAACTTGCATACTTCGGAATTTATAACACCAAAAAGATTCGTTTTTTTTGCCCGTTCGCAATTGTTTAAATAAAACGGGGCCTTTACTTTGTCTTTTAATAATCAGCGCTAAAATGGGATACAGCCAGGACATAACGAAAAGAACAACCAAAAGGCTAAAAATAATATCAAATATTCTTTTCGTCAAGCGGTTATAGGCATCTTGAAGAGGCTCATTTCTGGGTTTAATGACATGAAAATTGTTGAAATTACTGCTACTGAATGGCACCTTTGAAATCATGGAAAAGTCAGGTACAAATTTCAACCGCATACAGTAGTTATCCGCTAACTCAAAATAATAATTTAAATCAATAATAAATTTTGGCTCTGACACGATGTACAATTCCTGAACATTAGCAGCTGAAGCCCTGTGAATGGCATCGGAAAGGGCAAAACTAAACGCTTTTTTATTTTGATAAACTACGTCCGTATTGTCATTGATAATCCCCAAAAAATTAATGAAATAGTTATTCGTTTCGAGCTTTGCGGCTAATTCGATACTTGTGGAATTAAATCCCCAGATAGCAACATTAAAAGGCATCTTTACCCATTTTTTCATTTGAACTAAAAGAACAGTAAAAAAAACCCTGGATACTAAAAAATAGAAAAGCAAAAAACTTAATTGAAATAAATTAGCACTAATACCGAGGGTGTATTGCGATGTTCCTTGAAATATAAAAATATAACATTGCCAAAGAATACGTTGTACCAATAAAGCTCGCCAACTATTACGGTAAAATGCATCCAGACTAAAAAGAGTATCCAGTCGATACAATCTAAAATACAAAATCGGAAGCAACCAGGTCAGTATAGCAACAAGAATCATGTTATTGAGTAAAAATACATTCCAATCTACAGCATCATCTTTTGAAAAACTCAAAAATACTAATGTCCCGATAATCATAGCCAAAAAATCAGCTACTATACAGCAAAAAATAAAGGTAAATTTGTGTCTGTTACGCATCTTTAGTAGAAAATAATTGTAAAAAAATATTTGTTAAATAATATAGGAGATTACCCGATAGACTGCCCAAAATCCCAAAAACAACATCCATAAAATCGGGATGTCGGTTCAAAATAAAAAATTGTCCTCCTTCTGCAACGCAAACTACGACTATAGCTACAGCACTATTTATTATCCTAAAAGTAAAATCGCTGTTGATCCTTAAAGATCTATTTGTGTTTGAACCCCGAGCTTCCAATAAAAAACCCAATACCAAAAACGGAATGGCAGTCCTTAGATTAAAGTAACAATTACTCCAGTTCCTTAGCCATAAAGGCAAATAAGTCTCGGTTTCTAAAGTAGGGTCAGGTAACCAGGAAAAATAAAATATGCCCCCAATACATACTAAAAACGACAATAAAATAATTCTATATTTCAATTTGCTTTGTTTTTATCGTTTGTAACTATATTTTCTAATCAGTGAAAAGTTGAACTATCCGTCTATTAACTGGACAAACCCTTCTTTGAAAGGAAAATTTGGAATGCAACTCCTATTCATTTTTTAAAACAAGTCCCATTTTTGTCCTAAAAACATACGCAATAAAAACAGGTCCATAATACAAATACCTTTTCCACATACGCTTTGGTTCTTTAACCAAACGAATAAACCATTCCAATCTCAAATTAATCCAAAAAGAAGACGGCCGAGATACAGTCCCAGCATAAAAATCAAAAACGGCTCCGATGGTACAAATCGTTTGAGTATGCAATAACGCTTTATGCTGAAAAGCCCATTTTTCTTGCTTAGGTGCTGTCATTCCTACAAATACAACATCAGGAACAAACGTATTAATCGAAGCGATCATCTCTTGATTTTCTTGCGCAGAAAATTTAGTTTTAAAGGGCGGAGAATAGGTTTGTACACGCACATTCGGGAATTCAATTGACAAGCGCTCCTTAATTTTCAGCAATGTGTTTTCTGAGGAACCCAAATAAAAACAGCTTCCTCCTTTTTCATTTAAATCCTTTAACAAATGCAAATGGATATCGGCACCTGCGATTTTATTGATTTTTCCCGCCTTCAAAAGACGCATTGCAGCTACAATGGCCATCCCATCAGGAAGTAAAATATCCGACTGTTCTAATGCCTGTTTGAATTCAGCATCCTGTAATGCCATACAAAAGGAATATTGATTAATCGTGTTAATAAGCGTTTTATCAGATAAAACAGCTTCAGATAAATTGCCATTATAAACGGCATAATTGAGCAACGGAATTGAGGTTCTTAGCTTTGACATATAAATAAAATTTAAAAATGTAAAAAACAAAGCCCTACTCCCACTGGGTGGAGGAAATAATAGCTGGTAGATTTGGGATCTATTTACTAAACGGGGATGTGATTATTTTTAAATTTTAAGACTAAATTTTAAGAAAGTAAAAAACTAATGCTGTTTTTAAATGAGGCCATTTTTATAAGAAATTCTAACATTAAAAAATGAAAATAGAAATTTGATTTCTACGGTATAAGAGGCTCTTTTTACAATTGCTTAATTACGTTTGGCAATTGTATTGATTGAGAGTCTATTTTATAGGATGGCATTTCCCACTTGAAGCTATTAAAAATAAATGTTTGTTTTTTTGTGATAAAACACAAAAGATAGAAATAAATTTAGAAGTGATTTTACAAATATTATATAATAAGTACCAACTTTATTTTCCTTCAAGAATAGCCGCTAATTACTCTATTAAAAGATTTAATCTTAGTCTGAAAATTTGAATTTTTGGGATAAAAAAAGACATTTCTTAGTAATATTAATTTGTTTTAAAATAAGCAGTACCTCATCAAAACCTTGAAGCTATTTATTATTCACATCACTCTCTTTGACACAAAAAAATCGCAAATTTATTGTAAAAATCTGCTTAATCTAAATTTTTTTATAATAGAAAAACCACACAGTTTTTTAGTGATTTTTAAATTATATATTTTTGATAAATAGTATTTAATTGACTTGTGATTGAATCTAAAGAAAATTGATTCAATGAAAATTCTACAGAAGCGTTGCTAATCGTATCTTTAATTAACTGAGCTGAAATTATGATTTTTAATTTTTCACTTAAAGATTGTATATCACCAGGATTAAATAGTAACATATTACTTCCATCTATAGCAATATCTGGAATACCACCTACTGGAGTTGTTATTACTGGCAAACCATAAGCCCAAGCATCGAGAACTGCCATTGGAAAACCTTCAGCATAACTTGGTAGACAAAACACATTAGCCTCTCTAAATAGTTGTTCTTTTTCAATTCCAGATACCCATCCTTTGAAAACAACTTGATTTCCAATCTGTAGCTCTTTCGAAAGTTCTATGCCCTCATTAATTTCACCATTGCCTGCTAAAACTAATTTCCATTCTGGATAAAGCTTGGCAATATTAGCAAATGCGTTTATTAAATCTCTGTATCCTTTTCGGCTCTCTAAAGTACCTGCGTACAATATGGTATTTGTTTTTAAGATATTATTTTTCGGAATGATTTTTGGACAAGGATTATAAAGAACTTTAATTGTAATTGCATCAATCTTTAAATCTTTCTTTATTCCCTTTTTCCAGCTTTCAGATAGTACAATAATTGTATTTGCCATATTAAAAATTCTATCATACAGTTTGAAATAATTTTTATCAATACTGGATTCCGCGCTAAAGGCGTGAAAATGAATTATTATTGGGATTTTAAATAATTTGGCCAATACCAAAAAGGGATATTTCCTTTTTGCTGATGTTGGAGCGCTAAGGTGAATATGAACTAAACTTGCCGTTGGTAAAAGAACTATGAATTTAACTAAGCTTCGAGCAAAATATATAATTTTATCAATATGACTTTTATCAATATGAGTCTCAATCCATACACAATTAAAATCTTTCCAAAACTTTGTGGTTTTATATGAATTAATAACGGCGGTTATTCCTCCTCTAGTTTTGGAAGATGTAGCAACAACTAAAACACGTTTGTTATTTTTCATATCTAGATAATATTTGCTTTTTAATGGAATATGCTATCGCCATTCTTCATTCCAGTTTGTGATTTGAAATCATGGTGATTTCATAAATTGTACTAATTATTTTTGCTGGATTACCAGCAACTACTGTGTATTCTGGAACATCTCTTATTACGACGGATCCAGCTCCTATAATAGAATTATTACCTATTTTAATGTCCCCAATTACAACTGTATTTGCACCAATAGTAACATTATCACCAATTATTGGACAATTACCCCCTTCTTTTGCAATACCTATTGTTGTATTGTGTCTGATAATTACATTTCTGCCAATAATAGTACCGCTGTTAATTATTAAAGATTGTCCGTGATAAACATTAAAGCCAAATCCGATTTTTGTGGTATCATCTATGTCAATCCCTAATACCCATTGAAATAAAATTTTATAAACAATTCGTATTGGGAAACCAAAAATTTTTAAACTTCTAGTTTTTGTAAAAAAATTACTTGTACGAAAGGCACATATAAATATAATTCCTTTGCTGTTCCCTTTTAATTGCTTTATTTCATGAATTAATTGTAGCATATCCTATATAATTTTATTCTTAGAAATTAAAATTTAAAGCTAAAAATCTTACTAAAAAAAACTTATATTCGATAGATTTTTTTAATCTTCGTAAGAATTAGTAGTAGTTTATTATATCTTTTTTTAATTAGAATAAAAATTATTTTTTGATAAAAAGGAAGTTTTCTGTAGTCATATTGGATATGAATATCATTCCAAATACTATTAGAGCTTATAGAACTAATAATTTTTATTTTTTGAACAAAAGTCATATTGTAATCATTCAAAAGAAATAGTAGTGATCTAGTGTAACCTATTAACATTCTTTTTGCCCTAGTATCAGCTTCTGTTAATAATAATCGTGAACATATTTCATTATATAATGTCACATATCTTTCAAATCTATCATTTCTAAAACCAGTCGATAAAGAAGCTGTATTAATGTTGTCGCAATAATAATACATAGGATCAGGAATAATTCCAATTTTATTTACCTTTTGAAGGTAATCGATATGAAAAATGATGTCTTCAGAAATAAATTCTTTTTCTGAACAAAATTGAATACCTTTATTTTCTATACAATTTCTTGAATATATAGCATGCCATACAGACATTTGATATTTCCTGTCAACTGCATAATCAGGTTCTGTACCAATCATATCCAATAGAAAATTTTGAATTTCATTTTGAGAATCAAAGACTTTAAGAGCCTTAACTTCCAACACAGGATGAACATTATTTTTGTTATCTACATTATTAAAACCACAAAACAGCGTATCTAAATTTAATTCTTTTGCTTGATTATATAACGTATCATACATTTTTAAATCAACATAATCATCCGAGTCAACAAAAGCAACAAATTCACCACTTGCAATTTCTAAACCGCTATTACGTGCAAAACCAAGACCTCCATTAAGTTTGTGTATTACCTTTATACGAGAATCCTGAACGGCAAAATCATCACACCTTTTAGGACAAGAATCTGGAGAACCATCATCAACTAAAATAATTTCAATATCTTTTAATGTTTGATTCATTAAAGACCCCATGCAACGTGAAAGATATTTTTCTACATTATAAACAGGGACTATTATACTTACTTTAACTTTATTCGGTTTCATTCTGTTTTTAAAAATATTAATCTATAAATATGTAATCTTTTCTATTTTATTTTTTTAGCAGGAATTCCACCAATAGTTATTCCCTCTTCTAAAAAAGAATGTACTACAACAGCGCCTGCAGCAATTTTGATATTATTTGCAATTGTAACATTGCCAATTACCACTGCGCCTACACCTAATGAAACATTATCACCTATAGCAGGACATTCATTACTTTTACCATCATTCCCTATGCAATTATTACCATGTAGGTGACAATTTTTCCCTAGATGACTATTCCCATTAATTACAATATTATAATGGTAAATCAGTAAACCAGGTTTGATATTAGTAGTCTCTATTTCAAGTCCTAATTTTTCTCCTAAACGATTTTTTTTGGAAATATAAAATAGGTATAAAACCTTAGTTAAAAAACTACCACTTTTTTGGGCCAAAAAATAAAAATCAGTTTTGCGAGACAGAAGTAAAAAAGAGTAAATCATTCTACTTGGTTCTCTTTTAACCCTTGACATGAAATATCTTGACTTTGAATCAAACATATATTCTGAGTAGATGCTTAATTCAAGATGAATACATAACAGTAAATCTTTTTTGGTTTCAATCATAAATAGGTATTGTTTTTTATAAATAAAAAATTAAATAGTATTAAAAAAACAATAGAAATTTTCAAATTTAAAAAAGGTTGATTTTTGCAATGATGATTTTTGCATATTTAATAATAATTCTTTATTTTCTTTAAGGTTTTTAATAGCCACATTAAAATCTATTTCATTTTTACAAAAAATTGCATTTTCTTCATCACAATAATCTTTGATAGAGCCTACATCAGAAACAACTAATGCTAAACCCATTGCCATACATGTTGTTATAACATTACTTCCTACGGTATCTATCATTAGATTTAAAGAAACATCAGCCTTTCCAATTTCTTTTTTAAGTTCATCTTCCTCCATAAATCCTTTAAGCTTTACGTTCAGACAATCCTTAAAAAAACTATCCATTTTAAAAAAAGCCTGACAGATTATAAATTGAACTGATGAATTTGTTTTCACAATATTTGATATCATATTAAAATCACGCATTTGGATTCCCATAACAATAACAGTGAAATCACTTGATGTACTTGAGACTTTAACCGGAAAATAATACGCTGTATCTACATAGTGAAAAGTAGTAATAACTCTTCCTTTTTCTACATCATTTACAACTAGATAATCAGTTAAACTTGATCCAAGCGTTAAGCTATAGTCTAAAACAGAGGTGTATTTTAATAATTCCTGTTTACTATACATTAAGTCTAATCGTGTTGGAGTTAAATGCGCTAGACCATAAACCGTTATTTTGTAACCAAAGAAAAAATTTAAAATTTTTGCAATAAAATACTGATTTCTTTCCTTTAAAAGATATTCAAATAGAAAAATAGAATCTCCTTTTTTAATTTTCAATGCCAACTTTAAAGTAATAAAAAAGTAAATTATATTATAAATATAAGATTGAATTTTAAATTGAATTGACATTAATAATTTACTCGAAAAATAAATGATAATATCTGGAACAATGATCAATTTATAATCAATTGGATTTTTCTTGTGAATCAATTTACATAAATGAACCATACCCGCATGATTCCCTTTAGTGTTTTTCCACTCTTGGCAGATTAAATATTTCATTTTGGTAAAAAGAGTTAAAAGTTTATCCGAAAAAATTACAAGATAATTGTCTAAAAAAGTATTTACTACTTTACTATATTGAAATAGTATCGGTGAATTTGATCGTTTAATGTGATTTTTGGGTTGTTTTAAAATTCCCTTGAAAAGACTTTATTTTATATTTCAAACTAAAAAGGCAAATAATTTCGCCCATTGGCATCCCAAATAAATAACATTCTAGAATCACCAATCATATAAAATGGAATTCTTAAAATTAGAAAAGAGGAACAGGAAAAACTGATTAATAACAAACAATATATTACTGTATTTTTATGTCTTAGTTTATAAAAATACAAAGTTGACATTCCGACAAATGTTATCGTAAAGATCATCAAAGCACCTGATATCCGATTAAAAACATCAACAAGAGAAAAAATAGGCATAATAATTATTGAAAATGTAGCTAAATTATATAACCATATATACTCTTTATTTTGAAGTTTGTTTTTCAAAAGATATTTTCCGCCAAAATATATTGGGAAAACATAAGAAATAAAAATTATAATTTTAGTTAATGGTCCAGTTTTGTAAATACCTGTACTCATATCGCCTGAAGCAATAGACTGAGCGTTCTCCATATAATTTGATTCTTTTGAGGAATCTGATATTGATACCGTATTAAATACAGATGCAACCGTAATTAACTGATCTACAGAACCTAAAAACATAGTAATTGCAAATAATAGAACTGCAACATTGTGATTAATTATCACCTTATTAGACAGTACATAAAATAAGAAAACAACGATTACGCATAGTAAAATACCTTTGTGTACTAAAATTGCAAGTACTACAAAAAGTACTGAAACGAAGTAACGGGAGTCCAATAGCACCTTAACTGCAATAAGAATAAAACTGAATGCGAGATACCATCTTATCAGGTTCTCTATTCCCATTATACCTAAGAATAATGGCAAAATAAAAAAAACAGCCTTTCTGAATTTATTTAAAAAATATAATAAACTAGTAATTAAGAAGGTACTGCAAAATAAAACAAATCCATAAAACGGAATACTAAAATATTTAAATGCATTAACTAATTGCATGAATAAAAATTCCATTTCATTGTTTTTACGACTGAAAATGTAATTCATATAATAAACGTTATAATCAATTTCACGACCAAAACGCAATCCTGAGATAATTGCAAAAGCGATAATTGGAATCAATGCTATTTTCCAATACTGTGAATTGCTCTTTGCTTTAGACAATAAATATCCTGAAATTAGAAAAATTATAAATAATAAAGTTTCTAAAATAATATAGGTGAATTTAATATCTGTCATAATTGTGGTTAAGCATTATCTGCTGTGTGATCAAAACTAATTTTTTGATGATGGGCAAATCAAAGAATTTTTCTAAGATAGTTTTCGGATAAAAAACAGAAAGAGTTCGAAAATTTTTAACTTTCAAAAAAACTTTCCTTTAAGTCGAACTAATGATTGTGGGGAAAAAATATCGATGTTAAGATACTTTAACAATAACAACAAATAAACTATTGAAACCTTAAATAAACTGAAAATTGAAGCATTATTTAGTAGAACAAAATCACAAAAAAATTTAATATTTAGCATTTGTTCTTTACTTGCATGCCGAAGCTTTCTTTTCCATCCCCAAATATGCATCAAATAAACTATGGCAATTTCTTTTTGAAAAAATATAAATAAACCTCCACTTTTTAGAGCAGAAGCTAAATAATCTAAAATCCTGATTTCATAACCTAAATCAAATGTATTTAAATATAATGTTAATGCAGAATTTGGTCTATTAGTCAGATAATTATATACCGGTTTATCAATAAATATCACGTCTTGTCGTTGCAAAACTGCAATTCTAAGATTCATTATAATATCTTCTTTGTTTTTAATATCCCTCGGTAAATCAAAAATTGTATCATTTAGTATATCTCGGCGAAATAATTTTGCCCAAGGAGCACCTTCCATATTATATAAAAGAAATATACTAATGTAACTTATACTATTAAACCTCCCTATATTCTTATTTGGGCAAAAATCAGATGTCCCGTCATCATATTCTAAGTTGTGCGCACCAATTACAATATTAACGCCCGTATCAACCGAAGAAATTAAGAACTCTAATGCCGTTTCCGGTAAAGTATCATCACCGTCAACAAATGTAATCCATTCGCCTTTTGCTATCTTTACTCCATCTCTTCTTGCAGCTGTTACTCCTTCGTTTAATTTTCTGATAATTGAAATGTCAAGTTGAAAATATTGGTCTTTAAAAGCTAAACATTTATCATAAGAATTATCAGTACTTCCATCGTCCACAATAATAATTTCATATTGGGTATAGGTTTGCTTAGCTATACTCTGTAAACATCTTTCGATGTACGCTGCAACATTATATACTGGAATAATAATAGAGATCATTTGCATTTTATTGGTAGGTAAATAACCCTAAATTTATAGCTGTCCTAATAATGCTTTATGAATAAAATCAATGCTTTTCTTTTTTAGAAAATCCAATTTATCATTCACACTTATCCAGTCAATTTCAATTAATTTTATTTTATCTAAATCTTCTGTAGAATTTACAATTCTATCTTCTAAATTTAATAATGACAGTAAAGAAACGAATCTTTCGTTACCTCGTAACTGATTGCTGCAAACCACAAAAGGCTTATTAAATAATATAGAAAATACACAAGCGTGAAAAGAATCTGTGACTACAAAATCTGCATCGTAAAAACCTCTTAACCACTCCTCAATATGAGGTTGTATTCTTTGGTCAAGAGTAGCAAAAATATCCTCAACTTTAGATCCTGTCTTAAATATCGTTAAACTAAGTTTATCCTTTACTATTCCAATAATATCATTTTTTGACGCATTATTATCGAGTACATAAACCATTAAATTCCCACTACTTTTAGGAGTATTCCCTATTTGTAAAGAATCAATGTAATCAGAAGCAAATAAGAGCATCGTTGGATCCAAAACCACTTCAGCATCAATCTTGAAGTTTTTTTTACAAAGCCTAACTCCCCCTAATTCGCGCACAGATACTGCATCAAATAATTGAACTAAATTACCGCATCGTTTTGTTTGCAATTCAGTATAATCCCATGTGTCTTTCCCAAATGATGGCGCGTATGCAATTCTTTTAATATTCCATTTAACTGCAAAATCAAAAAAAGAATCATAAATATTTTCACAATAATCTGGTCTCCATATTTGATCGCTCCCAACTATTAAAGCATCAAAACTGTTCTTTGGCAACTTATCGAACGAAATGTCTGATATGTTGAGGTATTTATCAACAAATTGATGTGTGTGTTTACAAACTATTGGTTGTTCAGTATTAATTCTTTTTTCAACCAATAATTCAAGTTCTCTTCCAAATACGTACCGCAATACAATTCTTTTAAATAAAACGAAAGGGAGTTTTAAAAGCGGTAATTTTATCTTTTTTACTTTACCACTTATAATAGTCACTTCATGTCCCATATTTTCCAAAACTTTTTGCAAAGCATAAGCTTGTAATATACCTCCATAATTTGTGTGTAATGGTAGGGTTAAAATTCCTATTTTTTTCATTATTTAATTACTTCAAATATTTCATTAATTTCTCTGCGTCTCGACAAAGCGACTCTAAAACTATCTTCAGCTACTCCAATTGGAATCATACAGATAATTTTCTCTGATTCTGAAATCTTAATATATTTCTCCAACATTTTTTCTTCCTTTATTGTTTTACCCCAATTTGCAGGACAATTTGCGATTTTATAAAAATGTAAGGAATATAACAAGTTCATTAAAAACAGACCTCCATCGATAAACATTTGATTTCTTTCTCCTATGGAATAAAAATAATTTCGATTGGTGGTCAAAATCAGTAGTTGATGAATGTTTTTTGTAAACCCCGACATACCACCTTGAATGTTTAATACTTCATCAATTAACTGTTTGTTCTCTAATAAATAAACTTTAGAGCTTTGACGGTTACAAACCGAAGGAGCATTTAAAGATAATTTAACAGCTTTTTTAATTATAGAAATGTCAATTTTTTCTCCAGTAAAATTTCTGATGCTTTTTCTAGATTGTGAAAATGTTTCAAAATTTTGTTGGTTATATTGGTAGAAATCGTCTTTCTGATAGTCGACGGCACCTGTAAAAATAGTTGAGTATGATTGCTTAAGGGAATCTTTATAAAACTCATACTGTTCTAGCGTAAAATAATCTGAAATATTAAAATTTATTTTTTGATGTAATTCATAATATTCACACATTATTTGAAAAGCTACATTTATTTGAGATAAAGTACTATTAGATTTAACAACATCTTTATTTAAGTTTTGATGTAAATTTTTAATTCGATATTCCGCGAAACCAGGTTTCATATTTTTAAATAAAAGACCTTTTTCTATTGAATGATAATCTAATATTATTATAGCTTCAATTTTTTCTAAAGAGTCTATTCTAAAAGCATTTGAATGAATATAAAATAGTTTTAAATCTTGAAAATAATTTAAAGTTAAAGTTCTTTTTTTTAAAGTTGAAGATTTTAATTCTCCTAGTTTTACTACCGTCTTCTCTCCAAACATTAAACTTATTATTCTTTTTAGGAACTTATTAATCATTTTTTATTTTGTTTAAAATTACCATTTTAATTGCTTTTTTTTCTTCAGCATCAATACCTATCGCATATATTAACAACATGGCAGAAAAGCATATTATAGAAATATTTACAAAAAAGTACACCATATTATTTCTTATTATTATCAGTTGAAAGAAAAAGTGATTTAGTAGAATTACGAAAATTGTAACGAAAACTATTCTCAATAAAACGTTATTTAAAAAATCTTTTACTGGAAATTTCATTATATTTTTTAAGAAAAATAGTCTAAAAACCAAACTAAGTAATGAAATTATTATACTTGAGTAGTAAATTAACTCTGGGTTTTTATATGTTTTTAATAATATATATGAAATGGGAAGGTTTAGAAAAATTAAAGTCCCAATAACAATTTGATACCATTTTATATTTCCTGTCGCTTGAGCTCCAATCATTAGAGGCCCAGAAATACATTCTATCAATAAGTTAATTAAACACAAATTCACAAAAACTGAAGTGTATCTTGGTGGATTTTTCAGCCATAATTCTAAAATAAAATCGATATTGAAAATAATTGGAGTGGCTATTATAAACAACAAGAAATAAGAGAATTTTGCACTCTGGAAAATAAGTTTTAAACATTGTTCTGTATTTCCTGCTGCATACTGTTTAATAATTTGAGGATTTACCGCCATCTGAAAATTAAGCACAAAGCCCTGCACTGTTGTTTGTACCTGCATACTTATTCCATAAGCAGCATTTAAAACAGTTCCAAAAAAAAGATTTAATAAAATATTAGAACCTTGTCCTCTTGCCACTGCAGCTATATTTCCAAACAAACTCCACCCCGAATAGGATAATAATTCTTTATAAAATAATTTGTCAAAATAGAATTGGTATTTACTTTCTTCATAGTGCCACTTGCAATACTGTTTATGTGCCATCCTCACAATAAACGATACTATAAACAATAAACCCGCATAGAGTATTAATTTATCAAATGAAGATATAACCAAAATGTAAACAATTATTAATTTCAAAGACACCTCTACAAAAGCCATATAAGCATAAATATCCATCTTTTCTCTGGCCACAATCAAAGCATCATAAGGAACTTGTATGATTCCCAAGAGAAACGTAAAAATAGAAAACTGATACACCCAATTAACCGCTACCATCCTATCTATGGGTAAATTCAATTTATCATTAACAAACCACAATCCTATTGTCTCTGCTAACACCAATACCAAAACACTTATCGCTATGTGAATATTAAGTGTGGCATTAAAGGTTTTTTTTAATTTCTCCAAATCATTTTTCCCTATATCGAATGCCAAAAAACGCTGTGTAGCAGAGGTCATTGCGCTGTTGAAGAAGCTAAATAAAGTCACAATTCCACCTACAATGCTATAAACTCCATAATCTTCTATACCCAAAGTATTTAGAACTACTCTCGAAGTATATAAACTTACTCCCATTGTAAAAAACATTCTTATGTAGAGAATGAATGTGTTTTTGGCAATTCGTTTGTTATTTTCTGTATTAGGCATTTTTTTTATATAGTTTTTAGTACGTTTTACTGAATCTTGATTTAATCTTTTAATTTATACTCGAAATAATTCAGGGTTGTATATCCCCATCTTTCAAGTATTGGTCTTTTTGCATCAATTTCAAATCACTTTGCATCATGTCTTTTACAAAGCCTGCCCAGTCATAATTGCATTCCTTACGGCTGCTAGCATATAAGTTGGTTTGTGTTTTGTTTAAGGTGTAAGTGTGTTTAGGAACTTAAATTCACTCCTTGTTTTAACTTTGTAGGCTCTTAATTTCATACATAGTCAAACCTATCAGAGCTAAAACCCATAAATAATCGTTAATTAGTAATAGTGGTTTGAAAAGGTTCCCAAATTCAAATGGACCAACCTATTGCAAACTTGTTAATTTTGTAGGGACAAGATATACGCTGCAGTTTCTTTGTCTGACCTTATTTTATCATCAAGTTTTACCCAATGTTCATTAATCAGTTGAGCATAATTATAGTTGGAATTATAATTGAGATCTTTCCCCTTTTTATCCCAGATACCAAACAACAGTTGAAGGCTCCCTCTAAATTGCACTGACTTTTTCCCCATACGCTTTACATGGGCTGCTAATGGAAATCCGTAAGCACCACAACCACCTATCAAACAAATATCATACTCTTGTTTATCAATTTCGTTTTTTATATAATCAAGAGCCTCAAACCAATCTTTACATACCGTTGCATTTCCTGCACAATTCGTAGGTGGTTGTATGGTTTGCAGTTCAAAAACCGGTAACAGCTCATTTTTAAATAACAAATCTCGCTTCAGATATTGTTTTTGTATTGTGCCGGCTAATGGATGAACAACCAACACTTTTTTTCCTTTTAAAGCCATTGTCCAAGGGATTTTTGTAAAAAAGGGATTTAATAAGTCAAATGCTATTTTTTCACAGGCCAATAATTCTTTGTCAAACAATCGTTCGTAGGGTAACCTCGAGGCTAATACATTTACTGCAGGAATATCTTGAACCATCAACTCGCAAAACTGTTCCAATTTATCTTCTTGTGCAGGAAAGAAACCGTCAAATCGTTGCATTTGATTGATACTATTTTCCTCCCACCACCACGATTGTATTTTTCCTTGTATGTATTTTAAATAATCTTTAGTAGGATTCTTTACCCCTATGTAGTTTGCCAAACAGTTTAGTTCTGCATTTCCAAAACCCGCTATCATGCAAGGTTGATCATCCGTTAAGGCATTATAAATAATAAAGGAAGCCACATCCACACCTTGAATAGACTCTGGTTTTTTATTTTGTGATGAACCAAAAAAAATAGTGTGACTTTTTCTTAAAATTTTAAGTCCGAGAATTAGTGTTTTATTCACTTTTTATATGCTATTGAATTTATCTATAGTATGGAATTAATCATCATTGAATTAACTAAATTGCTGGTTAGCAATTGCACTGTTTATAATTATTTCATTTTCTAAAATAAATCTTCAATGAATGTTTTTCTTTAAATTTTTTTTTAATCTTTGTTTAACTTTTAACTCGAATAGCTATCTAGTCTATTCAAAATAATTCAAGGTTCTATATCCACCGTCTTTTAGGTATTGATCTTTTTGCATCAATTTTAAATCGCTTTGCATCATGTCTTTAACCAAGGCTGGTAAATCGTATTTGCATTCCCATCCTAATTTAGTTTTTGCTTTCGTAGGATCGCCAATCAACAAATCCACTTCAGTAGGTCTGAAATATTTAGGATCCACTGCTAATACTTCTTTTCCTATTTCAATTTGAAATTCAGGATTGTTGCAGGCTTTAACAAAACCTCGTTCCTTTATCCCTTCTCCTTTGAATTCTAATTCAATACCTACTTCAGCAAAACTCATGCGAACAAAATCCCGAACCGGTGTCGTTTTTCCTGTTGCAATTACCCAGTCTTCTGCTTCATCAGCCTGCAAAATCATCCACATCATCCGTACATAATCTTTGGCATGACCCCAGTCGCGTTTTGCATCTAAGTTTCCTAAATACAATTTATCCTGTAAACCCAATGCAATTCTGGATGTCGCTCTTGTAATTTTTCGCGTTACAAAAGTTTCTCCACGAATTGGGGACTCATGATTAAATAAAATACCGTTACAGGCATACATTCCGTAAGCTTCTCTATAATTCACTGTAATCCAAAAGGCGTACATCTTAGCAACAGCATATGGCGAACGAGGATAAAACGGAGTCGTTTCTGATTGTGGTACTTCCTGTACTTTACCATATAGTTCAGAAGTAGAAGCCTGGTAAATACGGGTCTTTTTTTCCAATCCTAATAAACGAACGGCATCAAGTATACGTAACGTTCCCAGTCCATCAGCATTTCCGGTATATTCAGGTGTTTCAAAAGAAACCGCTACATGACTCATTGCTGCCAAATTATAGATCTCATCAGGTTGAATTTCTTGGATCAAACGAATTAAATTAGTACCATCCGTCATATCTCCATAGTGTAAAAAGAAGTTACGGTGATCAACATGTGGGTCCTGGTATAAATGATCAATTCTGTCCGTATTAAATAAAGAAGAACGTCTTTTTAATCCATGCACGATATAGCCTTTTTTAAGTAAAAATTCACTTAAATAGGCTCCATCTTGTCCTGTTACCCCGGTGATAAATGCTGTTTTTGGTGTTGTATTGTCCATAAAATATTTGTTGGGTATTTGTGTTTTTAATTGTTGAATCGTTGAATCGTTTAAACTTTTTCTAACCGATTAAACGGCGTAACCATTTCTACATCTTCACTTCCTTAAACGTTTTTATATTCTCCAAAAACCATGTGTAGGTTTTCTGGATTCCTGCTTCCAAATTCACTTTGTGTTTCCAGCCTAAAGCGTGCATTTTTGAAATATCCATCAATTTTCGGGGAGTTCCGTCAGGTTTGCTGTCATCCCAAATGATTTCGCCTTCGTGGCCCACAATTTTCTGGATGGTTTCGGCTAATTGTTTAATCGTTAAATCTTCCCCCGTCCCCACATTGTATAAATAGTCCCGCAATTTATTTTCTAAAGCAAAAACAACAGCTTCGGCCATGTCGTCCACAAAGAGAAATTCTCTCATGGGCGTCCCACTACCCCATAGCGTAACCGAAGCGTGATTGTTTTCTTTGGCTTCATGAAATTTGCGCATCATTGCAGGCAAAACATGTGAAGTATTTAAATCAAAATTATCTTGTGTGCCATACAAGTTGGTCGGCATTAAACTGAAATAGTCTTTCCCAAATTGTTTGCGGATGGCCTGACACGCCTTTACACCAGTAATCTTTGCCAAAGCGTACCATTCGTTCGTGGGCTCTAAACTATCCGTTAACAAATACTCTTCCCTTAAGGGTTGGGGTGCTAATTTTGGATAAATACAAGAACTTCCTAAAAAGATAAATTTATCCACGCCTAAACGGTGAGCCGAATCAATAAGGTTGTTTTGAATTTGCATGTTTTCCATCAAAAATTGATATGGAAAATTATTGTTGGCCAAGATTCCACCCACTTTTGCTGCGGCGTCTATGATGACATCCGGTTTGCTTTTTTGCATAAAATCACTGACAGCTTGTTGGTTTCTTAGATCCAATTCCTTGCTTGTGGCACCTACCAAGTTAACATATCCTTTCGCACTAAGTATGCGCCAAATGGCGCTTCCGACCATACCGTTATGACCGGCGATATAAATAGTTGAATTATAATTAATCACTTTAAATACGTTTTAATTTAATAATTTAAATAGTAAAAGCTTGATTTTTTTAGTAAAGAGAGCTCAATCATTTAGTACTGGACTTGAACATTACGGGTTATAATTCTACTTTTAAAACGTAATGAGAAATCATTAGTTTTTTGAAATAATATAATTTCGCCTTTCCAAAACCTCTATATCCTTGAAGCTTTTCGTAATTTATTCTTGACAATAAATTTACGTCCATCCTGTCTAGGTCTTCCCTTCTGAGTAAAATTTCATGTTCATCCAAATAATACTGCTGAAGCACCCTAAAAGTAGAATCCCGTAAATCGTCTTGAATATTAATTTTTCTGCAACTTACAATGGCACTTTCGTTTAAATTTTGCTTTAATTGCAATTGATAAGACGCAATAATCTCTAAGGCATTTTCAAATTCTGATTCGCTTATCAAAATGGAAGTTTTTGAACTCTAATTTATTGTTAAACCCTTTGGTAATCGTCTTCTATTCGAACAATATCATCTTCTCCAAAGTAGGTTCCGTGCTGCACTTCTATAAAAACAAGAGGTTCTGCAAAAGGATTTTCTATTCTGTGTTTTACTCCTTGAGGAATTATTGCCGTATCGCCTACTTTATAATCTTTAATAACTCCATCGAGGGTGATTCTTCCTACACCGGAAACTATAGTCCATGCTTCCGATCGGCGATGATGGTATTGGTATGACAACCGTCCATTTGGATCAACTAAAATCCTTTTCACTTTGTGGGTTGCGGCATCCTCTAAGACCCAATATTGACCCCAAGGCCTGATATCATGTTCCATAATTAAATTGCGTTTAATAGTTTTATAATAGTGGCGAATCAATAGATTCTAAATATTGATGAACTTGCTTGACATTCTGGGATTTTTCTTTTTGAAGCACCAATAAAGCATCGGGAGAATACACCAAGAGACAATTTTCGACACCTACAAAGCTAGTGTGTGGAGCTGGTCCTATGACAATATTACCATCCTCATCGACCGGATGACCGTCCTGCACCAAATAATCATAAACAGACTCAAACGAACCCAAGTCAGACCATTTAAAATTTGACGGTACCACTTTTATATTGGTACTGCGTTCCATTACAGCATAATCAATACTTATAGATGGAATTTGAAGCGATAAATCAAAATCAAGAACTCCCGCAACACTGGCATCCCAAACCATCTTGGATTTTTTGTAAACCTCCGGCTCTTGTTTTTTAAGTTCTGCTAGATATAATCCTGCTTTAAAGCAGAAAAGACCACTATTCCAATAGCAATTCCCTTTTTGTAAAAAATGACTTGCTGATTCTAAAGTTGGTTTTTCATGAAAAGCCAATACATTTTCTCCTTCAAACTCGATATAGCCATAACCCGTTTCTGGTTTTGTGGGTTTGATCCCAAAAGTGACTAAATAATCATTTTTAGCCAGTTCAACGGCTTGATTCAATGCTTCTTTATAAGAAACCTCCCCTTCAATAATATGGTCGGATGGAGTTATGATTAAAATATCTTCTGGATTCGATTCGAAAGCAGCGAATGCAATTGCAGCTGCCGTATTTCTAGGAGTTGACTCAACAATATACGAATGGGAAAAATTAAATTTTCCCATCACCTTAGAACTAAGATGATGATTATCCATATTGCCTACAATAAGTAACTTATCGACAATCTTGGCATTTCTTTCGACAGTCATTTCAAACAATGACTTGCCACCAAATAACTCTAGATATTGCTTCGGTTTTGTTTTACGGGACAGTGGCCACAATCTGCTACCCACTCCACCCGTTAATACTACGTGAACTATTTTACTGCTTGCCATCATTTTTTATCTTTTAAAAGTTCTATTTGAAAAACCTCCCTGCGCAAGGCACTGCTTGAAAAACGATGGTCACGCGAATTAAAATACAATTCTATTCCTTTATCCTCACAATAGGTTCTACCCGTAAAATCTCTTTCTTTATATTCATCGCCTACAAAACGCATATCAATTTGGAAAGATTGAAGAATATCCTCTAAATCCTGTTCGGTGGCATAAGGAACAATTTCATCTACATACTTGCATCCTTTCAATTGTATGTAACGCTCTACTACCGTTTGGGTTGGTTTGTTCTTTTCAGGACGGTCTAGTGTAGGGTCGGTCTGTAATCCGACTATCAAATAATCACAATTTGATTTGGCTTCTTCAAGCATTTTGACGTGACCGGCATGTAGCAAGTCAAAGGCGCTAAATGTTACTGCAATTTTCATTTGTGTCAATTTTTAATTAAACGGAATTGTTCTTTTTAAGGATTGGGAATTCTAAAATTTTTGAGATTTCTAAGATAAAATTCAAAAGTATTTTCAAAATTGAATAAGGGTACCCCGTGAATAGTTACATTTTAACTATCCCAAAAGAAAAAAATATGATTTTGTAAAGAATGAAAAAGTGCAATTCTTGACTATTGCTGTTGGTTGTAAAATCACGGCGAAAACCATAAAATTCAAACCAATATTGACTCTTTCCTTAAGCATGATATTATATGGCAAAAATACTCCAAAGGAAAACTCGAAAAGAAATTTTAAGCGACAATACAGCCCAAATTTGGAGCATATAGTCCTTAAAAGGACGAGGAAAGAACTTGAATAAATTAATTTTGGACGTTTAGAAAATTAGATTGACACAATACTATTTGCCTTTAAAATTAAACTACACATTTCGTAAAATAATTTTAAAATACTGAAAATCACAAAATTAAAATAATAAAATAGAATTGAAAACGATAGGATTTGTTTATCAAGCAATAGGTTAATGACAAAAAGGAACGTGACTTGGTATTGATTTTCTGGGTCTAAAATAATAACAAACCACAATATAATAAAAGAAGAATGAATTGGTACGTAGTATACACAAAACCCAAATGGGAAAAAAAAACGGCAGAACAATTAAACAAATTTGGAGTAAATTGCTATTGCCCAACAATTAAAAGAGTACACCAATGGGCCGACAGGAAAAAAAAGGTGGAAGTCCCCCTGTTTAATCATTATATATTTGTCCAATTAGCGGAAAAAGACAGGAATAAGGTATTCGTTTCCCCCGGCGTAATCCGATATTTATTTTGGTTGGGAAAGCACGCGATTGTAAAAGACAAAGAAATTAGTACCATCAAGGAATGGCTTAATGCTGATGACACATCGGATGTATCTGTGATAGAGTACCAAATTGGACAAACAATAAAACTGGATTCCGGACCCTTTAGCGAACAAAACGCAGTGGTCAAAGACATAACAAAAACACACTATGTTTTAATTTTAGAATCTTTGGGTTACATTTTAAAAATGAAGCATCACTAAAAAACATATAAACAGTGTTGTTTTTTTATGCCATTCTATACAGAATTGGGTGGCGAAATTTCAACTGCTTTGCCGCTTTTTTGGAAAGTCAATTTTAAGGAAATAATATTTTATTAAAGCAAACGTCATTCTCTTTTAGTGAAAAAAAAAAAATGAACTAAAATCTAAAAAATATTTCTTTTTATATCCTTAATATCTAAATTATGATTGAACCTGTCGCTTTCCATTTTCAACACTCGTACTTCCGAATTATTATATATAGTATCGTTTTCTAATTTCTTCTCTCTACTGTCATTAAAAAAGTAGGATACATCAAAAAACAATAATTCAGAAATTGAAATTCCAAAAATAGTTGCTAATCTTGATATTTTGGAAATCGCGATATCAGTCTCGCCTCTTTCAATTTTACCATACCCACTGGGAGTCATCTCCATTTCACCAGCTACAAAATCTCTGGTAAAATTTTTCATTTCTCTTATTGTTCTAATATTTTCAGAAATAATTTTATTCATGTATAACTATTTAATTAAATGTATTTGACAATATTTATAGTGATTTAAAGCTCAACAAGCTGTGACAAATAAATAAAATCGCCCACACAAAAACTAAAATTACACGTACTGCTTAAAAAATTGTGGCATAAAATTAAAATCCCGACTATTTTTTAGCCAAGTAAATCGACATCTAACGAAATACCTAACAACTTTCAAGTTGTGAAGCGTTCCCTCCCTCCTTTAAAATAATCAAAGGAAGAAATAATTTTATACATGTGCCTTCATTTACTTTAGAAACAATGGTAAACACGCCTTTTGTTTGTTTTATAATCATTTTACTTAGAAAAAGACCTAATCCCAATCCTTGTTGTTCTCTTTTTTCTCTATTGAACTGTTGGGAAGCTCCAATTTTTTTCAACTCGTCTTCACTAAATCCAATTCCAAAATCCCTGATAACCAATTCATAATATTCATCATTAAAACGTTCGCCCGATACAAGGATCATTTTACTGCTGGAAGAAAATTTCAAGGCATTGTCGAGTAATTCGAAAAGAATAAAATGCAAATATTTTTCACTCATTCCTATGGTTGCTTTATCTACTTCAAAGCTGATTCTTGTTTCTTGATTCTCGTAAATCCGAGAAAGTTTTGCTTTTGCCTTCAAGAAAATTTTTAATATCTCGGCACTTGATGTATCATTAAATTCAAGTGAATTATCCTTTAAATTTTGATAAAGAATAATATTCTGCAAGGTTCTGTCCAAACGCTCACCTGATATTTTTATTGATTCATAAAACTCGTGAATTAGTTTTTTTTCAAATTTTCCCTCATCTTTAATTAAAAGATTTGTAAATCCTAATATTCCGTGAAGGGGCGTATTTATTTCATGTTGAAATGTGTTTTTTTTACCACTATACAAATTATGGTGGGCATTTTTTATTTTTTCAAATCGCGCTATTTTGGTTTCAATTATGGATATCAATTCATTTATTTTGAAGGGTTTCGACAAGAAATCATCGGCACCCTGAAGCAAACATTTACGCATTAAATTATTTTCGCTTTTAGCAGTAAGAAAAACAAATGGAATAGCACTCAAAGAAGGACTTTCTTTAATGATTTCATGAAGCGCACTACCATCCATAACTGGCATCATAATATCGCAAACAATTAAATCTGGAGTCCAGTACTCTAAAAGGCTTAGTGCTTCTTGTCCGTTACAAGCAGCTTTAACATCATAATTTTGACAAACAAGAAGTTCAGTAATGGTGTCTCTAATATTTAGCTCATCATCAACTATCAGTATTTTATTTTTATTCATAAGGGAAAATTAATTTTATTGTAGTACCAAAATGTTCTTTAGTTTTTAATTCTATTGTACCTTTTAAAAATGTTACAAATTGTTTTACGATAGAAAGACCCAATCCTGAGCCTATGATAGTACTTGTATTTGATGCTCTAAAAAAAGAGGTGAATAAATGTTTTATTTCATCTTCTGGAATTCCTATTCCATAATCGATTACCAGTATTTCGATTTCATTTTCAGAATAGGTAATTTCTAATTCAGGATTTGATCTGTCAACTGAATATTTAAAGGCGTTACTAATTAGATTGGTTAAAATATGCACAAGCATAATTTCATCAGTGAAAAAGGGTTTTTTTTTTCCCTTTATTTTAATTTTAATTTCACGCTCATAAAGATTATTATTAAAATAAGTATCGATTAATGTTTCTATAAAAACATTGAAATCAACAGGTTTAACTTGCTTCTTTAATTTCTGAGACTCATCTTTTGCAAAAATCAAAATATTGTTCATTAATTCAGTCATTCTGTCTACTTCTGTTTTTATTCTTGAAGTAATACAGGCTATGGATTGCGACTTATTTTCTTCAAAATGATTGATTTTAAAATCTATAAGTTCCGCATTAGAATAGATCACTGTTAAAGGAGTTCTAAACTGATGCGACGCCATAGATACGAACTGTGATTTCATATCATTAAGTTCTTTTTCTTTTGCATTTGCTGCTTTTACTTCTTCTGCTCTTTTAATCCTTTCACTAATATCACGGCTGGAAGATTGTAGCCCCAATACTTTATTTTCACTATTAATAATAGCCTTAGTAGTCGCTTCTAACCAGATATAACTGCCATCTTTTTTTCTAAAGCGATAGGTAACAATACTACTTTGTAAACTTTTAAAAGTATTTTCATAGTAATTTTTAATCTTTCTAAAATCTTTTTTATGGAAGAAATCCCATGAGCTTTTATTAATTAGCTCTTCAGGCAGGTATCCTGTAATTTCTTTTGAAGAAGTGGAAACATATTGAAAATTTCCATCATTAGAATACTGACAAATTAAATCTGTCGTATTATCGGCAATAAATCTAAATTTTTCTTCTGATAACTTCAGCTGGATTTCTTTTTCCTTAAGCTCACTAACATCGATATGTGTCCCAATAAGTTTTAGTGGTTTTCCTTCTTTATTTTTTTTAAGCAAAATATCATATTTTACCCAAATCACTTTACCAGTTTTATGAATCATTCGGGTAGTTCCTACATAATTATCTAATCTATTAGAAATTAAATGCCCAGTATCCATTAGTAGTTGATTCAAATCGTCTGGATGAATAGTTCTTTTCCAAAATTCTTCTTCTTGGATTATTTCATCGTTCGTATAACCTAATAATCCTGCCCAATTATAAGAATAAACAGTTTGATTAGTATTAATATCAAATTCCCACATCGCTTGATTAGAGCCTTCCATGTAAAAATTAATTTTTTCTAACGTGATTTCTAATTTTGAAACGATACGGTCTTGATTCAGTTGAAATCCAATATTCTTAGCAATGGTATGTAAAGTGTATAAATCCTCATCCCTCCATTTCTTTTCATTTTTGCAGTCATCGCACCCTATCCATCCCCAAAAAAGATCATCGGAAAAAATAGGTGTAAAAAGATACGATTGAATACCCAGTATTCCCATTATTTGCTTAAATAATTCATTACTGCAATCTTTAACAAGTCCTTGAAATGATTCGTCACTCGACAATGTTTTATATAGCTCTGGTAAGGCATCGTAAGCGATTCCATCTGGATCCCGATGATCTATATACGGTTCGATCCCTTTATTGCACCATTCATACTTATAGTGAAATTTTAGTACCCCATTATCTATTTCATTTTTATAAATATAGCATCTGTCAAAGTCTTGGCCTGAACCAATCTCTTTGATGCAGAAATTTAGTGCATCTTCTAAAGACTTTTGCTTCAATAAATGATTATTGGCCTTAGAAATACTTAAAAGAAGATTTTTCATTAATTGGTTATTGTTTTTTTAAATGAAATTCCCAAATTCAAGTTACAGGATAATATCATATAACATTTGATTTCGAGTATGACTTTCGAAATAGTATTACACAAAAAAACGACGTTAAAAAAATTCTTCATTTAATGATTATTTATAAACTGAACCTGCAAACAAATACTGATTTTTTAAAAAGATGAAATATAAATAAAAGTATTTTAAATTTTATTTTTTATGAAATCAAGTACTGATAATTAAAAAAAAAACAGTTATAAGTTAAAATATAAAGGGTTAGTTTCGTGCTATGAAAAACACAAAAACGAGAATAGTATTAATTGAAGATGATCTAGCACTGGGAAATTCAATTTCAGAGTTATTAACGTTGAGTGATTTTGAAGTTAATTGGTTCAAAGATGGTGTTGAAGGACTTCTTTATTTAAATAAAAACATACCTGACATAATCATTAGCGATTTTATGATGCCTCATATGAATGGTGAAGAATTATTTTTGATAATACGTAAAAATCGTAAATTTCAAACCATTCCGTTCATAATAATTACAGCGAACATGGACGATGATGTCAAGTTTAAACAACTAAAAAATGGAGTTAACGATTTTATTATGAAGCCTTTTAAAGTAAAAGAAATAGTTTATAAAATTAACAATTTGATTAATCTTAAAAAAAATATTGAAAAAAAATTCTGTCCTGATCCATTTTCAAAAATTACTATACAGTTGTCTGAAAAAGATTTCATTACCACTTTAAATGAAATTTTAATAAAAAACATGAAATCAAAAATAGACATGGGAGAACTATCTAATGAGCTTTTTATTAGCAAATCGACTTTAGATAAAAGAGTGCGGAAACTAACCACTAAAAATGCCAGTCAATATATTAGAGAATTTCGATTGGATTATGCGGTTAAACTCATTAATTTAGGAGAAAAAAATATCCAATATTTAGTTGACGAAACTGGTTTTAGTTCGTTTTCTTATTTTTCAACTAGCTTCAAATCCTATCTTGATGTAACGCCACGTGATTTTATAAAATCCATCCAAGCGGAAAAACAATCTCTTTTGTAAAAAATTGTAAAATGAAATTATTATTTTTTAATTTACAGCCAATTACTATTTGACAAAATTTTATTCTTTTAATATAAATATTTCATGAAGCACCACCTAAGCAGTGTTTTTTCGGAGGATAAATATATTTAAATGAGATTCAACATTCTTTCTTTTAAAGTTTTCTCTTTACAATATTAATTATAAGTATTTTTTTTTAAGCTATAAATTAAAAAAAAGTTTTGCCTAATTACACTCCATATATTTACACTGATTTGGGACTTTACTTACCAGGCAGCTTACTTGAAAAAATTTTTTGGGGGCAAAAAATTTAGAATACACCACTTTATTAGGGTAAGCTGTTTTTGGTAAGATTCTTTTATTTGATTTCAATTAAAGAAAAATATGAATAAAATTTTATCAACGCCAAATAAAATCGAAAAAGTCTTAGAGGAAAACGCTTTTCTTATACTTTTAGAATCACACGTACTTATTAAAAATGGTAAGGAAAGAATACGGGTATCCCTGAGTCAAATTTCAAATATAAGGATTGTAAGAAATCGAGATCTAACAGTTACAATTGTAGTCTTCGCTTTTTCAGCTTTACTTTATTTATTATTTTTAGCTCCTTTAAATTTGCATTTTGTATTTCAGTTTTTTTATTCAATCCTTATTTTGTTTTTTATTATAATCTCATATTCGTTAAAAAACTACAGATACAAACTTTTAATTAACAAAGGTATATTTGCTTTTAATGAAATAGCAATTTCAAAAAACAACATTGTCCATGCACAAAATTTTGCAGCCAAATTCAAAAACAATACTATTTCAGAAATGAATAATCAAGAATTTAATTACACAAAACTTAAAGAATGTTTGTGATAAATATTTTTTTTAGCAGTTATGAAATAATTTTCCTATAGTTATTTACAGTAAGATAAATAGTCACGATACCTATAAATTAGAGCGCTTCAACATTTTTTTTATACAGTTTTTCAAGTGATAAATGATATTCTATAAGCTGCTTTAGTTCTTTCAAAATAAAAGGTTTCTTAAGGTAGCCTTTGACTCCTAAAACAAGACCTCTTTCTTCATCTTTCCGCTCCACCCTAGCAGTGAGGAATATAACGGGAATATCCGAGTAATTAGAAATTTGATGTTTTTCCATAAAACCGTATCCATCCATTATAGGCATCATAATGTCACATATAATGAGGTTCGGTTTAAATTGTTTGACTTTGTCTAATCCTTCCTTTCCATCTTGGACTTCTTGAACATCATATCCTACAAAAGAAAGTAATTCACAAATGGTTTCCCTTAGTTTTACTTCATCATCAATAATCAATATTTTAGCCATAGTTTCGATTAATGTCATACTGGAAATTTTAGTGTCACTTTTGTCCCTTTTCCTAATTGACTCTCTAATTGAACAGTTCCCAAGTTTTTTTCGGTAAAGGTTTTAACGATATAAAGTCCCAAACCGGTTCCTTGTAACCCTTCCGTGTTACTCGCTCTAAAAAAAGTATTAAATAATTTTGATTGATCTTTTTCAGGAACTCCTATTCCAAAATCGATGATCTCAATAACAGTTGTACCATTTGCGGTAAAAAGATTAAGAATAATATCTCCAAATCCTTCTGAATATTTAAAAGCATTATTTAAGAGATTGAGAATAGAGTATTCCATTAATTTTTTGTCTGCAAATACATAAAATGTATCTCCTGCAAATGTTGTTTGAACCTTTCTTTTATCATTTTGACTGCTATAACTGGTCTCAATTACATCAATGCAAACTTGTTTTAAATCAAATTTAACTGGATTAAAATTTGTTTTACCTGAATCATCTTTAGAAATAGTTAATACTGCATTCATTAATTCTACTATTCGGTCAATTTCTTCGGTTATTATATTTACTCTCTTTTCAACATGAATAGAATTTTCAAAATTATACCCTTCCAGATACATGGCTATCAGTTCGGCACTTGCTCGGATGGTAGTCATTGGTGTTCTAAATTCATGAGAGATAGTAGAAACTAAATTACTCCGTAACTCATTTAATTCGCGTTCTTGAATCAATGTGTTTTCGACAATTTCTTCGGCCTCTTTTCGCTGTGTAATATCTCTCGTGCTGGATTGAAAACTTATCGGAATACCATTTTCTTTTACTAAAATAGCTTTAGTTTCAAACCAAAAATAATTATCTTCTATATTTTTAAACCTTACCCTTACCGACACATCTTCTACTTCAGTTACAAAACGACGAATAGAATTTAGAAGTATTTCAATATCTTCAGGATGAACAAATTCTTGAGGTAATTTACCAATTAACTCTTCAGGAGTATAACCCAATAGTTTTTGTATTGATGGAGAAACATATTGAAAAGAGCTATCTAAATTGTGCAAACAAACCAAATCAATTGTATTATCAGCCAAAAGGCGGTACATATTTTTAACTTCATTCAGTTGAATAGTTTTATTTCTATTGTTTTCATCCGTTAATAATTTATTTTCGACTTCGATTTTTATTCTTTCTGTGATATCAATAATTTGTGGAATATAATGTTCGATTTTACCTAAATTGTTTCGTACAATAGAAACAAATAAGTTCACCCAAACTAAAGATTTGTTTTTATGGATGTACCTTTTTTCCATACTGAAATTAGATGCTTCTCCTGAATCTAAATTTTTTTTATTTGCTAAATCCTTTTCCAAATCTTCACAATAAGTAATTTCTTCAAATGTCAATGTTTTAAACTCTTCTTTGGTATAACCTAATATTTCACATAATCGGCTATTCACTTCCATCCAAAAGCCTTCTAGATTCACAATAGCCATTCCTACAGCTGAGTGTTCAAATGCTCCTTTGAATCGTTCTTCACTTTGCTGCAATTCATCTTTTAACTTTTTTTCATTGGTAATGTCTTGCATCGCTCCAATCATACGAACTGCCTCACCCTTATCATTTCGTATAATCACAGCTTTGTCTTTTACATAAGCATAAGTACCATCCGATTTTAGATAACGGTATTCCTCTGACCATCTGTAAATATCACTATTTATGCACTTATCTATACTTTCGTAATAGGCATCTTTGTCTTCTAGATGAACAAAATTCTCACATTTTTGTCCTGTTATAATATTATTTTCAAATCGGTGCCCAAAAAGTGCGGCATAACTTTCTCCAACAAAAATTTCATTAGTAATCATATTCCAATCCCAAAGTGCATCAGAAGTAGCTTCACTGGAATAAATAAAACGCTCATTGCTAATTTTTAAAGCATCTTCCGCATTTTTTTGTGCCGTTATATCGTTGAAAGAACATATTACATAGAGTAACTCATTAAAATCTCCAAATACAGGTATAGCATCAACCAACAGCCAAACCAAATCATTAAGCATAGGGCGATAAACCCCCATAACGACATTGTTTATTGGTTTTAATTTTTGTATAGCCTGAGGTACTGGATGTTCTTCAGACAAGAATTCTGAACCGTCCAGATGAATTACTTTCCAATGCTCGTCAAAAGAGGTTTTACCAAGTAGCTGATCCTCGGTAAGTCCTAACATTTCACAAGCCGCTTTGTTGTTTTCAAATATTTCAGATTGGGGACCCTGTACCAAAATCCCGGTCGCTACATTCTTAATAATACTCTTGGTTAGCTGTCTGCTTTTAAAGATTTCATCTTGATTTTTTTTACTCTCTGTTATATCAACCCCAAAACCTACCATCATTTCAAGAGATCCATCTTCAAGAAAAACTGGTGCAAATTTTCGGGTGTGATAAGTCGATTCTCCATTTTGACGCTGAATTCTATCTTCCCATTCTATAACTTCTTTACCTTCTAGAGCCACCATAAATTTAGCACGTCGGTTTTTTGCAAATATGTTATCTCTTCCTGTATATTCTGCATATTCAAAATCATCTTTTCCTATAATAAATTTTCGCAATTCATTATTTTTAATGGCAGCAGGATTCAAATAAGTATATCTATAATTGCTGTCAAAAACGGCAATATCTATTGGTAGTCTGTCTAATATTTTTTCGTAAAATTCTTTTTGTAGTAAAAGCTTTTGTTGTGTTTCAACGTGTTCTGTAATATCCCTGCAATTTCCAATAAAAATAGCATTCCCTTCTTTTTCTAAAAATTTTAAATTGGAAGAATGCCATACATAATGTCCGTATTTATGCAAAATTCGATAAATAAGTTCATTTTCACTTTTTCCCGTTTCAACTACATTATTCATATGATTAATGCACATTCCCATATCTTCAGGATGAATAAATAAAGCAATGTTTTTTCCTGTAATTTCATCAGCTTCACGACCAAGAAAAGTAATCAAGTTTTTTGACACATAAGTGAATATTCCTTCAAGATTAAGCTCGTATAAAATTTCTTTCGAATTATCAATAAATAGTTGGAGTTGATTTTCTTGCTGTTTTATTGTTTTTTTAAATTCCTCCTTTTGAATATATAATTCCAAAAAAGATTGAATTTGTACAACAAAACACTCTAAAGATTTTAATTGTATCGGAGAGAGATTTTTAGGCTTTGTATCCACGATACAAAGAGTCCCTATGACTAAACTTTCATTAATACAGATAGGAAATCCTGCAAAAAAAGAAAAAGGAGAAGGATTTGAATGATATCTAACATCTTGATTGATATCGTAAACTATAGATTTTTTTTTATGATTAATAATTGGTTCAATGAATAATAACATATTTTCAGGGACAATCAAAGTCTCAAAACCTATTCTGGCTTTAATAATTTGGTGATCAATACCAATAATAGATATAAATCCACACGGAACTTCACATAATTCCGACGCAAATGATAACATAAGATTAAACTCTTGTTGAAAATCAAGGGTGCTAAATAATTTTATTAGTTTTTTTTGGTTTTTTAATAATAGCATAGATTTTTTACTAATTAATTATACAACAATAAATTGCAGCAGTAATTTGGGATTTTTACAAAATAACACTTATTACACGATAAATAAAAATTTAAGAAAAATTAATAAATTATTCTTAAACATTCCTCTAATAGGTTTTTTTATTTTTTCTAATAAATTTGCACCTTATAATCTAGGACTAGACGAACTGAACTTTAAACCTATTCTTTCTTTATCAGTTTTACGACTCCCAATTTTCCTTCTGAAGTACTTTTACAAAATACGTTTCTCTTGGTAGCTGTAGAAGAAATTGAATTTGATTCTAAAGTAAATCAAATAGGTAGACATAATACCAAAGGAATTATTGTAACAAATAAAGGATTTGCAAAAAACACAATCAATATTGCAAAATCTTTAAAAATTGGTTTGCTTAAAGTTAAAAGTGATAATCAATTAGATTGGATAGATTACAGAAAAAAACTTCAAAAAACATCATTGATTTTGAAAATAATGAAATAGAACCATTTCTAGCCAAAATAGGAAATATAACCTTCAATCACATAGCTAATTTAATTCAGGAGCTTGGCATAATAGATGTTTATTATATAAGGAGAAGTTCTTAAAAATCCCATACTTGACGGAAGAGAGGATTGAAGAAATCGTTGACAGATTATACACTTATGACATTCATAATGATTTCATTTTAGATACTCATAAATTATGTAAATTTATATCTTCAAGGTATCCAATAACTTTTGATTTTACAAAAAAGGAAAACGGTATTCTAGGAAAGAGTGAATTTAATCCACTTAAAATATATGTCAATCCAGAATTAGAAGAAATAGATTTAGGTTTACTTTGTGTCATGAAATTGGTCATTTAATATTACATACTAAACTCTTAGAGAATAGAATTGAAAAAAGGGAGGACGTTGATTACACTCTATCATTGAATTCTAGAGTTTCGGAATTGAATAATAATAATAATAATATTAGATTAGAAATACAGGCAAATATTTTTGCAAGTCATTTATTAATCCCCATTAACCCGTTAATTAGAGAAGTAACAACTTTTTTTTGTAAAAGAGAGAATAAATAAAAATTATCTTTATTTGGATAAGCAACCTGTTAATCAATTATTGGTTCATAGTTTATTAAATTAATTAAGTTTAAAAATTCCATGCTTCAAAAGAATCAATCAAGATGAGATTGATTGCAAGAAATCTATTGAAGGATAGTAGATATTTTTCATTCAAAAAACTATTAAATGAATTTAAACCTTAGAATGATTACCATATTAAACTTATACATATATGTCTCTTTATACGTGCCCACCCAAAAGTGGGAGATGCTTATTGGATATACTAAGTTAGCGTGGATACAGTGTTGAGAATAAAATTTAATATTTTCGTTAGCTTTATAAAATTGATGATATCTGGCTCAAAAGCTTCAAATCATCTAAAAAAAGGTTCGAAAATTGTCCCGACAGGGTCAACTCAAAATATAATTAAACCAGCTTTTCAATCAAATATATTTTATACATTTGTTTCAACTATTGGATTAATGTGTTCTTAGAAAAGATATTATTACAGATTAACAGAATGCTATATTTCAATTGAAATAATGGATAAATGTTTGTTTGTTTTTATTTCGTGTTATTTTGTTCAGATCGGTACCTTATTTGTACCTCAAGATCTGCAAACCCCAGTAAACACCGGGCTGCTAATTTCTGCATCGGGAAGTAGCAGAACAAAACACCATATCAAAATAAATATTAAATCACTATTAATTAATGATAGAAACACCAGTTGAATAGCTGGTGTTTTTTTATTTTTTAAAATTAGTTATGCGTTACAATCCCCAGAAAACACAAGAATTATATTTTAAAAAATTTACAATTACAGCAACTTTTTTTGTTGTGTAACATTTGTCACTATCTTCCTTAAATTCATGCTATATCTTTGTATTATAATTAAATAACGAAAATTTAAGAAAATGAAAATAGAGCAAATATACACCGGATGTTTAGCACAAGGTGCTTACTATATTACTTCAAATGGTGAAGCTGCCATTATTGATCCACTTCGTGAAACAGAACCTTATATGGAAAGGCTAGAAAAAGACGGTGTGAAACTAAAATACATTTTCGAAACCCATTTTCACGCTGATTTTGTTTCCGGACATTTAGATTTGAGTAAAAAAACAGGTGCTGCAATTGTATATGGCCCCAATGCCAATCCTGAATTTGAATTTATTTCTGCCAAAGACCACCAGGAATTTGCAATTGGCAACATCAAAATAAAGGTGTTACACACGCCAGGTCACACAATGGAAAGTACCTCATACTTATTAATCGATGAAAACGAAAAAGACCACGCCATTTTCTCTGGAGATACTTTATTCATTGGTGATGTTGGTCGCCCAGATTTAGCTCAAAAAGCTGCCCACATGACTCAAAACGAATTAGCAGCCATATTATTCCATTCGTTAAGAGACAAAGTAATGACTCTGGCTGATGATGTAATCGTATATCCGGCTCACGGTGCGGGTTCTGCTTGTGGAAAAAACATGAGTAAAGAAACTGTTTCAACCATTGGTGAGCAAAAAGCAACAAATTATGCTTTGCGCGCCAATATGACTGAAGCCGAATTTGTGCAAGAAGTTACTGAAGGTTTATTGCCTCCTCCAGCCTATTTTGGGATGAACGTTGCTATGAACAAAAAAGGAATTGAAAGCTTTGAAAATGTTTTCAATAACGGAATGAGACCGATTAATGCAAGTGAATTTGAAGCTGTAGCGGAAGAAACCGGTGCTTTAATTCTAGACACGAGAGATAATGGTGATTTTGCAAAAGGTTATGTGCCACAATCCATAAACATTGGTATCAATGGCGATTTTGCTCCTTGGGTTGGTGCTTTGATTGCCGATGTGAAACAACCAATCATTTTAGTCACTGAGCCAGGATTTGAAGAAGAAACTGTAACGCGATTGACCCGAGTTGGGTTTGATAATTTAATAGGACATTTACAAGGAGGCTTTGAAGCTTGGAAAAAAGCCGGTTTTGAAATCGATACTATAAATCGCATCACTGCGGAGCAATTTGCAAAAGAAGTAAAAATTGGCGAATGCAAAATAATCGATGTTCGTAAAGAAAGTGAGTATGAAGCGGAACATGTTGATGAAGCCTACAGCCGACCATTAGCGTACATCAATGAATGGGTAAAAGACATCAATCCAGAGGAACATTTTTACATTCATTGTGCTGGAGGATACCGCAGTATGATGACTGCTTCTATTTTGCAAGCACGAGGGTATAGAAACTTTACAGAAATTGAAGGTGGTTTTGGAGCAATAGCTAAAACGACTGTTCCAAAGACCGATTTCGTTTGTCAAAGCAAAGTATTAAAATAATAAAACAACTAATTATGTTCGGAATTTTTAAAAATATGTTTTCAAAAAAAGACACAACACAAATGGAAAAATTAGTAAAAGAAGGCGCGTTCCTTGTAGATGTTCGCACGCCTGCAGAATTTGCAGAAGGTCACGTAAAAGGATCAACAAATATTCCTTTGGATCAAATACCGAATCAATTGGTTAAATTTAAAGGAAAAGAACATGTTATTGTGTTCTGCCGAAGCGGGAATCGCAGCGGTCAAGCCAAATTGATTTTGGAACAAAATGGGTTTAAAAATATCACTAATGGTGGTACTTGGATGGATGTAAATGACATAATAAATAAAATTTAGACAATAAATATTTAAAGTAATGTGCAGTTTAAAACAAAAAAGTATTGTTTTAAACTGCACCAATTATTTATTTTAAAATCTAAAGTTGAAAGGAATAAGAGAGGATTTAATTTTTAATCTGTTCGTAAAATCTCCTAAAAACATTTGATTTTCAAACTGATCTAAATAAAGAAGTAAATTTGATAGTCTTTTACGAGATCCTAATGAATTTATTACTTTGAATTTAACAAAACTACGGGACTACCTTTTGAAATTAATTCGAAAAAAAACTGAAATGAAAGATACAAAAGCTATAAACAAAGACTTAATTTTAAGGGAGCGATTAGCGTTACAACGAACAGTACTCGCAAATCAATCTACTTTTCTTGCCTTTTTGCGAACGGCAATGTACTTTTTAATTGCAGGATTGAGTTTGCGAAATTTATTAAAAGTTGAAAATAGTTTCCTGATTGAAATAGCGCTGTTTGTCATTTCATTCGTGATACTGTTACTTGGAACTCTAAACTATTTCAAGCATAAAAAATCGATATCAGAAAACAAAAAACACATTGGTGATTACCAATTAGAATACTATGAATGATGCTAGTCTAAATCTTTTTAATGTCTTACCTCCAGAATAAATTAAAAAACAGTAGTTCTTTTTTGGATTAAAAATAAACCATTCAACAATTGTATATGAATACAACCAAACTTGGGCTGAGAGAAAATTGGAAACAATTTACCATTTTGGTCATCGTCAATGCCTTTGTTGGCGGAATGATAGGAATGGAAAGAACTATTATTCCAAAATTTGCCGAAATTGAATTTGGCATTGCTTCAAAAACGGCTATTCTTTCATTTATAACTGCCTTTGGAATCACTAAAGCCATTACCAATTATTTTACGGGTAAGCTTGCGAATCGATTCGGGAGAAAAAATTTACTTTTATTTGGATGGATTCTGGCAATACCTATTCCTTTTATTCTAATATATGCTGAATCATGGAATTGGGTGATTTTTGCCAATATTCTGTTGGGAATTAGTCAAGGACTCACTTGGAGCAGTACGGTGGTGATGAAAATTGATTTAGTTGGAGAAAAGGATCGTGGACTGGCGATGGGACTCAATGAATTTGCCGGTTATTTTGCCGTTGGTTTAGTCGCCTACCTGTCAGGCTATATTACACAAAAATATGGAATTACGCCTTACCCTTTTTATCTGGGAATTGGAATTTCGATAATTGGTTTTTTGTTGACTTTGCTTTTTGTAAAAGATACCAGAATATTTGTACACCAAGAAAACACAACCAATCAAACTGAAAAATTAGATAATATTTTTCTGGAAACCACATTCAAAAACAAAACGTTAAGTGCTGTGACCCAAGCAGGATTGGTCAATAATCTGAATGATGGTATGATTTGGGGACTGTTGCCTATTGTATTGCTTTCTTTGAATTATGATTCTCAGAATATTGGAATTATAACTGCCATTTATCCTACCGTTTGGGGTTTTGGACAATTGATAACCGGAAAAATGTCGGATATATATTCGAAAAAAAAGATGTTGTTTTGGGGAATGTTACTACAGGGAATTGCGATTCTTTTTATTCCTTTTAGTACCGAAATGTATCAATTAGCAACTATTTCCGCGTTACTGGGATTTGGAACGGCCTTGGTCTATCCTACTTTTTTATCAGCGATTGCACAAGCCACAAACCCAACTCAAAGAGCGGAAAGTATTGGTACATTTAGGCTTTGGAGGGATTTAGGATATGCAATAGGCGCGATTATTTCAGGAATAACAGCTGATTTATTTGGAGTGAATTATGCAATTATATTGATCGGCTTTATAACAATCGCATCTTCCCTAATTATTGAAATCAGAATGCCAAAAGACAATTTATAAAGTAATAAATCCCTAAAAATCATATCTTTTAAGAAAATAATGATTCAAAAAAAAAATGAACTGGAAAACACCAAAAAAATCAACGATACAAAACATTGCTTTTATAGCATTTATAGCACTGCTTCTGTTTAGTCCTTTGGGCACTTTTGTAAAAATAGAAATAAACCGCTTAATTGCTTTTTCGCCCAAAACAATTGCTGTAACAGATCAAAAAATGCTTTCCACGTACCAATGGCAATTAGTCGATGCTAGCGGTAAAAATGTGACATTAGAAGCATACAAAGGAAAAATAATATTCATTAATTTTTGGGCCACATGGTGTCCGCCCTGTATTGCTGAAATGCCAAGTATGCAAAAATTATATGCTGACTATCAGGATAAAGTTGTCTTTTTGTTTGTGACAACTGATTCTTTTGAAAAAGCAAATGCATTTCTATTTAAAGAAAATTTAACGCTTCCTATCTATCAATCCGTTACAAATCCTCCTATGGAAATGGAATCAGCTACAATTCCAGCCACTTATCTTATTGACAAACAAGGGAATGTGATTGTAGTTAAAATTGGAACTGCAAATTGGAATAGTGATTCGTTCCGAGAAAAGTTAGATTATTACATTAGAAAATAAAATCAATGTAATTTTTTTAATTTTTTTTATTGTGTGACAAAAGTAACACAACTACTCATTTATAAATATAATCTTTGCAGTACTAAATCAACAAACATGGAAATTTTAGAATTCATCAAACAACCTTGGCCTTGGTATATTGCAGGCCCATTAGTTGGACTTACAGTTCCGGCGTTATTAATTATTGGAAATAAATCTTTTGGAATTAGCGCTTCATTACGTCACACTTGCGCCATGTGCTTACCGGCAAATATTACCTTTTTCAAATACGATTGGAAAAAAGAAATCTGGAATATGTTTTTCGTAGTCGGTATTTTATTGGGAGGTATTTTGGCATTTAATTTTTTGTCAAATCCAGATCCAATTATCATAAACGATACCCTAAGAACAGAATTAGCATCGTATGGAGTTACAAATATCAACGGAATGTTACCCGAACAACTCTTCTCATGGGAAAATTTAATTACACTCAAAGGATTTTTCATGATGGTTGTTGGTGGATTTTTAATTGGTTTCGGTTCTCGTTATGCGGGAGGTTGTACCAGTGGCCACTCAATTTCCGGTTTGTCTAATTTACAATTGCCTTCATTGATTGCAACCTGTTGTTTCTTTGTAGGCGGATTGATTATGGCAAATATAATTTTACCTTTAATACTTTCTATTTAATACTTTCTAACATGCAAAATAAAGATCAAAACACAGATTTCGAAACTCGTTCCTTAGACACCGTTTGTGTCAACGAGAGTCAATTAGAACACAAGTGGTATCATAATTTAAAATACTTAGTCATCGGTTTATTGTTTGGAATTGTTTTCATCAAAGCCGAAGTGATCAGCTGGTATCGCATTCAGGAAATGTTTCGTTTTCAATCCTTTCATATGTATGGTATCATAGGAAGTGCCGTTGTGGTAGGAATGTTATCTATTTTCCTGATAAAAAAATTCAATATTAAAACCATTTATGGAGAAAAAATTGAATTCCACGACAAAACTTTCAACAAAGGACAAATTTACGGCGGGCTTCTCTTCGGATTGGGTTGGGCCATAACAGGAGCTTGTCCTGGTCCATTATTTGCACAAATTGGAACTGGCGCTACCGTAATGATTGTTACTTTGTTATCTGCTGTAGCGGGAACCTGGGTATATGGCTATTTTAGAGATAAACTGCCTCATTAAAAAAGTATGAATTCAGAAAAACAAAACATAGTCCAATTAAAACTGCTTGTAAATAGATTAATCTATCTGTTTACGACTATTCTTTTCTTGGCAATAACAGTTTTCTTTTTTTGTTTTTCAATTCAACGGTTACTTCTTGGTTTCAAAATAGTGATATAAAACTCGATTCTCTTTATATCGATGCCTAGAAAAAAGCGATTTTGCAAAATGAAATGGAAAATTCTGGAAACCAGCGGAACTCCATCTGATTACAGAAATTTACTCCACTATCCAATTTAAAGTGATCAGCAGTTTCGGAGTAAACTGACTACCAAATTTTGAGGAAAATTAGATACTAAGACTATTAATTATTTCATGTTGTTAGAATGATACATTTGTTAAAAAAATACGGATTATGGCACCAAAATATCTGACATCAATAAAATTAGAAAAGTAATTAAATTCTATTGTAATGGTATGAAATAGCTACTTATAGCTCTCTAGAAATACGGCAAAGAAGCATGTTTCTTTATTTGAAGTCCATGAATCAAGCTTTGAAAAAATTAATAAAAAAGTAGTTTTTAATAAAATGGAGTTGGTCACTTTAAATTGGAATTGGGTGTTCAATATCCCTAGAATTTGCAAGAAACTTTTAGGAATAATCAGCATAGAAATCATTTTATAAAAAGCGGATCTATATTTACTGACTTATTAAATCACGCTTCAATCAATTCTTGATTCATATAAATAATAAATTTTGTGCCTACTCCCAGTTTACTTTCTACAATGATGTTACCTCCCGCTGCATTAATTATTTTTTTTGCAAGGTATAAGCCAATGCCACTGCCTTCAATATCTTGATGCAGTCTGCCATATATATCAAAAATTTTAGGGAGTCCTTTTTCAGAGATTCCAATGCCATTATCGGATACTGTTAAAACGCAGTAATTACCCTCCTGCAATGCATTGATTGTTATTATTGGATGTTGTTCGCTTCTAAACTTTATAGAGTTGCAGATAAGATTATATAATATACTTCGCAAATTTTTCTTAGAAAAAAGGATTTCTTTAATCTTAAATTGCCGTGTGATTTTTGCTCCTGATAGTGCGATTTTGTCTTTCAGACTCCATTCTATATTGTCTATGATTTCGTCGAGATCGACTTTTTCTGTTTCAACCATATCGTTTTCCACTTTGGCTATTATAGATATATCGGTTATCAGTTCCCGAAATGTCTTGATTGAACTGTTGATTATAAATAAAAATTCTGAGAAGTTGGAGTCTGATATTTTTATATCATTCAACATTTCAATACTCCCTTCGATATTACCCAGAGGGGCTAAGAGATCATGTGATGCAGCATGTATAAAATGGTCAAGGTCTGTGTTAATGCGTGTAAGACTCTGATTTTTTTTATTAAGTTCGTACTGCGTTTTTTTCAGTTCGGTGATATCATTAAAAGTAATAATAGCTCCATTATTCTTATTACTTGACTGAACGTAAGGCATTATCATCACTTGATACCATTTCCCATTATTCGTTTCAATTTCCTTATTGATTACAATCCCTTTCTCCAAGACCAACCTTGTATCTTCAATGATGGTATCAAATTTTATATTTGTTGATATGTGGTTGATTGGACGCCCAATATCAGTATCTAGCAAATTGATGTGCTTTACTGCACCAGGCGAAAACTTCATCAATTTCAAATCATTATCAATAAAAAGTTGTCCGTTTATATTGCTCCTGAAATAGTTATTAAGGTCATCATTGATTTCCAGCAGTTCTTTATTTTTTAAATGATAATCGGTATTTATAGTATGCAACTCTTCATTAACTGATTGCATCTCTTCATTAGTACTTTGCATTTCTTCGTTGGCAGAAATCAACTCCTCATTAAAAGACTGCATATTTTCATTGGATGCGTCTAATTTGTCATAAGAAGCCTGAAGCTTATTTTTAACTTCTTTTAATTCTGCTTCTAATGCTTGAGTATAACTTTCGTTATAGGTTATCTCATCAAATATAGGGTATTCCTGTTTTGTTGGGCGAGATGATTCATCATCATTAAAAATTACAATCAAGCCTTTTTGTTGATGACCGTCAATCAAAATTGGGTTTACGGACAGGTTTACTTCCATCACCGCATCATTATGCTTGACAAATATACCTTTTACACATGTGCGTTCTTCATTTTTTAAGGCTTCTTTACTCAGTGTATTATAGGCCACTGCCAATGCGCGCGGCAATAATTCAGGGAGATTTGTATTAAAATTTTTCGCCAGTAGATATTTTGAGGTATTTCCATACGATTTGATTACCGTGTTTTCCTGATCCACGCAAATAGCGAGATATCCTATCTGATTTGCAAGAGTTATGTTTATTGTTTCCGTTAAAGAATTATTCATGTTTTTAGAAATCTCGTTCTTGATTGTTGTAATTTGTCGTAAATTAATGAGTTCAGGCAATACAAACGTATCAATTTTAGGAGAGCGTTTATCTTTGAGGCTTTTATAAATACGCCACTTTTTATTGATTATTTGCAAATTGTCAATAATTATTAATGGATTCTCACTTGAGCCCAAAAATAGGAAGCCATTTGTTTTAAGTCCGAATAAAAGCATAGTATATACTTTTTTTTGAAGAACAGGTGTCATATATATCAACAAATTACGACAACTAATGAAATGCATGTTGGAATATGGTGGATTTTTTACCAGGTCATGTTGTGCAAATATCAGCATCTCGCGAATTTCAGCCTTAATTACATAATTGTTTCCGTCAAAATTAAAATGCTGTTTAAGTCGTTTCTGACTAATGCCTTTTATCCTATCAGAAGCATAAATCCCTTTACCCGCATAGAGTAATGCAGCCGAATCAATGTCGGTTGCGAAAATTTTGACAATAGTGTCCTTAAATTTCCCTGTTAAGAGTTCTTTTAGCAAAATGGCCATAGAATATGCTTCTTCACCTGTGGCACAACCAGCTATCCACAACTTAATTTCGTCATTAGGCGAGAGATTTTCCAGTATTCGTGGCAAAACTGTATTTTGTACGAATTCAAAAGCTTCAGGATCCCGAAAGAATGAAGTGACACTGATCAGAAAATCTTTAGACAGAACCTTGACTTCTTCGGGAGTATCCTTCAAAAAGAGCAAATAATCTTTGAGATTATAAATATTAACCGATGCAGCTCTTCTTTTAGTCCGTCGGAGTATGGTTGTCATTTTATAATCTGAAAAATCAAAAGGCAATTTTTGGTGTATATAGTCAATAATTGCACTGATGTTTTTCTCATCCGATTTATTGCTTTCAGATATTTCATCATTTTGTTTCACATATGACTCTATAGCAGTTGGCATAAATTGAGGCTCCAAAATAAAATCAATCATATCGGTAGCTATAGCATGGCTAGGCATACTGCTAAATTTGCTTGATTCCGGATTTCGTGCAATAGTCATTCCGCCAGCTTCTTTTATAGATTTGATGCCTTCACTGCCGTCCGAACCCAATCCTGAAAGTATAATACCAATCGCTTTTTTGCCACTGTCGGCCGCAAGAGAATTAAAGAATGTGTTTATTGTGAGATGCGGACCACGTATTTTGTCTTTATCCGTCAAATAGAGTCTATCGTCTTTTATAGTCATAAACTTATCATTTGGAATAAGATAGACTATGTTGGTACAAACAATCATTCCTTGCATAGCCTCCTTAACTAACAGACGGCTATGCTTTGACAATAATTCGACCATACGACTTTTAAAATCTGGTGATAAATGCTGTACAATGACATAAGCTACCCCATCAAGAGGTGTGTACTCGAAAAAAGTGTTTATTTCTTCCAAGCCTCCGGCTGAAGCACCGATAGCGATAATATAGCTGGGTTCTTTGTCATTCATAAAACATTGTATTACAGTGATTTAAATTTCTCTTTTTGAATCTTTTTTTCCCAATTCCAGGCACTTGCAATAGCATCTTCTAAAGTTAATTTTGTTTTCCATCCTAAAATGGCATTGGCCTTTTCAGTATTGGCATAAGCCGTGACTACATCTCCATTCCTTCGATTTACAATATTGTAGGGTAATTTTTGCTCACTAATTTTTTCGAAAGTTTGAATTACTTCTAATATAGAACTTCCCCTACCTGTCCCTAGATTAAATATTTCAACCTGTTCTAGATTCTTTCCATTTATCAATCGTTGAATGGCAATAACATGCGCTTTTGCTACATCGACAACATGAATATAATCGCGAACACAAGTACCATCAATCGTAGGATAATCATCTCCATAAACGGATAATTCCTTACGTAAGCCCATACCTGTTTGCATAATATAAGGCACTAGATTCTGAGGGATTCCAAGAGGTAATTCTCCTATTTCTAAGGAAGAATGTGAACCTATTGGATTAAAGTAACGTAACAAAACAGCATTTAAGCTACTTACTTTTGCAACGTCTTTGATAATTTCTTCTCCGATTTGTTTGGTATTCCCGTAAGGTGAAACCGCTGGTTGAATGGAAGCCATTTCAGTTATTGGCATGGACTCTGCCTGACCATAAACGGTACAAGAGGAACTAAAAATAAAATTAGCTACAAGTTTTTCTTGTAATTCTTGTAAAATATAAATTAAGGGAGCTAGATTGTTTTCGTAGTACAACAACGGTTTTTGGACGCTTTCTCCAACTGCTTTTGAAGCAGCAAAGTGAATGAATCCTGCCACATCATAGTGCTTTTTAAAGAATTGCTGCACTTTGTTTTTCTCTCTTAAATCAAAATTTTCGAATATTGGAATCTTTTTTGTGATCCGTATAATTCCGTCTAAAACTTCAACGGATGAATTAGAAAGATCATCAATAATGACAACTTCGAAACCTTCGTTCAGTAATTCGACAACAGTATGAGAACCAATATATCCTAAACCTCCTGACACTACTATTTTCATAATTCATTTTATTAATTACATTCAAATAAATATTATCAAGAGTATTCCCTAAACAATAGATTGATTTATATAAATAATCTATTGCTGACTTAATGTACGTTCTGGATTCTTTTCAATCCACGAGGATCCGTGGAAAAATACAGACAAGAAAACAAACCTACATGCTAGCATTAAAATTTGGCGTTTTAACTGACTTCAAATTTTTGAATTTTTGAATTTTATCATTCAATTTCAAAATTCTATCCAACTGTTTTTGTTGAATCGTGTATTTTGTATAATATTTATACAATTCTTTACCTATAAAAAAGGCAGTTATTGAAACTCCTGTGAGTAATCCAATAAAATAATTAGTAAAGTCCATAATTTCTATTTTTTAAAATTTAAAAAGCATTTTTATCCCCTTTCAAGGTTACTATAACTGTTAGAAAACATATTTTAACGTCAGTGATGAGACTCCAACGCTGTACATATTCGATGTCTGTAGTCACGCGGCGTTTCATGTCAGAAACTTTTTTAGTTTCTCCTCTAAGACCCGAAACCTGGGCCAGACCAGTAATTCCAGGTTTGACAAAATGACGCACCATAAAATTATTAATATGTCCATTGTAATCTGTTGTGTGCTTAATCATGTGAGGGCGCGGTCCTACAACGCTCATATTCCCTATCAAAACATTGAAAAATTGAGGCATCTCGTCCAAACTAGTGCGACGGATGAATTTACCAATTGGAGTGATTCGGGCATCTTCTTTTTTAGCTTGTTGGCTTTCATCACCCACATTGATGAACATGCTTCGGAATTTATAACAGTAAAAGGGTTCATTTTTTTTACCGGTTCGCATTTGTTTGAATAATACAGGACCCTTGCTTTGTTTTTTAATAAGAAATGCCAATAAAGGATACAGCCATGACAAGACTAAACAAATGACCAGTATACTAAAAACAATATCGAACGCTCTTTTGGTTAACCGATTGTAAGCATTTTGTAGTGGTTCATTACGGGGTAATATAACATGGAAATTATTAAAATTGTTTACACTAAAATGATGTTTTGAAATGGATGAAAAATCAGGAACGAATTTTAAACGCATACAAAGCTTATCTCCAAGTTCAAAGAAATAATTCAAATCTGAAATAAAATCAGGCTTTGCCACAATGTATAACTCACTGATATTCTCTTCAGATGCGTTATTAATAGCATTAGAAAGTGCAGTGGTAAAATCATCTTGCGTCTCATGATTCAATGACGAACTTTCGTTGAGAATACCCACAAAGTGGATAAAATAGGAATTGGTTTCCAAATGAGACGCTAATTCAATACTCGTTTTATTAAACCCCCATATTGCAACTGTATAACGTTTAGCAACCCATCTTTTAATTTTTACTATTACTAGGGTAAACAGAATTCTGGATAACAAAAAATAGAAAAGCAAAAAGCTCAATTGCAATAAATTGGCATTACCTCCGAAGAAGTATAGTTTATAATCATAAAAAAAATAAATGTAACTATACCAAAGGATTCTTTGTATCAAAAACGCACGCCAACTATTGCGGAAAAAATCTTCTAAACTAAAATAAAGGGCATCCATTCGATACAATCGGAAATAGGAAACTGAAAATAACCAGCTCAATATCGTAATTGGAATCATTTTATTAACAAACAAAGCATTCCAAGTAACATCCGCTTCAGTGGCAAACTTCAAAAATATCATAGTACCCAATACCATAGCAGCCATGTCTGCAACAGCACAGCTAATTATGAAGGAGAATTTATGTCTATTTCGCATTTCTTAATCTTTTAAAGTTCATTACTATACTAACCAAATAATATCCTAGTCCTCCTATGAAACTTCCTAGTATTCCAAAAAAAACATCCATTAAATCTGGATTTCTTTTTTGAATTAAAAATTGTCCTCCTTCGGCTATGCAAACGATAATTGTTGCAATACCTATGTTTTGCATGAAATTTGAATTTTTATTATGATTTATTGGATTTGAACGAATGTGTTCCGTATAGGCTTCTAATAGGAAACCTACAACTACAAAAGGAATAGCAGTACGTAAATTATAATAATCATTACTCCAGTTCAAAAGCCATTTAGGTAAATAGGTTTCACTCTCCAAACTAGGATCTGACAACCAGGAAAAATAAAAAACGGTAGCAATTACAAAAAATAATAGGAATAGAACTATTTTTTTAGACATTTTGTACTATTTAATTTTAGTAAATAAGTGCTTTTATTGCTTAAGATAAATTTGTAGAAGGAAAAATTATTAGCTTAAACTTTTTTTAAACCAAGGCTTCTTTATCTCTTTTTCTTGATACTGATAACTGTAGTTTGCGCCATAATTATATTCATTTTTCATAATTACTCCGTTAATAACAATACCAACATTTTTTAATTGCTCTTTTTTAATAAAATTGTTTAGCTGAAATAAAGCACTCTTATCCGTATAATCGTATCTCATAACAAACACCGTCACATCAGCCAAATAACTAAAATTTAGTGTGTCAGACACCATTTGAACAGGAGCAGAATCTATAATTATAAAATCATAAAGATCTTTAGCCTCCTCAATCAATAATTCAAAATTGGTATTGGTTAATAATTGAGTCGGATTAGGAGGGATTTCTCCCGAGAAGAGCGTATCTAGATTTTCAGAAAAATTAGTATTTTTCACCAAGAATTCTTTCCAGTCATCACTTTTATTGGACAGGAAATTAGAGAGGCCAAAATTGCTTTTTTCAATATTAAAATAATCATGCAATTGGGGATTTCTTAAATCAGCACCAATAAGTAATACTTTTTTATTAAGATTACTAATGGTTACAGCGCTATGAAAGGCACAAAAAGATTTTCCTTCTCCCTGAATAGAAGAGCAAAACAATAATACATTTCCTTTCTGTTCCTTTTTTTTGGGTAGTAAATAAGATATATTAGAAAATAAAGTACGTGTTGCCTCTGCTATCATAGAACGTGAAGTAGCCGTATTATCTAACTTTTCAGAATCATCTACTTTAGGAATAATTCCTAGAAAAGGAATATGAGAAAATAGTTTTTGGATATCTTCCTCGTTGTGTATTTTGGTATCCAACTGTAAATTAAGATATTTGATTCCTAGAGGAAGAAGTAAACCAAACATAAAAGCACCTATCATAAAGGATTTGGGCTGCGGGAAAATAGCCGAATAATTGGTTTGAGATGGATTTATGGTTTTTAAATTAGATTCTAAAACGGCACCATTCAAGATAGCTTCTTCTCTTTTTTGTAATAAAGCCAAATAAGTTACCTCTTTCAAGTCAATATTGTTATTAATATTACCTAATACCCTATCTTTTGTAGGAATGCTTTTAGCTTCTGAATTGGCAACATTTTGTTCCGATCTGTTTGCAGCATTGTTTTGGTTTAGAAAGTTTAAATATCCATCCAAAGTATTCAAAATAGCTTGTTTTTGCATCTTTAATTGCACTACTAAATTAAGATAGGTTGGATTATTCTTTTGCGCTCGTTGCAAGATAAGCTCACTTTCCAGTATGCTAGCGTTATAATTTAAAAGCAATTGATTGACAGTAGGTGCTTCTAAGTTGTAACCCGTACCCAAAGCAGAAGTACTACTTGTCCTTCTTATATCATTAATTGCAAATTTTGTTAATGAAATTTGTCTTTCATTGAGCATGGAACTCTCTTTTTTAAGATTCTTAACATTAGTTTTATCTACAATATATTTATCCAAAACCAATATGTCATTATTTTGCAAATAATTCTCTTTCACGCTTTCAATAGAGTCTTTTTCTTTTGAAAAAACTGCTATCCGTTGGTTTAAGTATAAAACTGTATTGTTAAACAACTTTTGTTTGTTGTAAACAATATTTTTATCCAACAATACAATAAGTTCGTCTAAAATTTTTCGGGAACGTTCCGGATTTGTTCCTTCATGAGTCAAAAGTAAGTTTGTGTTTTGACTTTCAGATGTATTAACACTAAGTCCAGATTTTAAATTTTTTATTGCTGATGCAGTAGGTTCAATATTGACAACATACTCTTTACTTAGATAATAAGAAAGATTCTGCTTAGCCTTAGAAGTCAATTGAATCGTAAAAGGCAAACCTTCAAAGGCTTGACTAGTACTATGACCGCGAATTAAATAACTCTTTTCAGCAACAGGATTACTTATAAGGAATCCTTCTTTTACTATTTTAACATCATATCCTATTTCAGGTAACAAATCATTTGATACAGTTGTATTAATAACAAAAGGAACGTCATTTATACTTTTATTTTGGATATATCCCTTTTCAAAATAGTTAATATTCAGTTGCAAACTGTTAACCACTTTTGATAAGAAATCATTAGAAGTGACAAGTATTATTTCGTCATTCAAGTCAACCTCTTTTTTCTCAACACTCTCCTTGCTAAAAGTGTTTATTTTTGCATTTTCCTCCTGCTTTTTATCAATATTGATTAGTGCTGATGTTTGATAAGTAGGTGATGCTGTTTTGATATAATAAAAGGCAGCACCCACACACAAAATTAAACTAACCATTATCCATGGCCAAAACTGGAAATACTTGAAAAATTCTTTTTTAAAATCCATATAATTTTTATTTAATTTGTAATTAGTAAAACAACTGCTAAAAGAGAGGCTACTAAACCCATCACTTGTATTGGATCTTTGATTAAACCTCCACTATTTGCTTTTAGCTTGTTAGGTTTTACCATAATAACATCATTTTGTCTAATTCGATAATCTGGATCAGACATCCATGAAGCTGTCGTTAAATCAACATGATAAACCAAACGTTTACCGTCAATCTCTCTAATTAACATAACATCTTTTCGAATCCCTGAATAAGTAAGATCCCCTGCCAATCCTATTGCATCGAGTATACTAATGGATTCTTCGGTAAAAGGTATTACACCTGGAGATTTCACCTCTCCCAAAATGGTAAATTTATTATTGAGGACTCGAACCAATACTGTAGGACTTACTAAATATCCCTCTTTTATTAGACGATCTTTTATTTTAGTCTCCACTTTAGAAGGTGTTAAACCACCAACATTAATTTCATTTAAAATAGGCATGGTAATATTCCCTGAAGGATTAACTAAGTAACCTGTTAACTTCATCATTTCTACAGATGATTGTGCACTAGATCCTACATTAATGTTAAATGGTGCAGCCACTACAGGATTGAGATCACTCACATCAATTTTTAAGATATCATTAGGTTGTATTTTAGCGGTTGCATAAGTCAGAGTCGAATTAGAATACTGATCTAAATCTTGTAAATACAACATCTGTTTCTTTGTGGTGCAAGACTGCAGAAATAAAAGCAATAGAATTATCGGAAGGAGGATTTTTTTCATGGTAATTATTGTTTATGTGAGTAATTTAAATTAATGTTAATTTTATCGAAATGATTAATGAACTAAGTACTGCCTTAATGCAATAGATTTTTTAAGAAAGACAACCAGAAATGCTGTTAAGCCGTGGTATTTGTATATTTTGTAATCTTCATGTAAAACTTCGAAAGCGCGTTTTGCATTGGTGCTCATGCCGCCCATTCGCATTTTAACGATATAAGCATTGATATAGTCCATCTTAATTTTGTATTTATACAAATAGCGCAGTAAAAATTCGGTATCGGAGGCTATTTTAAAATCAAGGTTATATAAACCATATTTATCGATTATAGTTTTCTTCAAATAGACGGTAGGATGCAAAGGCAGCCAACCCGACTTGACTTTTTGTAGGCTGAAAGCGCCTCCTATTCGATTCCGAATCAAGCGCTCTTCAGTATCATTCGATACATAAACACCATCGCCATAAACGCCTTCTGTACTTGGGTCATAATTAAAACGAGCTACAATTTTAGTAATGGCATTTTTATCATAAAACTCATCATCAGAATGCATCAAACCAATAACATCACCTGTTGCCAATTTGAGTCCTTTGTTTATGGCATCATACATACCTTCATCAGGTTCTGAGATATATAAGCTTATTTTATCCCGATAAGACTCAATAATTTCTTTTGTCCCATCTGTAGAATTGCCATCAATAATAATGTATTCTATATTGTGATAATTTTGTTCCAACACACTTTTGATGGCTTTTTCAATAGTAGCTTTTCGATTGTAACATACCGTTATTACAGTAATTCGCATAAAAATTATTTTTAGGATTAAAATACTGTCTTGAACTTTTTAGAGCATAAAAGGCTGCTTCCTCAATAAGAAATTGAGAAAAAAACAGTAGAAATAAATCGTGATATTTTGTAAAAAAGTAGTTTTTTATTGATTTAACAATAGCTTGTCAAAATAGCTGATAGTAGTAATCAAGCCTTCACGCAATTGTATTTTTGGTTCCCAGCCCTCTAGTTTTTCATTAGCCAGAGAAATATCGGGTTGTCTTTGTTTGGGATCATCTTGTGGCAAATCCATATGGATGATTTTTGATTTGGAACCCGTCAATTCAATAATTGCCTGAGCCAATTCGAGCATCGTAAATTCATTTGGATTTCCTAAATTTACCGGTCCCAAAAAGTCTGGATCTGACCCCATCATCCGAATCATGCCTTCTACCAAATCATCTACATATTGAAACGAACGCGTTTGTAAACCATCCCCAAAAATAGTAATATCTTTTCCCTGTAAAGCTTGTACAATAAAATTAGAAACTACTCTCCCATCTACGGGATTCATATTGGGTCCATAGGTATTAAAAATTCGAATGATTTTAATGGCTACCTTATTTTGATTGTGATAATCCATAAATAAAGTCTCGGCACAGCGCTTGCCTTCATCATAGCAGGAACGAATACCTATTGGGTTCACATGCCCCCAATAGCTTTCGGTTTGGGGATGTACTAGAGGATCTCCATACACTTCACTCGTACTGGCTTGCAACACTTTGGCCTTGACGCGTTTTGCTAATCCCAACACGTTAATAGCTCCCATCACAGATGTTTTAATCGTTTTAATTGGATTATATTGGTAATGCACTGGAGATGCTGGACAAGCCAGATTGTAAATCTCATCAACCTCAGCATAATAAGGCTCTGTAATGTCGTGTCTCACCATTTCAAAATAAGGATGATCTAGTAGATCAATAATATTGGATTTGGCTCCTGTAAAGTAATTGTCTAAACAAATCACTTCATTACCTTCATTCAATAATCTTTTGCATAAATGGGAACCAACAAATCCAGCTCCTCCAGTTATTAATATCTTTTTCATTTTAATCTATTTAAGGTTTTTATATTTTGGGATAAAAGAAAAATTCTTCTCCCGAAATCAAACTGTAACTTTTAATAAGTCCCGATTTAAACAGGAAATAATTCTAATTTATTTATTGAAATCTCCTGAAAATTTTATTTTATTTTGTTTTTTAAAATGAATGATCTAGCATATGATTTCCTTATATGCCATACTCTTAAAAAATCATTATAATTGTAGTTATAATATGCTTTTTCCCAATCTGCATCCAAGTAACTTTTCCAAACTGAAAATCCCCTGTGAAAATATCTTCCAAATAAATCCCAAGGTTTTGGAGAGCCTACAAAATGTAAAATAGCTTTTTTACTCAGTGGTCTATTAATATGAGCATACCAAGCGAGATTGAATTCATCAGGTAAATAAGCAAAATTTCCAGCGAACAAGCCATTAAGTATCGTTTGGTCAGCAGATTTTAATTTATTTGGATAACTTCTTCCGAAAGTTAAACACTGATTTTTAATATCATTTTCGCGCCAAACTTTTAAATTCATCAAAAGTATTCCTGAATTAAATGAGGCCAATTCTGGATTTATTCCAATCTCATCGCAAAAAAACAGATTTTCTAATGAATATCGAATAGGCCCTCCATTTACGGCAGCAATTGCTTTGCCCTGAAAATCAAATCCCTCTAGTGATAAGACATCTAATTCAACAACAAGATCAGCGTCTAAATACAATACCGTATCTTCCAGAATATAATCCTGTAATAATAATCTACCATAAGGTGTCCAATCTCCTTGTAAAGATTTAAAATTCCCAAAATGTTTTTTAGCATTAAAATCAATTAATTCTACATTGGTTAAACCGTATTTAAATAATAACTTATAAATATTTTCTTTATCATTTTGATTTAGATCAGCACATAAAATATAAATATTTATTTTTTTTGGATTAGAGCAGTTTTCTAATAGAGAATTTAAGGTCACTCCAAGACCTATCATTGCTAACTTATTAATGTTAAATGCTATATTCATGTTTTTTTTTATTAATTTAATTACCCACTAAATTATTTTTATGTTCAGTTCCAAATATTTAGTATTAAATCTCTAAATGCAATTGTATATTCCTAATTTGGTTTTTTGTTTGCTATAAATATTGGCACAATTCATAGCCACTTTTAAATTCAACCACAGTGTTTTTAACACCTAAAACAGCATAACCAACTGATTAACATCATTTCACTTTCAATGATTCAACCTTGGTCTGTATTTGAAAAAAGTAATGTGCTTTAAAACGAGCTAAATAAAAACCTTCCTTACCATCTAAAAAACCGAATTTTAAAAAGTAGGTTCCTATAAAATAGACCGCAGGAAGTAATCCTGTATTGAGGAGACTGTATTTTATTTTTTGATTTAAGGATAAATCACTGTTTTTAGATTGCTGAAGTTGCAGATATCTTTGGGCTTCCCAAGTCGAATAAGCATTGTGTTTGGCAATATAATGATCCAAGTTTTTAAAATCTTTATGAACAACCTTTGCATTAATCACTCCCACTTTGCCTTCTATAATAGGATGTTCGTGTACTTCCATATCCAAATGGCTCCACAAATCTTCTTCAATTTTTTCATAGGCTCCTTTGGATTTCTTAAAAAGAGCTGACTTTTGAAACCCATAGCCATACCTCAGTTTCTTTCCCATAAAATAATTTTCAAACTGTATAGTGTAGCCATTATAAAGAGGATCTTGGATTTTAATTGCCACTTCATTGACAAATTCATCTGTAACAAATTCATCGGCATCAAGAAACAAAATCCATTCGTAGAGAAGGTTGGCATTTTGCAGCGCCCAATTGCGTTTTTTAGGAAATTTACCATCCCATTGAAATTGTACTACTTCGGCTCCCATAGCAGTTGCAATGTTCATTGTATCATCAGTACTACCTGAATCCACCACAACTATTTGAGCAAATTGCATTAATTTTTCCAAACAAGATGGTAAATTTAATTCTTCGTTTTTGACTGAAACGATCACGGTAATAGGAATTTTATTCAAAACTTCTCGATTTTATAATTTTGGCAGGATTCCCTCCTACTATGGCATTTTCCTCCACATCTTTGATAACTACAGCACGCGCAGCAATTACAGCATTATTTCCTATGATTACTCCAGGTCCTACAAAGACATCTGCCGCGACCCAAACCCCATTTCTTATTACAATTGGCTTTAATATTAAAGGGAAACCTTTTTTAGTATAGTCATGAGAAGAAGCGCATAGATATGTTTTTTGTGAAACTATCGTATTGGTACCAATGCTTATTTTTCCTTGATTATAGCAATCTACATTAGGTCCAAAAGTAGAATTAGTACCCATTTCTAAATTCCAAGGAGCCCATATTTTTACGGAGGCATAGATATGCGAGGACCATTCTATTTTTGCACCAAAACATTTAAGTACTAAAACTCTCCATTTTTTAAATAATCTGGAGGCAAATGGGCGAAATAAAATTAAACGAACAACATTCCAAACCAATCTCGAAATTTTGTTTTTTAAACTAAAGGAGTGACTATATGTAGATAAATCCAATATGTTTTTTTTTTAATTAAGTACTTTTTGATATAAATCAATTATTTTATTTGTTACCGCTTTTATCTCGTATTTTTCTGAAACAAGACTACGTCCATGATTTCCCATTGTTTTCAAAACTTCTGGAGAGGTATGTGTTACTTTTACTATGGTTTTTTCTAAATTTGAAACCGATAAATTAATCCACCAACCACATTGGTGTATTTCTAAATCTTCCCAAGGTGTGCCTTGAGTTGTTATTACCGGAACCCCTACTGCCAGAGCCTCGGCCACTACAATGCCAAAATTCTCGCTATGAGTGGGCAGCACCATAACATCTGCAGATCGTAAAAAATTCCATTTGGCTTCACCGTATTTTGCACCTACAAAATGAACATTTTGTAAATCCTGGGCACTTTGATTTAAGTGTACGATATAATTTTCATCACCATTACCCGCAATTTCCAGTATCCAACCATTTGTATTACTATTGCGCCAAGCTTCTAATAATAATTCTATACCTTTCTTAGGATGAATTCTAGATAAAAACACCATTTTTCTGGTTCCATAATCTTTTTTAATCTCTTTTACATCAGTTAAATCAATACCGTTGGGAATAATACAAATAGGTTTTGTAAAACCTAAAGCTTGGATATTTTTGGCTTCCATTTGTGCTGTTGCATGTAGGTATACAGACCGTTGTATGGCTTTTTTTTGGTATAAAAACAAGGCGATTTTTTTTTTCAATGGATTATGTGCCATGATCCAAGGTTCCAGCATACCATGAGGAGAAACAATCACTTTAATTCCTAGTTTTTGAGCCGCTTTTTGAAAGCCCCAGTTTTGGGGACTCCAAATCCCATTAATATGAACAAGGTTAGGTTTTTCTTTTTCTAAAAAAACAGAAAATTCTTTTATCATGGAAAACCATCGTAAAACACTTGTTTTAAAAAATTTGATATTTACCCCGTAAATAACTATCGGATGTGCTGAAATTCCAGTAACAACAATAAGTTCCACATGATTTTTTAACGTAGAACTTAATAATCGCATGTACTCTGTAGTTCCTCCTTCTGTTTTATCAATTCCGGCAATAAAGTGAATTACTTTCATATATCTAAAATTTATTTGTCAGTGTTCATATATGGTATCGCCTTTTTATTTATTGGTGTTTGCATGCGCAAACTTGTTGTTAATGGCAATTTCATACAATTAGGTTGATTTCTTTATACATGGCTTCAATGGCATTTAAGGAATACTCCGAAGTAAATTTTTGAGATTGGTTTAAAGATCTTTCAATCGCCTCGTTTCGTTGAAATGTGTTTAATGATAATACCTTTTCTAACATATTCGCTCCATCCTCTTTCCATTGCTGCCAATGTGCAGTATTTGTTGGTTTTTTGTCAATATAATAAGCTGCCATTCCGCCTACTTCGTTCATGGGAGCTTTATTCGTAGTTATGACAGGGCATCCTGAAGCCATTGCTTCAATAATGGGCCAGCCAAAACCTTCGTCTAAGGATGGAAACAACAAACAACTCGCTCCCGAATAAGCACTATTGATATAGTCATCGGATAAGTCCGTAATAAAATGAATGTCTTCTTTGAAAAGTGATTTCTGACTAAAGGTTATCAATTCATCCGAGGGTTTTTCACCTATCAAGACTAAAGGTGTTTTTCCATTATAATTGCTACGCCAAGTGTCATAAATTTCTATTACTCCTATTCTGTTTTTATAGTACTGATTCCCTCCGATGTGCATGATATACCCATTAGACAATCTAATTTTTAACTTAGCTTCCAATAAATCCCGAGAGGCTACTGGCGATAAAGAATGGAAAGGACGATTCAAACCGTTGTAACAAACTACAGAACTTACAATCTTACCTAGATGCAATTCATGCAAATCTTGTTGTGTTTTTTTAGAAATGGAAATAAAATACTTCCCTTTTGAAAAACCGTTCCTGATATAATTTTGATATTGCCTACCTGTAAACGATGTTGGATTTTCCGGGATTGTTCCCAAGGCAGATTTCAAAGCCAAAAAATCATGACAATGTACAATATGGTTTCTATTCTTCACTAAAGGCACCCAGGGACCCAAGGCTTGATCGACAAATACAAAAAGAGTATCATTGGAACAATTGTGCAGTTTTAATTTTACCTCTATTGGAAATACAAAATATTGATCGATATAACCAAGCCATTTTTTCAAGGATTTCATCAAAGGCAGTTTGTAAAATCGAGCTTTAGGCGTCCAAACTACTACCTCGTGTCCTCTTTCTTGCATTCCGTTCAACAACATATTCGCATAACGTGGCATACTTTGGGAACCTAAAAAATCAGGATGGGTAAATAGAACTATATGCATTGCTATTTATTTTATTTAATTCTTTCAATCAAATCTGCAAGACAATCCTCATGCGCTCTTTTTTGAAAAGTTCTGGAAATTTTCACGGAATAATCACTAAATGTTTTATGCAACACTTTGTCTTCCATCAATTTTATGACCTTGCTGGACATTTCTTCAATATTACCAAATTCATATACATACCCATTTTTTCCTTCTTGCACATCATCATTTTCTCCATAACTCCCGCATCTGTCACTTAAAACAACCGGCAATCCCATAAAAATGGCTTCGCTAATGGCCAAGGAATGGGGTTCTATTCTGGCGGGATGCAAATACAAATCACTTGCCGCATAATATTTGGGTAAATCGATTGGATCTACAAAACCAGCAAAATGCACCACATTTGATTTTAGCTTAGCCGCTTTGGTTTTTAAGTCCTCCAATGTAGTGCCAGTACCTAAAATAATTACATGTGCTTTTTTACCTTTACTTTCCAAGTTTTCTAATAAATCAATCAAATGCGATTGGTTTTTCCATTCTACCAATTTACCAACGACATTGATTACAAAAGTGTCATGGGAAATGCCAAATTTTTCTCGAATGCTTTTTCCGTGAAATTGTTTTTCATCAAATATCTTACTGTACACCTCAATATCAATAGGATAATGCATCCTGATGAATGATTTTGGATTTACTCCATACAGTTTATAATAATCCTCATTGGCATTACCAACCGTAAAAAAGTAATCGATCTTTTTGAAATACCATCTTAAAGCAAAAAGCTTAACGAAATTCTTATACCATTTGCGATGTTGTCTGTTTTCAGCATCTGTTATATAAACAAGCGGAATATCATTACTATTGGCCCATTTGTGACATGCTCTTTGAAACTTTTGAAAGTAGCCATAGCTTATAATCGCATCAGGTTGAAAAGCTTCTAATTCATATTCAAGAGTTGGGGCTTCCAGATTTTTATCCGAAGGTAAAACTTGATCCTTATTCATGAATATATGCTTAAACTCATCAATTCGTAAATTATTCCATACGATCTCATTTCCGAAATTCTCGTCAAAATAGCGTTTGTAACCCAACATAGAGGCAAAAAACACCTTGACATTGGCATTTGGAAACTTACTCAAACTTATGTATTGCGGGCAAAAGTGTTGTATGGGATGTGACACTACAATAGCAATATTTAAATTATTGTTTTTCATTCTTTAGATATTTTATTATTATAGTTCGAATCATACTCATCAAATTTTTGAATACAAATTAATGCTCCAAAACAAAACCAAAAATAAATCGCTATTGGAGGCTGGATGGTCAATGTTCCTATTAATCCTTGGACCAGTATATAAGCAAATAGAAAAGCCCCAGCACTGTAAAAATCTTTGTTTTTTATGGAAAGTAAAATTCTAAATGCGGTAAAAATCACGAACAATCGAAATCCATACCAAACAACAGTTAAATACAGTCCACCTTCCCAAACAATGGTGCTAAAATCCGTTTCTGTCCAAAAACCGGAATTCCGAATTGATGCTGCATAAGAACTAATTTTATCCGAACCGTTAGTCATTACCCCCATACCATGTCCAAGAAATGAACTGCTCGAAAGCTGGACAAATGGCTCTATGATTCTATCCAAGATTGCATCATTATTATTTCCACTGCTTCTTTCTGCATACGCTGCAAAATATTCTGGTTTCCAAATTTTAATAACAGGAAAAACAAACAAAAAAAGTAGAACGGGTACAATTATTTTTTTTAAAGCAAAAAAGGGATTATTCAATCCAATACAAACAAATCCAATTACTATTATTGTAACTATTCCCAATACTGCAGATCTTCCTCCAGTACTAAACCCCCCAATTATTAACATCAAAAGCGTTCCTGCTTGAATCAAAAAGAACAACACGGAACTTTTTTTGTTTTTAATGTTTATAAAGAAAAAAGCAAGAAAAACAGCAGCAGCAAAAACCAAAAAAAAGGAATATTGAGCTGTAAATGAAAATGTTGAACTTATCCTTAATTGACCCGCTGCACTAAAATTTTCTAATGAATCCCCTCCCACAGATCTATTCAACCAATGCGTTGAAGGTAAATTTAATTGCAAAATTCCAGTGAGGACTGTAGTTACAATTAATATTGCAAAAAGATTTGAAAAAAAAACAAATCTATTTTTATAATCTGCTGGAAATGCTATTGTCATTAAAATGGCAATTACAAAATAAAGTAGATATAATTTTCCTCCCCATACAATCAAAATAGGGTCTATAAATAAATTATAAAGCAGCAATGGGTAAATCAAAATAATCACTGCTTTGAAAAACTTAGCTGTCTTTTTTGAAGTCTCTGAAAGTTTTGTTTGTACAAAAAAATACAATCCAACTAAACACAATAAATCCTTTAAAAAAAAGATTCCAACACCGATAGCAGGGAGGGCTTTTCTTAAAATCCCTTCAAAAACGAGTACTACCAATAAGGCATATATCAATTTTCTAGCCTTTGCTTCCTGATTTGTTATACTATTCAATTCTTTCTATTTTTTAAAAAGACCGTTTCTAATTTTTCACAGAGAATGGTTCCACTTGCCTCCCATCCGTTCATGCCGGCAGCTTTCCCAAGAGCCGCCAATTTCATTTTATCCAACAATTCACTATCGGATGAAAGCAATTTCAATTTTTCATAGATCGCCAATGAATCTCTTATAGGTACAATGAAACCTTCTATTCCATCAGCAATCAAATCAAGACCTCCAGAATTTGTGGTAGTAATTAGAGGCAATCCATGGGACAATGCCTCTCCTAAAACTAAACCATAACCATCTTCAATGGTAGGTAAACAAAAAACATCAGCCGATTGGTAAGCCTTTTCTAAATCAACTCCTTTTAATACTCCAACAAATTCGATATCATCCGTTATCTCTAAGCCTTCGATACCGGAAATTTGCTCCACAGGTCCTACTATAGTCAATTTTTTATTAAGTATTTCTAACCTTTTAAAAGCTTCTATCAAATAACGAATTCCTTTTCGTACTGATATTGAACCGACATAAAGCACATTAAAAGTAGCATGCGCTTTTGCATCGTTATTGGCTTTTTGAACTGGGATTGTAAAGCCATAAGGAACTTTTAACAACTTTTCTTCTGGAAAACCTTTGGCCAAAAAGCTTTGTTTGACAAATTCCGAAGGGAGAAGAATATAATCCGCAGCATCATATTCCTTTAATCGTCGCTCTTTATCCTTTTTATGAAATGGCTCCCAAGGAAGATTGAGACTTTTATGTTCTTCTCTTAATAAATCTTCTTGATATTCAACATGGGAATTAACAACTTCCACGACCGTTATTTTCCCCATTTTATTGGCATAATTACAGCTTGACAATCCATTGCCATTGTAGAATACAAAAACATCGGCATCTTTCAGAAACTTTTTACAGGCAAAATCTTGTTCGATTTTGGCCAAATAAGCCAAATAATCGCTCATTTTTTTGGACGCACGCATTTTTAGGCTCAGTAAATAAATAGTTTGAAGAATGTCGGCACGATATAATTTTTGTTTTAGTTCAGCTATTTTAGCTCTAGGACTCAACCTTGGAAAACCGCTAACAAATACCGATAAAAAGTTGGCCTTATTCAAACTGGAAGCATATCGATAATGGTGGGCTCTATTAGGCGCTGTATAAATAACCTTCATTATTTTAAGGTGTTTAAAATAACATCAAAGTAGCGCTCACTGACTATTTTTTCTGTGTGTAAACTTAAATGGGCTGGGGCTAATTGTCGCAAATTTTCCTGTTTTTCCTCATTATCTAAAAGCTGAACCGTTGATTGAACTAAGGAAGAATGCGAATTGCGTTCAAATACTACTCCTGCTTTTCCTACTGCATCAGCTAAACCACCTCCGTCTGATACAATGGGAATACAGCCACATGCCATACCTTCTAACGCAACAATTCCAAAGGGCTCTTCCCAACGGGAAGGCACTAATAAATAGCGATGCTCATTTAATTCCTTGGCAATAGCCTCTGCTGGCAAAAAACCAAGGAAACGAATCTCATGCGTTAGATTATAGATTGTAGCTAATTCTTTAAGCTTTTTCATTTCAAGACCATCACCAATAATTGTTAAGGAGTACTTTTTTCCGTTGAGATTATTCAACTCATTCAATAATTCAATACACATATCAGCACCTTTATCGGATACTAAGCGTCCCACAAATACAAAATCGTACTTTTTAATTACAGCATGTTGTTGAAAATTATTAGAATCGTAGGGATTTCCTATTACTAGGGCCTTATCAAAAGTGAAGGTTTTAATTTTATTACTACAAGCCGTAACTACATCATAATCACTTAAGATTCTTTTTTTTAATCGTTGCTGAAACGTTATCTTTTCGTTTGGAGCAGCTATCCATGTTTGTAAACCTACTATTTTAGGCTTACGGATTAAAAGGTTAGGCCAAGACATCCCAAAACAAGGATTATTTTCGAGTACCACATCACACCAATTTAACAAAATAGTAATTTCATTTAGTGACGGATCTCTAACAACCTGAAACGGAAATAACTTACTCCCTTTTTCTTTGGTTCGCGTAACTACAATTACGGAAACATCTTGTCGCTTGTCAAAATTGTTGGCCAACATCAATGAGATGCTTTCGATACCACCAATATTAGGGTAAAACGAATGACTGAATAAGAGTATCTTCATATTGAATTAGTGTTGTATTTTTTTTGTAAAAGCAACTGAAGTTGGTCTAACCTCTTTTGGTCTTTTATTTGTTAAAGGAGTTTCGAAATAAACAAACAACCATTTTGAAACCAGAACGGTGAGTATAAAACCCAAAACTTTAACTGATAATTTCATAAACAAACTACTTGCCAACCCATCTGTCAAGTAATACAAAGTAAATAATATGGGAATGTGACTTAGATAGATGGAATAAGACCACAAACTTAAATTAGTAACGGCATTCCTTATAAAAGCAAACTTTTTTTCCGGGAATTTTAGCCGCTCTATTTTAGGAAGCACAAATGAAAAGGACAATGGAATCAGGAAAAGGAGTAAAATACTTTCACTGGAATCCTTTTTGGAAAACATCATTAAACCTAAACTTGACACGAACAACAATACACCCAATAAGGCCAAAGCATTTGTTTTTTTTTCGTTGAAATTTAATTTGATAACTGCCACCAATACTCCAGATGTTATTGAATCTAGTCTTCCCAATGCTACCATTCTTAAATTATGTATTCCTGTTGCCAAAAGATAATTTTTAATTATAAAACACGACACATAAAATAGTAGAATGGTAAAGCAAAAGGAATTTATATTTTTGAAACCTAATTTTCTGAATAAAAAGATTGGAATTGGAAACAACAAATAAAACCATTCCTCCACACACAAACTCCAAGAGATACCATAAAAACCACTTGATACTTTTAATAAATTTTGACCAAAATAAAAATACTCACTAATTACGGACCAATCTATAGTATCCTTTTTTATATAAATATGAAAAGGTATCATTAACAATAAAAACAAAAAATAATTGGGTATTGTTCGAAACCATCTTCTTTGCCAAAAATTAAACACGATCTCAAGAGAAGTACCTTTATCAAAAATTCTCCACATTATTTGACCTAGAAGATAACCACTTAGAGCAAAAAACAGTTCTACTCCAAAAAAACCTAAAACCTCAAAATTTTTGAAAAAATGAGATAGTAAAACGAAAATTATCGCCAATGCTCGGGCAAAATCTAAACCAAAAACTCTTTTCTGAATCATTTAAAAATTAATTGCTAATAGATTTCAAGAAAACATCACACACACTACTTAAACTATTCATCCCCGTTTCGGATGGTTTAATCAAACTCAGGTTTTCCTTGCGATACTGAATAATATCATCGAATGAAACCGGAATATCCTCCTGATCAACCCAAGGCTTAGCCACACTTATGATGGCCAATTGATGTTCGCGCATTGCAGCCAAAACACCACTCTTGTCTGAAATCTTGTAAGGAGTGGAAGAAATCCCGTAATCACTATTTGTCAATACTTCTGATATTTTTTCTTCACTGGATGCACCTAATAATTCATATTCAATTGCATACAGTTCTAAGATATTGGTCCAAGTACCCAACATGGCACCATGACGTCCTATAAAAACAAATTTTGATTCTTTGTGCAGGTGCTCCAACTCTTTTTTTAAATCTATTATGAAATCTTCAAAAGGAGCTTTGTCGTGAATTGTTGCAAAAACTACTATTCTGACTAATTCTGGATCCTCGCTCTTGGAAGCAGTCACGGAAACATTTCCAAAAAGCGGCAAATAATGAGATGCAATCGCTATTTTAGATAAATAATGCTGATAAATTTTGGATTGGGTATGCACCACTTTGGGGGCAATACTTTTTTCAAGTTTTTGAATTATTTGTTTTTGCAAAAACCCGACACATTTTTTTTTGAATGTCGCTTCTCGCTCAATTCCTATCCACAACTCATGAAACATAAAATGCCATTGGTGTTTTCCTTTCAGTTTATTTAAAAATCCAGGCAACCAAAACGGCAATCCTTTGGAATCAAAACTATAAGGTACAAATTGCAGGCTAATCCAATCGACATTTGCTGCATTCAAAATTTCTTGAGACCAAGCCATCTGTTGGTTATAAGAACTTCCCATAGGAATGCGACTCACAATAACGGAACTCCCTTCGACAAATTGAGTTTCTGTAAAAAAAAGGTCGGCGTGTTTATCGCACAGGGAAAGAATCTGGGCTTGATGGCCTATTCTTGACAATTCTCCACACAAACGTCGGATATAATCGCCCACACCATCTTTACCAGGTTCTGCTGAGCCGCAAATGAAGAGTATATTCATGTTGTTTTTCGTTTTCCTATTTTTTTGGCAGGTACACCGCCCCAAATTTCATATGATGGAATGTTTTTGTTTACTATCGAGCCCGCAGCTATAACCGCACCTTTGCCGATTTTTACACCAATCAAAACAACTACATTACATCCTAACCAAACATCTTCTTCCAAAATAATTTCACTTTTAGGTGCTAGTTGGTTTCTGATTAGCATACTTTTTTCGAGCCCATGGTTGTGGTCTACAAAACGACAGCCTGCCGCTATCAAACAATTGCTCCCAATTGTAATTCTATCGGTTATGTTAAACTCTGTATTGTTTCCAATAAATACATCATTGCCAATACAAATGGAGGGACCTTGTGAATAGATACCATCATAATGAAAATAGATACCATGCTCTAATCTGCAATTATTTCCTAGTTCAACTTGATGAGGCCAAGTAACTTTTGTGTTTTTACCAATGTAAGTACCTTGACCTATTTTTAGTCCCAAGAATTTCCAAAAACTCGTGTTGATTCTTTTAGAAACTCCTATTTTATGAAAAACATGGAAGATGATTCTTGCCCTTAAACTTTTCATTTTTTATTAAACTTTATAAAACCGTCCAAGAAACTTGCTTATCTTAATAGCATTCAATTTATTGCTTTTTTCTCCTTTAGAATGTGCTAAAATGGGATAAGCTGCATATTGCCAATACCATTCATCAACAGGTCTAGGAGATCTTCCTTGCAATGCTCTTTGCAAAAAATTTACGTTCCACGGTTTGTTGTTTCCCAATGCATGAAACATCGTTGCTTTACCGGGTCCAAATCCCATCCCTTCTTTACCAATGTAACTAATGGTGCCGTTGTATGCTTCAATGGTTACATTTAAGGCATCTTGATCTGATTTGTCAAAAATCTGGAAACCTTCCACTTTCAATATGGTTGAATTGTAGGTTTGTTTTGAAAAAATGGATTTATCAAGACCTCCTATCGCATCCCCCATATGCTCTTGCAGCTTAATCCACAAGCTCAAAAAAGAAATATCTTTTTTAAGAAGTCCGACGAAGCCTCCATTCACATAAATTTGGTTTTTAAACTGCAAACCAATATTGTACTTTTTATAATAGGTCTTCCAACCTTGTCTACGGGGATGAAATTCTTGAAAAGGAGAATTAAGATCTTCACAAAGTGCTACGCCACAATTTGCCCATTGTTCAAAACAAGTCCAAGAATCATGAACTACTATATCGGGGTCAAAATAAAACAGCGCTGCTGCTTCCTTTGCGGGACCTTCCCATAATTCCAACATAAAGTCGGGCTTGTAATTAGTTAAACTATAATTGGTAATTAAAGGCAAAAAAACAAGCTGCATTCCTTCAACCGGATTTAAAACAACTGCTTCTTTCCATTTACCAATAGCCTCTTTTTTTCCTTTTAATGCCCAATTGGGTAATTCTCCGCGATAACCAACATAAATGGTTCCTCGAAATCCTTGCTTATAAAGTGAGTTAGAAAGTGTAGCAACACCATAATGGTAATTGCCCTCAAAAAGAGTACAAATTGCTGAAATCATTAATTTTATTTATTGGTTGCCATTTTACGATTTAAGTATCTTTTGACTCGCTTAATTTGTTCCCTTATATAAGTTATATGGAATAAATCAGCATAGTGTATTTTAAAAAGAAGCCACTTTCGATTGCTATTCGTTTGATTTGAAAATATTAATTCATCAATTGGTTCGCAACCTAATCTTCCTCTGCCTGAATAATGTAAATGGCTTATGGTTACTTTCTCGGTAGGTGCTGAAGTTCGTTCTTCACATCCTTGAAGAGTCTGAATTAAATCCAAACTATTTTTATAATCTCCTGACCAAGTGCTCAACCAATTGTGTGGGGGCTTGCATAAATTAAGCAGCTTCCAGTCTCCCAGCAAAGCTGCAATGTGTATTAAGGCTTGGTCATGTTTTATGGGGATTTCAGGATTTTGATTAAACCAATTTACGGCGGCATTCATATCGTTAATCATTTTTGAATTTTTTTTCACCAGCATGTGTCCCGCTGTAATTGCTGATTTTAAACTATCCTTCCCAAAAATTTCATCTACTTTTTGAGGTTGCAAATAATTATAAATTCCAATAGTGGTGTACTCTTTATCGGCATGAACCAAGTCAAATCCTTTTGTAAACTCAAACAAACGTTCCCAATTCATCAAAGCAACAATATCGTTATCTGAATAAATAAATTCATCCCAATCTGAAAACCAAGCTAAAAAACGGTATAAATACCCCATTGGACAATCCGTTAGAACACTTTTTAAATTATTTACAAAAGCTTTTGCTTCTTCAGAAAAATCATCTACAGTTAAAAATTCAACCTCATCTAGGATGTATTTAGAATTTACTGGTTCTCCCCCAAAGTGAATCAATCGAATAGGTAAACTACAAGCACTTTTCCGAATGGAATAAATTAAATTTTCACTGTGCAATTGGCTTTTTAAATTTGCCACTAAAACAATGCCTTTTTTCATTTTATTACTTTTGTAAACTGTGGTGGTAATGACCTTCCTATTAAAGTCCAAATTGCTGAATTCATGTTTTATATTCTTTTTTTTATAAAACGTGCGGGTACCCCTGCCCCAATCTCATATTCTGGTATTGATTTATTTACTACTGATCCAGCTCCGATTATAGCACCTTTACCTATTGTAATTCCTTGTAATATAACCGAAGATGTTCCAATCCAAACATCATCTTCAATGGTTATTTTTGCAGTAGTTATTGGTTGATCTTTTATTTTAATATGTTTTGCATATTCATGGCCTGTATCATTGATAGTGGTGTTACTGGCTATAAAACAGTCGTTACCTATTTTTATTTTTGTACTACATACAAACTCACAACAACGACCAATAAATACTCTGTCTCCAATAGTTATATTACACTCTTTATTAAAAGGAGAACCAATCCGAAAATCAACATTATTTTGAATATCACAATCACTTCCAACGAATAAATTATTTAGCCATTCACATGAAATCTTTCCTATACGAGTTCCTTTTTTAACTTGAAGCCCCTTAATTTTAAAAAATATAATTCTAAATTTATTTGAAAAATAATTTAATTTATTGAAGAACAATCCTATTGTGGTTGGATTCATAAGTTGGCATATATTGATATACAATTCTAAAAAACTACAAACATCATTATTATTTAAGAAACAATTTTTTCTTTCAATTCTCCTAGAATTGTTTTATAAACAGTTAAGTGCTGTTTTGCAACGACATTCCAATCCAACTGTTCCAATGCAAAATTCCGTTGTTTTAGGGCAACACTATTTCTAAAATCGGAATCATTATAATATTTTGTAAAAAGGGCTGTCATGGCTTCAAAGTCATCTCTTTTAATCACCTCAAATACTTCTCCTCCTCCATAAGATCTTATTCCTCCTATGTCTGTGGTTATAATGGGCAATCCTGTCGCAATGGCTTGTACAATTGCAGTATTGGCGCCAGAATCAATCATTGGCATCAACATTAAATAACTGGTTTGGTAAAATTCCAGTAGTTCTTCATCACTTAAACCTCCGTGAAAAAATACCGTTTTTGAGTTAACAATAGTAGCCAACGCAGCGATTTTTCTAAATGCTACTGGTATGATAAAATGAAACTCTAGTTTTTTTCCAAAATCACTATCTAAAAGCAAATAATAGACTTTCATAAACATTTCAAAATCACGTAGAAAATGGCCAACAAACAAAACTTTATTCTTTTTAACCAAAGTTGGATCACCCGGTTTAAAAAAATCAATATCTATCCCATGTTTTATAATATGAATTTTTTCTGGAGATATATATTTACCAAATTCGTCTGTCTCTTCTTCATATAAAAGGATGGCATTATCTAAATAAGTTAATTTCTGAAGCCTTTCTTCGCTCCATTGGCTTATCGGTAAATGAATAGTAGCTACTAATTTTTTCTTCTTTTTTTGTATTAAATACAGAATATGAAGGTGACTTTCCAAGTAAAGGATATGGGACATACTCCTATAAGACATCTTGTTGATAAAACTAAATTCCGCAAAAATTTCTGAAGTACTTATTCCATTCCATTTCCTGTATTTTTGAATTAATTTGCCAAAAGCCTTACTGAAAAAATGTTTTTTTGAACTTGTAATCTGCAAACTTACACCCTTAGGAAAATATTCTGTTAGACATTCATAACCGGAGAATTTCCCAAACCAACCTATTTTATTGCTCAGTATATTTAATTTCATATTTTTTTACTTAATTATTTATTTATCCGATTTGAAACAGGGAAAACATTTCAATTATTTTTTTTCAAGTTATGCAGACTATAAAAAGCAAATCCAACATTAACCAGGAATGAATAAGCTGCTAAAAAAAGGTTATAATACAATGCGCCTAAAAGAGTAGTTAATTTAAAAAATAATGCTCCTAAAATAATCCCTAATGCACCAAGTGGTATTCCAATAATAGGATTAAATGCCCAACCTCTGCAATTGTATAATGAAAAAACTATTCCGGTCATTAATCCTATGCAACTTCCCATAACACTCAAAAACAACTCGAAGGGCAATCCTTTATATGCATCGCCAAGGAGCCAGAGGATTGGAGTTGGAAATAAATAAACTATCACAACTACTGCACTTAATAGAATAACTAATATTCCCATTATTTGGATAAAGCGTTGTAATAAAAGATATTTATCAGATGTTAGTTTAGCAAAACGAGGAATGATCAAAGTAGTGATTATAACACTAAATAGTGAAAGCAACATGTTTAATCTCCCCAAAGCTCCCAATTGTGCTATGGAATTAGTATTGCCAAAAACAGAAATTAACCAAATGGTAATTTGTCCCGATACGCAATAATAAATAGACGTTGGCATGATCCGCTTTACCAAAGTTAAAATCTCGGCACGGATTTCCTTATCGGGTTGCTGATTCTCGTCGGCAAAGTCATAACCTATTTTGCTCAATTGAACATTACCCCAAATACGAGGCAAACCTGCCGCCAAAATGGCTATAAATGCCCAAGGAAATACAAACATTGTCAATCCCGTTAATAATAAGCGGCCTAAACCAACGCTTACTTGATTTTTCTGCAAGGGAAGTATCGTCTGATGCAATTTGGGCACTATTTCCAACAATGAATCTGACAAGGCAGCATAAAAAGCAGGAATCAAGGCTAATGCTATAAGCAAGGTCGTTACAATACTTGCTCCATTGTGGATTAAAAGATAACACAAAATAGGCACAGAAACCACCAAACTCACAAAACCGAATTTTTTCCTTAAATCTATACCTGTCGCTAAAACGGCACCCAATTTTTCTTTGTCCTGCCATACCTTTCCCCCTTGCGCCATGACTCCAGTAGAGATTCCGCTATCAGCTAATACCGTCATTGTACCTAACATCGTATTGGCCAGAGTATAAAAGGCATATTCCTGAACGGGTAACAAGCGAATGATGAGAATCCCGCAAGCAAATCCAACAGCCTGTACAATAATTTGGGCACTTCCTGTAATAGAAATTAATTTACCCCAACTAACGACCGTATCATACTTGGGATGTTGTTTGAGTTTTATCAAAGTATCTTTCAAGAAATAGAATTAATACAGTTAAAAAATAGATTTTTTTCGCAATGGAAAGGCTTAGCCTTTACCAATTCCTTTAACCTCAAAACCAATGGCATTTAATTTTTCCACATCTAGAATATTACGACCATCGAATACAAAAGCAGGTTTGTACATATTGATATAAATGGCATTCCAATCGTAAGTTTTAAATTCGTCCCATTCGGTCAAAACAGCAATTGCATGCGCTTGATCGAGAGCTTCCATTGGAGATTGATACACAAAAATTTGTTTTATTTTGGATGCAATTTTCTGCTCTGTAAGTCCGTTCAATTCCCATAAATAGCACATATCGGCTATAATTTTTGCCTCAGAAACTTTGGGATCATATACATGGATTTCCGCACCATCTTCAATTAGGTGTTCCGCTACATAAATGGCTGCCGATTCCCGAGTATCGTTGGTGTCTTTTTTAAAAGCCCAACCTAAAAAGGTTATTTTTTTTCCGCTAACGGTATTAAAAAGAGAACTAATAATATTCTTTGCAAAACGATATTTTTGATAATCGTTCAGGATAATTACCTGCTCCCAATAATTAGCCACTTCTGGCAAATTAAAATAACGACATAAATACACCAAGTTTAAAATATCTTTTTGAAAACAAGATCCTCCAAAACCTACCGAGGCTTTAAGAAACTTGGGGCCTATTCGACTGTCGGTTCCAATGGCATTGGCAACTTCATCAACATCGGCTTCAGTGACTTCACACAAAGCAGATAATGCATTAATCGAAGAGATTCTCTGTGCTAAAAAGGCGTTGGCCGTTAATTTTGACAATTCAGAAGACCATACATTCGTGGTTAAAATCTGTTTTGGTGATAACCAATGCGCATAAATATCAACCAAGGATTGAATCGCTTTTTGACCACTTTCAGTTTGTTTTCCTCCAATTAGAACACGGTCTGCATTAAATAAATCATTGATGGCTGTTCCTTCGGCCAAAAACTCGGGATTGGAAAGTACTTCAAATTTGACCCCGTTCCCTGTTCGGTCTAAAATAGTCTGCAAAGTTTCGGCTGTTCGTACTGGAAGTGTTGATTTTTCGACTATAATTTTATCGTTTTTGGCTATTCTGGCTATTTGTCTGGCACATAACTCAACAAATTTGAGATCTGCGGCCATTCCTTTCCCTTCACCATAGGTTTTAGTAGGAGTGTTTACTGCTATAAAAATCATGTCCGCAGCGTCAATTGCACTTTCCACTTCAGTAGAAAAAAACAAATTACGTCCTCTTGCCTCACGAACCACTTCAGCTAGCCCAGGCTCATAAACGGGTAGTTTATCTAAATTTTCTTCATTCCACGCCGCAATGCGCGCTTCATTTAAATCGACTACAGTCACTTTAATTTCTGGACATTTCAAGGCTATAACAGACATTGTTGGACCACCTACGTAGCCAGCACCTAAACAGCAAATATTTTTGATTTTCATTTTAATAATTTTTTTATGAGGCAGAAAATTTTATGTTGCAGTTATTTTTTAACTATTTCCTTTTATCAGCTACTCGAAATAATTCAAGGTAGTATAACCTCCCTCTTTCAAATATTGGTCTTTCCTCATGAGGTTTAAATCAGATTGCATCATGTCTTTAACCAATGCTGCTAAATCGTATCGACATTCCCAGCCCAGTTTAGTTTTGGCTTTTGTGGGATCACCTATTAGCAAATCTACTTCTGTAGGTCTAAAATATTTTGGATCCACTGCTAATACTTCTTTACCTATTGGAACTTGATAATTAGGGTTACTGCAAGATTTTACAAAGCCTTTCTCCTCTACACTTTCACCTTTAAATTCTAATTCAATACCTACTTCGGCAAAACTCATGCGTACAAATTCACGAACTGGAGTTGTTATTCCTGTGGCAATTACCCAATCTTCGGGTTCATCAGCTTGCAAAATCATCCACATCATACGCACATAATCTTTGGCATGGCCCCAGTCTCGTTTCGCATCCAGATTTCCTAAGTACAATTTGTCTTGCAATCCCAAGGCAATCCTTGAAGTCGCTCTAGTAATCTTGCGAGTTACAAAAGTTTCTCCACGAATGGGTGATTCATGATTGAATAAAATTCCGTTACAAGCATACATCCCATAGGCTTCCCTGTAATTTACGGTAATCCAAAAGGCGTACATCTTGGCTACTGCATAAGGCGAGCGTGGATAAAAAGGAGTTGTTTCTGATTGGGGTACTTCTTGTACTTTACCATACAACTCAGAAGTTGATGCTTGATAAATACGAGTCTTTTTTTCTAATCCCAAGAAACGAACAGCTTCCAAAAGTCGTAAGGTTCCTAATCCATCAGCATTTCCTGTATATTCTGGAGTTTCAAATGAAACTGCTACATGACTCATAGCTGCTAAATTATAAATTTCATCAGGTTGAATTTCTTTAATTAAACGAGTCAAATTGGTACTATCAGTCATATCACCATAATGTAAAATGAAGTTCCTATTTTCTACGTGAGGGTCTTGATACAAATGATCAATTCGATCCGTATTAAATGAAGAAGAACGTCTTTTTAATCCGTGTACGATATAGCCTTTTTTTAATAAAAATTCACTTAGATAGGCTCCGTCTTGTCCTGTTACTCCCGTAATGAAGGCAGTTTTTTTTAATGGATTCATGTTGTAATTATAAGGCACAAAGGCATTGTGGCGCAAAGTCGCAAAATTTATGAAGTCTTACTCTAAAGAACTTTGGAGGGTACTGCAAGTGAAAACTATTAATAACTAATTTGTTTAAAATTTTTGATATTTTCTAAAAACCAATTATAGGTTTTTTGAATTCCTTCTTCTAAATTCACCTGATGTTTCCATCCGATGTTGTTCATTTTGGAAACATCCATTAATTTTCGTGGAGTTCCATCAGGTTTGGTGTCATCCCAGATAATCTCCCCAGAATGCCCAACAATTTTTTGGACTGTAGCAGCTAATTCCTTGATGGTTAAATCTTCCCCTGTTCCTACATTATACAAATAATCAGGAAGTTGGTTTTCTAAAGCAAAAACTACTGCCGCCGCCATATCATCTACAAATAGAAATTCTCGCATGGGTGTACCAGTTCCCCAAAGGACTACTACGGCATTATTATTTTGTTTTGCTTCATGAAATTTACGAATCATAGCGGGCAAAACATGAGAACTGTTCAAATCAAAATTATCATGCGTACCGTATAAATTAGTTGGCATCAAACTCACAAAGTCTTTTTCAAATTGCTTGCGTATGGCTTCACAGGCTTTTACACCAGTGATTTTTGCCAAAGCATACCATTCGTTAGTGGGTTCTAAAGCAGCTGTTAGCAAATACTCTTCCTTTAATGGCTGTGGCGCTAATTTGGGATAAATACAAGAGCTTCCTAAAAAAATAAACTTCTCAACACCCGAACGGTGGGCTACATCGATAAGGTTATTTTGTATTTGCATATTTTCCATTAGGAATTGATACGGAAAATTTTTGTTCGCCAAGATACCTCCCACTTTAGCAGCAGCATCAATAATGACGTCTGGTTTTGTTTTTTGGATAAAATCACTCACTTCTTTTTGTTTTCTCAAATCCAACTCTTTGCTAGATGCTCCAATTAGATTAGTATAGCCTTTTGTAGTCAAGGTTCTCCAAATGGCACTTCCTACCATTCCATTGTGACCTGCTATGTATATTTTTGAGTTTTTATCTATCATGAGATTCGTATAATAAATAGCTATTATGCTCTTTGGTAATCGTCTTCTATTCGAACAATATCATCTTCACCAAAATAGGTTCCGTGTTGCACTTCAATAAATAGTAATGGTTCGTCAAAAGGATTTTCAACTCTATGATGCATCCCTTGTGGAATTATAGCCGTTTCACCAACCGAATAATCTTTTATTGTTCCATCTAGTGTAATACGAGCAATACCCGATACAACAGTCCAAACTTCTGATCTATGGAAGTGGTATTGGTAGGACAATCTGCCTCCTGAATTTACTTGAATTCTTTTAACTTTATGGGTTTTAGCATCTTCTAACACCCAATATTCTCCCCAAGGTCTGTTATCATGTTCTATTTGAATCATATTAAAGGTTTTTATCTGTTATTTTTATTGTAACGTTTATAGAATTAAATAACTCTTTTTTATATTATTATCGTTTAGAAAAACCTTAATTATAATAAAGGGGATTCTAATAACTCTAATTGCTGATATACCTGTTTTACCTCTTGTGAATTTTCTTTTTGCAAGACCAATAAGGCATCATCAGTATGAATTAACAAACAATTTTCGAGACCTACAAAAGAGGTGTGAATAGCGGTACCTATTACAATATTCCCAGAGACATCAGTGGGATGCCCTTTATGAACCAAGTAATCATAAACCGATTCAAACGAACCTAAATCAGACCAATCAAAATGGGTAGGAACAACTTTAATATTAGTACTTCGTTCCATTACCGCAAAATCGACACTGATGGAAGGAATTTTGAGTGACAATTCGTAGTCTAGAAAACCATTTTTATTGGCTTCCCAAGCCAATTTTGAAGTGGTATAAACTTCTGGCTCTTGTTTTTCTAATTCTGTTAAAAAAGCACCTGATTTAAAACAAAAAAGTCCGCTGTTCCAAAAATAATTTCCGTTTTCCAGGTAGGTTGTTGCCGTTTCTAAATTCGGTTTTTCATGAAAAGCAATTACATTTTCATCATCAAATTCAATATAGCCATATCCTGTTTCTGGTTTAGTGGGTTTTATGCCAAAAGTCACCAAATAATCTTGATTAGCTAATGCGATCGCTTGTTTTAAAGCAGTATCGTACAAATCGTTCCCTTCTATAATATGATCGGATGGCGTAATCAATAAAACATCTTCCGGTTTTGATGCAAATGCGGCAAAAGCAATTGCAGCAGCAGTATTACGCGGAATAGCTTCTACAATATGAGTAAATGGTTTATTGAATTTTAACATAATGGTATTACTCATTTTGTAATTTTCAATATTTCCAACCACTATCGTTTTATTGGAAACATTTTCATTACGAGCCACTGTTTTTTCAAAAAGTGACTGCCCATCAAAAAGCTCAAGATATTGTTTAGGTTGACTTTTTCTGGAAAGAGGCCACAATCTACTACCAATTCCGCCTGTTAAAACTACATGAGTTATATCGTTACTAATTACCATTAGTGTGTGTTTAAAAGTTCTTTTTGATACACTTCCTGACGCAGGCTAGTACTCGAAAAACGATGGTCTCTGGTATTAAAATAGAGCTCGATTCCCTTTTCCTCACAATAAGTTCGCCCAGTAAAATCTCTTTCTTTATATTCATCACCTACGATTCGCAAATCAATGGTAAAAGACTTCAAAATATCTTCTAAATCTTGCTCAGTTGCATAAGGGACTATTTCATCAACAAACCTACAGGCCTTTAATTGTATATAGCGTTCTACAACAGTTTGGGTAGGTTTATTTTTTGTTGGGCGGTCTAGAGTAGGATCCGTCTGTAAACCAACAATTAAATAATCACAATTTAGTTTAGCTTCTTCAAGCATTTTAACGTGCCCTGCATGTAACAAATCAAAAGCACTAAAGGTTATTCCAATTTTCATCTGTTTAATGTTTTAAAATTAAAAAATCGTTTTTTGGTAATGTAAATTTATTTTTGAAAAATATTGTGAACCGTTTTCTTGGTTTCAATGTTTTTTTTTAAGAATTGAATAAGGGTTCCCCGTGAATAGTTACATTATAACTACTCAAAAAAGAAAAAATTAATGTTGTATCAATTAAAAATCAGCATTTTTAACTTCTACCAATTGAGTTAAATCTCGGAAACAAAAACTCCAAAAAATAAAATCAATATTACCATTGAATTAACTACTGATAACAAGAACAAAATTAACTTAGGAATGAAGTTTAAAAACGAGATTTTAGTTGCTAGAAATCCTTAATCAGGATAAAAAAACATATTAACAACAAGTAAACGGAAAGGATAGAAGTTAAATTTATCATCCTAAAACTTAGTTAGTAAATAATAGAAAATCTTGATTTTTAAAAACACAATTAACTAATAATCAAAAATCTAAATACAACCTAACGATAATAGAAATTTTAGTTTTACAATTACAAAAACTAAGAACTAGTCTAGTATTATTTCTAATATCTAAAAGTAGATAATTCTAAATTTAAAAAAATAAAGACAATGAAATGGTACGTAGTATACACAAAACCCAAATGGGAAAAAAGAGCAGCTGAACAATTAACGCGGCTTGGGGTAAACTGTTATTGTCCCATGATTCAAAAAATAGTGCAAAGATCTGATAGGAAAAAAAAGGTAGAAGTACCTTTATTTAACCATTATATCTTTGTGCAAATAGCTGAAAAAGATAGAAATATGGTATTCCTGTCACCTGGTGTTGAGAGGTATTTATTTTGGTTAGGAAAACATGCTATTGTAAAAGACAAAGAAATTGAGACTATTAAGGAATGGCTCACAATTGGAGATACTGCCACGGAGATTTCGGTTATGCAGTACCAAATTGGAGATAAAATAAAGTTACATTCTGGACCTTTTTGTGAACAAAATGCTTTTGTAAAAGACATTACAAAAACGCATTATATTTTAATTTTAGAATCTTTAGGATATGTTTTAAAAGTAAAAATATAAATACAAGTAAAAAGAGTTTTAATGAAGAAAAAATCCTTCATTAAAACTCTTTTTTTAATAAAAATTAGCAGTAGTACATCAATTTTAGGATTCAAAAAAAGTGAAATAATTAATACTCTAATTTAAATATTTCGCTTTTTTTGACACCCAAAATTTTGACCAACCTATCTAGCTTTGATAATTTTAAGTCTACACTTCCCTTTTCAATTTCTAGATATGTTTTAACAGTCATTTCCATTTGTATAGCCACATAATCTGTGCTATGATTTTTTTGCTCACGGCATTCTTTAATATTAATATAGATGTTTTTTACAGCCATAATTTTGTTTTTTAAATTAATGTTTAAAATCCATAAAATCATGTAGGCTCATTTGGGGAGTATTCAGTAAAAAAAGAGAACATTTCGTATTATATAATCATTACATAGAGTATCATAATTTAATTAATTGTGCATTTATTTTGTAAAAATTTATTTAGCTTTATTGTCCTTTAGTATCATTAAAAAAAATAGAAACATCAAATTTGAATATAAATTCTATCGAGACATCTAAAACCTTAGAAATTTCAATCAATTTAGATACAGTTAAATCAACCTCACCTCGTTCAATTTTACCGTATCCGCTCATACTCATTTTCAATTCTTCAGCTACATATTCTCTCGTTAAATTTTTCAATTCTCTTATCTTTCTAATGTTTATATATACATTGGACTTAATCATAACAAAAGATTTAAACAATTAATATTGAGATTTAATTTTAATATACTAAAACGCCCTAACATTAATTTTAACAAGATAAAAGTAAAACTATAGTAATAAATTTGAAATATTAAAAGTGTTATTTACTCCCGTATAAGGACAATTTGACTTAATTCAGGAATTAAATTCAATTTTTTAAACACGCTAATTAGTTGATTTACAATAAAATAGCTATTTTTTAATACATATAATATCAAACTCATTTACCATTAATAAAGTTAATAAAAATAAGCAGGAGTAAATTCAAATAATCAAATAAATTCTTTATTAAAAGAATCAATTAATAATTTATTATTCTGCTAATTCATCTTAATCAGACTTAGTTTTACTATTTGTACCTTTACCCTTATTAAAAACTCTGACAGTTTTTTAATTTCATTTTAGTAAAATTATAATACAAAGTTGCGCTAACTATTTCTTTATTTTGTTGCATTATTTTTATAATTAGTTTCAAAATTCACGTATGCACTAACGGATTTTTTAAAATATAATTAAATGATTTACAGATATTTACAAAGTCGATTGTGATGTTTATTTTCTCCAGAAAAATAATTTTCTATTTTTTTTCAAACCAACTTCAGCTTGGATGGATTTTTGGAGTCCTGGAAATCAAGATAATAGAACCTTTGCTATAATTTACTAAGATTTTGCAGTGTAATTACTTTAAAATCTTATCAATCAATAGATAATGAACCTATGCGTGATGGTGTAAAGGATTTTATTTTAGTCTTGATAAACAATATGTTGTGACTATTTTTATAAAAATATAACTATAATTTTATAAATTTGCTTTAACCACTGGGTTTATGTGTTCTTAAAAAAGATATTCTACAAATCGACTAAATTCGGCGTTCCACTTGAAATAATGGATAAAAATTTGTGTTATTTAGTGTTATTTTTTTTAAAATCAGTACTTTATTTGTACTTCAAGTTTTGTAAACCCCAGTAAATAAGGGCCTTTATTTTCTGCATCGGAGAGCAGATGGAATTTTTGATGCTAAAAGTTACATTCACCTGATCTTCATGAGAACTACGAATTGATAATAAGGTATTATAAGACCCATCATAATCTGAAAGCCCAACGTCACTGCATCAGAAAATTACTTAAAACGGACAGTATTTTAAATAATAAATACCAATATTTATCCGGTAGAAATCATAAAGAATATGATACTAAAGAACTCCTTTTGGAAAGAAACAATATTAAAAACCCTTCTTGATAGAAGAAAACATAATGATTTCATTTTTATAACTGTAATCGCTTTATTATTTTTCTCTATATTGTTCCTTACCTATAGACATATTAGAAACAAGAATATGTACAGACAAAAGTTTGAGGATCTTATGAAAAAAAATGAGGTTACTAAAGTTGAAGTCAAAAATATAAACAAAAGAGTATTAGACATAAATAAAGACACTGTTGCGTCTGTTTTGAAACAATTGGAAAAATTTGAAAAGGATAAAAAATTTCTGAAAAAAGATTTATCATTGGCAAAACTTACAGCAGCTTTTGATTCTAATAGTAAATATCTGTCACAGATAATCTACCATTACAGAGAAAAAAAATTTACAAAGTATATTAATGATCTTAAAGTAGACTATATAATTTTGCTATTAAAACAAGATAAAAGAATAAGGAATTATACTAACATGGCATTAGCTGAAGAAGCTGGTTTTAGTAGTACGCAAAGGTTTGCAAATGCTTTTCTTGCTAGAGCTGAGATGTCAACCTCCTTTTTTATTGAGGAGCTCAAAAAAGGAGAATCATAATTGTTACAACTATTTACAATTAGTACATTTGCTATTATTAGTTAATATAATGGCACTATCTGTTCGCAAATATTTAAAGCTCACGAAGACGTGAACTTTTTACCAGCTTCACTCCTTTTTGAATATTTAATAAGATAGTGTCTGAAGATTAAAAACAACTTCAATTTTTGTTCCTTCTCCAATTTTTGATTCAATGTTAAATTGGCCTTTTAAAGAATTTGCTCTTTCTTTCATATTAGTTAATCCAATACCGCCTTTTTTACTTTTCATATCAAATCCTGCTCCGTCATCAGTAATACTAAGTTGTAAAATATCGTCATCCTTTCTCTGAATTATTACTTCACATTTCTTTGCATTTGCATATTTATTAATATTTAAAATAGCCTCCTGAATGATACGGTATAAATTGATCTTATATATATTTTCAACAGTGGTCCATTCAAACATTCCATCATTTACATATTTAAACTGGGTCTTAGTGAACTCTTTTTGATTTTCTATTAAACTTGACAATAGTACATTAAAATCATTCCCTTCAAAAAAAGAGCCTCGACTTAAGTCATGTGCTATCATTCTAATCTCACTCTCAATATTCTGTAATTCAGAAATATATACTTTTCTTTTTTCAATTGTTTTCTCGTCTATCAAAGAATTAAAGAAACCTAAATTCATTCGAACACCATAAATTTTATTCATTACACCATCATGTAATTCTTTAGCTATTCTGCGCTTCTCACTCTCTTTTGCAAGATCAATTTTTTTATGTTGCTCTGTCAATAGTTGGTATATTTCATCATTAGCTCTTTGCTGTTTCTTAAAAAACTGCAACTCTTTATTTCTATATTTTAAATATCTTAAAACAATAATTAATATCAGCATTAAAACTAACCCAAACGAAACAATTAAAATATAGAAGTTCTCTTTTGTCAAAACTTTATTTTCATCCTCTATTCTTGAAGTTTCATATTCAATTCTGGCATACTTATTATGAGCATTTTTTTGAACTCCATTAATGCTGTCACTTACTTTAATATATTCATTTGCATAAAACAACCTATTTTTCTTATCTAATTCGGATAACAATTTTAATGAAGCTAAAATTTCATTACTGTTCTTAATTTTAACGGCTAATTTATTCGCTTCTTTTAAACTTTGAATTGATTTTACTGTATCCTTCTGAGTTAAAAAATATTCACCTATGTGTATTTTTTTATACAAAATATCAGACTCAACCCCTATACTATCGACAATTCTTAAGGATTCAAAAAACATGGATTCAATATTTTTATAATCCCCGTTTTTCATCTTAGAATAAGCCAAATTACTTAAAACATTAGCATATAGGCCAGGTGATTTCTTTCTTAAATCTTTTGAAAGTAAGTTTTGTAGTTTTTCTATGGACTTAGAAAACTCCCCTTTTAAATCGTATAAATTGCATATATTAATAACAGAACTTACGTTGTAAATATTTACTACATCTTTATCTTCTCCCTTAATTTTCATTTTTTCTAAACTACGTAAGGCTAATTCATGATAACGTAAGGCTTCATCATAATTAACCAATTTCTCTAAACAATTTCCCATTAACGAATTACAAGAATAAATCAGGCGGTAATTGGTAGATTTTTTTAAATACTGTAATGCTTTAGAAATTTCAACTTCACATTCTACATAATTTCCGTCATAAAATAAAACATAGGCTTTATTGAATAACATTCTGCCTATATTATCATAATCGTGAATTTTATAATATAATTTTTCTGCTTGTAAATAGTAAAAATAAGCACTGTCACTTTTTGAGTTTCGATAACAATCGCCTACATAAAATAGGGCTTTTGGAATTCTGACACTATCGTTAGCCTGTTTTGATAGTTTTAAAGCTCTTAAACTGGAAGATAAAGATTTTTCTAAATTATTGGTATAATAATATTCCGTCGCGACATTTAAATAGACCTCTCTAACAATGGAATCATTTTCTTTAGATTTTAATAAATCAATTATTGAATCTAAGTATTTCTCTTTTTTATTTTTTCCTAAACCATCTAAGTAAGTTTTGTCAAATAAAGCAGTATCGTTTTTTGCAGAGACATCCGATTCATTCTTTTGGCATGAAAAAAAAAAGGATAGTAGAAGTAAACAGATTATTTTAATAGTGGTACTCAAAATGCATTATTATTTTATAATTTCAAATGTAGTATTTTGAAATAAGAATACCATATGATTTACAAATAAATCATATGGTACTTTTGTTTCAATTAAGTAGAACTTAATACTATCTTGGTGGTATGATAATGCTTGGATCACCGTCTTCCTCACTTACCCTTGTAGTACTTATTTTCGGGCCTGATTTCACTGTAGTGGAATCAATGGTTTTTGCATTCAAAACAGCCTGAGGTGTGATTTCAAAATTCTTAGTTTTAACCTCTTGAACGTCATAACTCTCATCATCACTGGAGCACGAATAAGTTAAAAAAGAAAGGGAAACAATTCCCGCTATGTACAATTTGCTTTTCATAAAAATTAAATTTGGGTTAATCACAAAAAAACAACTTTACTGTCTTTAAATATTACGGTATAACCGTAATATTTAATTAATTTTGCACGAAATCCAACAAAGATGAATAAGCCCCTTAATATTTTGATAGTTGATGACCACCCTATGACAGTTGATAGCTATAGTAACCTTTTATCAGATAACCAATTTCAAAAAAATATTCCCAATTTTATAAAAAGTTATAATTGTCAAGATGCCTACAACCAAATATCTTTTCATCTAAAGCAAAATACAAATATTGATTTGGCATTATTAGATATTAGTCTTCCTCCTTGTAAAGAGCTTAATATTGAAAATGGTGTTAACCTAGCTTCGCTACTAAGAAAAAATTATAAAAATTGTAAAATTATTCTTCTTACAATGCACAGTGAACCCCTTACTGTAGATAAAATCATTAAAGAGATAAACCCAGAAGGTTTTGTTTCTAAAAGTGATATTAACTTTGAATTATTCCCTATTATTTGTAAAAAAATTATGAATGGAGATATATACCGAAGCCCTACTATACTAGAATCTCAGAGAGAATTGTTTAAAAAAGATATAAATTGGGATAAACATGATAGTCAGATTCTAATTCTAATTGCACAAGGAGTTAAAACTGTTAATCTTCCTGACTATATTCCTCTTTCTATGAGTGCTATAGAAAAAAGAAAAGCAAATATAAAAGAGCAGCTATTAATGGGAAAAGGCAGTGATTGGGATCTAATAGATAAAGCTAAAAAATTAGGATTATTATAATTTTACGCAAACATCCAATACAATTGTTTGTTATAGATTTACTTGATATTTTTCTTTCAATGCACTGGTCTTATTGAGGGTTCCTTCTTCCCTAGTAATTGCAAAATAAGACCCCTACCTGGTTTAAATTTTACAGCAGAAAGTTTTATAAAATAGCCATCTAAACGAGCACCTATTTCTTCCTCAAATTCTCTGATAGCGGCATCAAATGCATTTTCATCTTCACTAAATTCTCCCTTTGGTATAGACTAATGACCCGAATCCTTGCTCTTCCCCAAAGGACCACCGGGATGTACCAGCAAGACAAACAATTGACCATGGGCTCTTTTATATAAAAGTATTCCAGCACTTTTGTTTAACTTCATTTTTAAAATTTATTATTACTTAGAGTCTCGCTTGCAACATTATTAAGTCCCGTGCTGAAAATTTTCAATAAACCTAAATGCTTAAATAAACAAATATAATTCAATTTTTTACTGTTATGACGGTAATTTTACAATCCATGCTCTATTACCAGTTCTCTTGAATATTATAAAATTGCTTTAAATAATTCTATCCTAATTTTTTTCTGCTTAGCGTTCAAAACGATCTATTGCTTGTAGCATATCATTTGGAAATTCAAAATCATAATCGCAAAGTATAATTGTTCTACAGTTTTTAATGACTCATTCAAAATTTAATGAATAAAGGCATTATTGCACCGGAAATAATAGCAGAAGTACGTCTTACAAGCTGGTTACGAAGTAAAAAACAATTTATAACTAGTACTTCTTTATAAAAACGAATACAATAGAATGCCTATTTCCTTTAAAGTGTATAAAAATAATAAATGCTCCCATTTTGACAAGCTTTATTTTAGTACGGGACAAACTAACAAAAAAAGAGGACTACAAATCCTCTTATTAGTACAAGTCCGCAGGAGGAAGGGGCCTTTTCGTTACTATCCTTGACAGGAATCCGGTTTGCATAATCAACAAATTACTATCCTAAATCAAGAAAAAATAGTACCTTTAATATATGAAAAAACATCACAATATTGTTATAGCTGGAGCCGGTGGAATTGCCGAAGCTGTTGGTTTGTTATTGATGGAATGGAGTGAAGTAGCTCCTACTCTTTTTATTGGTGACAGAACCCATTCAAAAGCAAAAAAAGTAGCACATTGGATTCAAGAAGGAACAACAAAATCCTGTTTCATTAAGGATTTCCACCTTGCTGAAAAAGGTATAACGGATGAAATGAAAGCAATCTTGCATCAAGGAGATATTATTCTAGACTGTCTTCCGGGTAGCCAAGCACCTAGGATAGCCCAATTCGCCAAAGATTTTAATCTGCATTACGCCAACCTCACAGAATATGTTTCAGAAACCGAAGAAATAATGGCTTTGGCAAAAGACGCCAAAACTGGTTTTGTGCTTCAAACTGGTCTGGCTCCCGGCTACATCGACTTGTTAGCCAATGGACTTTTTCAACAGTTTTGTACTGACTTTGAAATAGATAAGGTAGATAAGCTGGAAATGAAAGTTGGTGCTCTGACCAATCATGCTGTTGCTCCACATTATTACGGATTTACTTGGAGTCCGGTGGGAGTAGCTACAGAATATCTGAAAGAAACCATCGTCTTAAGGGATTTTAAAAAAACTACACTACCATCATTATCGGAAAGAGCAGCTATCATTATTGATGGCATTGCTTACGAAGACGATCTAACCTCTGGTGGTGCAGCGGATCTACCTGACGCATTATTAGGAAAAGTACGTTCACTTGACTACAAAACCTTGCGACATCCAGGTCATTATGCTTGGGTCCAAGAACAACTTGCTAATTTAGGAAATTCACCTAACGCAATTAAAAGCCTTCAAGAAAAAATGGAAGCTATAATTCCTCATATTGAAGATGACAAAATTGTTTTATATGCAGCGATAGAAGGCAAAGATGCAGCTGGAATGTTGCGTAGAAAAGAGATTGCAAAATGCATACTTCCGCAAAAAGTAGGGAAACATCAATTGAGAGCCATCCAAACCACTACGGCAGCACCATTAGTACAAGCAGCCCAATTGTTGCTCGAAACCCCTCATAGCGGAGTTGTCTTGCAAAGCCAAATTGATCCAAAACAATTTTTAAACGGAAATTATATCGTACGTGTTTACGGCAAGATGTAAAGACAGTTACTAAAAGCAATGAAACATCTTCATTTCTTAATTAGTTAATGAAAACATATCGTTTGGGCATCTTTAAATTGTCTGTGAGATTACTATTAAAATTATTGCTATCAAAGCTAAAAAAAGACCTGCAAAATTCATTTTGGTCAATTTTTCCTTAAAAATTAAAATACCAACAAGGCTACCAACAATAATTACGCCCATATTCATCCCTCCAAAAACAGTTGACGGATTTTGAACAAATGCTTGATGTGCTTTCAGATAGAAAAGAATATTTCCAAAGTTGAAAATACCAACCAAACCACCAAAAAGAATATTTTTGATATTTAATGATACTTTACTGAATGCTACTTCATAAATAACAGTCGCAACCATAATTAGCAGCGCGATTCCAAAAACAATAAATAATGAAGTGGTATATGGCAAATTTGTATAAAGGGCAATTTGTTTAAAAAGAATATCTATAACTCCAAAGCCAAGTAAAACTACTGCTGGGTAAATCCATTTATTTTCGGTGTTTTGAGAAGGTTTAGCGAGAATGAGCAATAATGCCGGAAAACCAACCACAAGCGCAGCAATTTTTAACATATTAAAATCTTCTTTGAAGAGTAGCCAAGCTGCCAAAATAGGAATAAACAACGAAAGTCGTTGAGCAGCATCCGTTTTCACGATACCCATATGTTTTATGGATGCAGCCAGAAAAAGAAATATAGACGGCAACAAAATACCAATAGTTATATAAATACCCCAAGGTGCCGAAATTCCAACATCATTAAGATCTGGACTAAAGAACAAATAACAAAGAATAAGAGCAAATACATAATTTGCAGCAACGATTTGTGTATTACTTACATCATACTTACGTGAAAATTTAAATAGTACACCAACAGTTACACTGCATATGATGCTTAGAATTAGAAATAACATAGACAATATTTTGACTGTAAAACTACTATTTTATGTTTCTACATTGTCTTTTTATTAAAGCAAAGAAAAGCTTTAATAAAAATCCTATTTGTAAACTAAAAAAATATCTATTAAAAAAAAAGGCACGCTCTAGATTTATAAAATCTTCAAAAGCTTCCAATAGCTATTTCTTTACTTTTGCATAAATCATTAAAATTATGGAAAAGGATTATTCTGTTGCGATATACCCTTCGGAAGCTATTGTTTCATTGGTTAAATCGATGAAAGAACAATTGGCCAATGAAGTAGGCTGGTTTCATAGTAAAAATTCTATTGGCCATATTACCATTTGTGAATTCAAAGCAACTGATAAACAAATTGAAATCTTTAGAAATCAACTGGATCGATTGTGTGACACTTTAAATCCGGTTGAAGTATGTTTAAATGAATTCAGCTCCTATCCAAATGGCGCCTTTTTTATTTCGCCCCATAAAGATTCTAAAAGTATTTTGAAACCCATAATGAAACGAATTCAGGAATCACTTCATATTCAAAATATGAAAAAAAGTAATGATCCACATCTTTCCATTGCACGAAGATTAACTCCGGAAAATCTCGAAAGAGCTAAAACTTTATTTACCTCAATAGACATCCATTTTTTGTGTGACAGTATTGTTTTACGAAGATTTGATGACACTATAAAACAGTTTATTGTAACCGATACCTTTAAATTCAATAACAATTCACAACCAGAGGGCATACAAGGAACACTTTTTTAGGAATTAATCACTCTTCAACCATCCTGTAATACTCATTCTGGTATTTTGGGTAACCAAAACTTCATGAACTAATTCATCACTCTTGAAGAAAACAGTTTTCCCTTGAGTGGGCGAAATTTTCTGATTATTATCCAATTGATGAATCAGCAATTCACCACCGTCACTTTCTTGCCAATTGCTATTTAAATAACTAATCATGGAGTATTTTCGGCTTGGATTATTCTTGAACTGATCCAAATGTTTCAAATAAAAGTCACCCGATTCATACAACGAATAATGAAATTCATAACCTGTTATTCCGGCATAACAACTTTGGTTTAGATAAAGAATAAATGCTTCAATTTGAGCAAAGAATTCATTTTCGAATGCATTGTTGTGTTTTTTGTCAAGCCAATAAATAGAATCACCTCGTATTGCACCATCATAAGAAAGTTTCTCAGAATTCCCAATTCCTGCAGCCATCAATAGGCTGTCCTGATTCAAAGTAAGTAAATTTTGTTTTAAATTATTAGCCAAGTCGGCACTCAAAAAATGTTCGGATATCCCAACTTTATTTTCAATATAAGAGGCAATTAAATCCTCAAAGCTATTTTCCATGTCTTTTTTATTGACTGCAAATACTGCCAACGTGACAAGGTAGACTAAATAAAACTGTTAGCGTCTCATTATGAAATAAATAAAAAATTATAACACAAAATCTTCTTCTTTGAAATTAAAAAATCAAAAAGAAAACGTGATTTTAACCATATATGACATTTAAGAAACTTATAATTCCTTAAATGTCTTTTATGGTTTAATAAATAGTATGTTATTTATAATTTACTGATGAAACTTCCGTAAATATCCTTGAACTGATACCCCTCAGAGAAACGGTCTTTGCTCAGTTTTTTGTATTCTACCAATCCCCAAAGTATAAATTCTTTCATAAAAAATTTATCTTCTTTTTGCAGTTGCGGTTGGTATTTCTTGATTAAAACTTCAAGCGGGACAATACTGCCCAGGATTCTTTCATATTCTTCATCGGAACAATCATCCAATAATTCAAAACCACTTTCGGCAAAAAACCATTCGATTATATCGGTATAAGGCGTTTTCTCGTCTTGCTTTTCTAGTTTTTCAATTTTTGGAAAATAGGCAGGAAAAAAAGTATGAATCGCATCACCTAATAAATGTTGCGCCACAACGGCTGCTCCCTCCTGCTCTCCTTCATAAACTAATTCGACTTTTCCGGTAATAGCAGGAATAATTCCCATGAAATCGGACAGACGTAAAGTTGTTTTATCTTCTCCAGACTTCAATGCTCTTCTTTCTGCTGTACTTAATAAATTCTCCAAAGCAGTAATACTCAATCTGGCACTCACACCACTTTTATTATCAATATATTCGCTTTCTCTTGCTTCAAAACTGATTTGTTCCAATAAATCCCTAGCCAAAGAAGGCACGTAAACCATATCGCTTTGTACTGTATCCAATTTTGCTTCCTGTTCTGTAATGGTTCTAGCAATTTTAATAGTTTCCGGATAATGCGTTAAGATTTGGGAACCAATTCTATCTTTTAATGGCGTTACAATACTTCCTCGATTGGTATAATCTTCAGGATTTGCAGTGAAAACAAATTGCATATCGAGTGGCATTCGCAACTTAAAACCACGAATTTGAATATCGCCTTCCTGTAGAATATTAAATAACGCTACCTGAATTCGAGCCTGTAAATCAGGCAATTCGTTGATGACAAAAATACAACGATTCGCTCTTGGAATCATCCCAAAATGTATCACACGATCATCTGCATAGGACAGTTTTAAATTGGCTGCTTTAATAGGATCGACATCTCCAATCAAATCAGCAACGGTAACATCTGGCGTAGCAAGTTTTTCGAAGAAACGGTCGCTTCTATGCAACCACGAAATTGGAGTTTCATCTCCATCAATTTCAATTATATTTTTGGCAAAACGAGAAATCGGTTTCAAAGGATCATCATTAATTTCGGAACCAGTCACAAATGGAATGTATTCGTCAAGCAATTCAATCATTTTGCGCGCCAGTCTCGTTTTGGCTTGACCGCGAAGACCCAATAAATTGATATTGTGACGCGATAAAATAGCGCGTTCTAATTCTGGAATTACGGTATTCTCAAATCCGTGAACGCCTTCAAAAGTAGCTATTCCTGATTTTATTTTTTCTCTAAGATTGGAACGCAATTCATCCTTGATGTTTTTGCTTATGTAACCTGATTTTTTTAATTCTCCGAGGGTTTTTATATTTTCTATTTTCATGTTTGTGAATTGTCTTTTTGTATCTTTTTCTAGTCCTTTATTTTATTCTTTTTTTACGATTCGTTTCATAATCTTCAAAAATCATTTCGCCAAGTCCTTTCAAACCGGTATAAAATGCTTTTCCTTGATTGGCTTCGGTAAACCGATTTACAAATTGCTGCAAATACGGATCATTGGCAATCATAAAAGTGGTTATTGGAATGTGTAATTTTCGGGCTTGTTGTGCCTGATTGTAGCATTTATCGACAATATATTCGTCGAGTCCATTGCTGTTCATATAATAGGAACCGTCTTTTTCCCGAACACAACTTGGTTTCCCATCTGTTATCATGAAAATTTGTTTATTGGTATTTCGTTTTCGACGGAGTATATCCATAGCAAGTTGTAAACCTGCCACCGTATTGGTGTGATAAGGCCCCACTTTTAAATACGGCAAATCCCGGATTGCAATCGTCCAGGCATCATTTCCAAAAACCAAAATATCTAAAGTATCTTTTGGGTAACGTGTTGTAATCAATTCAGCAAGAGCCATCGCTACTTTTTTTGCTGGCGTAATTCGGTCTTCACCATACAAAATCATACTGTGGCTGATGTCAATCATCAAAACCGTACTCATTTGGGATTTATACTGTGTTTCTTCGACAACCAAATCATTTTCGGTCAACATAAAATCTGCTACTCCATTATTGATTTGGGCGTTACGCAAGCTTTCGGTCAAAGAGATTCGTTCCAATCCATCACCAAAATGAAATTCTCGAAATTCACCGGTGTGCTCATCTCCGTTTCCGGAATGTTTGGTTTTATGATTGCCACTTCCCGATCGTTTTAGATTTCCAAAAATGTTGTCTAAAGCCTGTTGGCGAATGGCGCGCTCTGTTTTGGCAGTAATTCCAATTCCTGAAGTTCCATCGTCTTTGAGTTCATCACGGATGTAGCCTTTTTTCTTTAAATCTTCGATAAAATCATCAATGGTATAGTGTTCATCGGTGAGTTTATATTCTTTATCTAATTCCCGTAGCCAATCGATTGCTTCATCGAAATCTCCCGAAGTGTGTACGATTAATTCTTTGAAAATACCAAAGAGCTTATCAAACGGAGTCTGGAATGGTGCTTCGTACTGCTTGAAATAAAATCCTTTTTTATTATCATTTTTCATAGACTTTAAAATTACATTATTTTAAAATGTAGTCTAGACAAACGTTTATTAATTTTTAGTTAAAAACATTCAAACCATAAAAAAGCAGCTTTTTATTAAAAGAGGAAACTAATTAAAAAATTTTCCATCAACGTAAAACCAACTTCCATTTTCGAGTTTGAAAGTTGAAAGTTCGTGATGAATCTGATTTTGAAGTTCACTATCCAAAAAATAGGCTTTGAATTCAACCGTATTCTCAGTAGCGTTTATAATTTCTAATTGGAGCCACTGATTACTTGTTGCCCAATTTAGAATTTCAGCTTTAGAATAGTATTCTCTCTCAGAAACATGCGTAGTTGCCAATAAATAATCAACTTCATGTGTTACATAAGCAGAATATCTGGAACGCATTAAGGCTTCCGCAGTTGGGGATTTTTGAATACCTTTAATAATTGGTTCACAACAGTCCTGAAAGTTTTTTCGGGAGCCGCAGTGACATTTTTTTTCAATCATTTTTTATAAAAACCTTTTAAATTGTATCTGTTACTTGTCCGTCAAGCGTAATTATTTTTTGATGCAATTGATTCAATAATACTTGATACTTACTAATTTCGATCAAATCTTCATCTTCTTCAGCAAAGTCAAGTAATTCATCAAGTTCCTCACTAACTTCAACTAACTTATTGTTAGCTTCTTTAGCCTTTTTATTGGCAATCAAATCAATTATGTCCTGAACACCATTTTTCAACTCTGCAAATTTATTGTTTTCCATCTTTTATTATTTTTCTGAAGCCTTATCTTCATTGAACTTTTTAGTAATTTGTTTTAGTTTTTCCTTTCTAAAAATTTCAGCTTGTTTTACTTTATCCTGAGCTTTATGCAACTTATCGTTGTGCTTTTTTATGTTTCTCTCGTTATTTCTACTCATGACACTTTCTTTTAAATTATCAAACCAATTATTTGACTCAAGAACTTCTGCAAAGTTCGGGTTATTTATTGAAATTCAAATTATTTTTAATTTGATAATTTCTATTTTAAATAATTGTCAATTTAATTTTCGATAGTATTGATCCTAAATTTAAAATACGTTACAAGTCGAGATACTATTTGTGTAATTATTAGTTTTCACACCAATATATATCATTATAATTATAAGATTAATCTTAAAAAAATATTTTAATTGTTTAAAAATTAACACTGTAACTTCTATGAAAATAAGATTTTACTTTTATAATATTTTTTATACATTTATTTTTTAAAGTATAAGCTTTCCAAAGCCTCCCAAAAATTATAAATGGAGAATAAAAAATGGCCCAAATTCATCAATTGGTTTTTAAATAAACCAAAAACTACGGGGTTCTTTACGTTCCTATTTCTAAGTTGTATTACAGGTTTTATTGTCTCGCAACAATATCAACTTATAAAAGAAGATGAGCAGCGAGAAATGAATACTATTCTTCATGTTGTCCATCAAAACATAGAGCAATCGCTTAAAAACTGTTATACAACTACCTTGACATTAGCACTAACAATTAATGACAAAGGCGTTCCCGAAAATTTTGATTATGTAGGTAAAAAAATTATGGAATCAAATAATAGTATTAATGCCGTTCAATTAGTTCCTAATGGGGTGATTAAGTATATTTATCCAAGGAAGGGGAATGACGCAGCTATGAATTTAAATATTTTAGAGGCTCCTTATAGGAAAGAAGCCTTAAAATCTATTGAAAATCAAAAGATGTATTTTGCCGGTCCATTAAAATTAAAACAAGGCGGAATGGGAATTGTGGGTAGATTTCCTGTTTTTAGAAATAATGTTTTTTGGGGATTTTCAGCTGTTATCATTAAACTAGAAACTTTTTTAAAATCTTCAGGAATTAATAATATTGATGACTCAAAATATTATTTTCAGTTTTCAAAGAAAAATGTTACTGTACAAAAAGAAGTTTTTTATTTACCCAATAAAAGTGATTTTTCTAAAAAATACAATATCTCTACCTATATTACTGATGGAGACTGGAAATTATACCTAATATCTAAACACCAAAATTATTTTTATTACCCAATTTTAATTCCAGCAATTATAGGGCTCATTTTAGCGGCACTTTTTGGGATCTTGATATATATTCTTTTAAAAATACCTAAAGAATTACAGTCTTTAGTAAATACGCAAGCAACAAAACTTTTAAATTCTGAGATAAAGTTTGAGGCTATTTTTGATCAGGCAGCCGTAGGAATTGCATACATAGATTCCTTTTCCGGAAATTTTATTGAGATTAATAAACAATATTGCCACTTATTAGGATATTCAAATCAGGAAATGAAAAGGAAAAATTTTCAATCCATAACATACCCCGATGATTTAGAAGAAGATCTGATGAATTTAGAAAAACTAAGGAAAGGAAAAATCAGAACGTATTCTATGGAAAAACGGTACGTGACAAAATTAGGTACTATTATTTGGGTAAATCTTACTGTGTCCCCACTCTGGAAAGTAAATGAAAAAGTAACTAGCCATATCGCAATAGTTGAAGACATATCGTTAAAAAAAGAAGCTGAAGAACAAATTAAAAAAACAGAAACACGATTTAAAAGTTTATTTGATGACTCACCCCTGCCTTTAAGAGAAGAAGATTTTTCGGAAATTAAAATATACCTTCAAGAATTAAATCTAATCAATGAAAAAACAGAAATCGTTTCTAATTACTTCCATAGCAACCCAGAAGTAGTTACTAAATGTAATTCATTAGTTAAATTAATTAATGTAAATAATGCATGTCTTAAACTTCATAAAGTCAAAACCAAAGAAGAATTAATTAATACCAATAATCTACTTGATTTCAGATCTACGGATGATTTCATTAAACATTTAATTGCAATTACTCAAAATAAAAAACAATTTATTATAGACTCCAGGATAAAAAATGCCGAAGGAGAATATCGAGATGTTAATTTAAGGTGGAATGTAATTCGAGGCTATAGAAAAACATTCGAACGAATTATTGTCTCTACAGAGGACATTACCCAGCGCAGAGCCACCGAAAAAATTATTCTCGATACAAAACAAAGAGTGGAATCATTGATTAATACAATTGACGGAATTGTTTGGGAATGTGATATTGAAAGCTTTTCGTTTACTTTTATCAGTAAAAAAGTAGAGCATATATTAGGATATACTCCTGAGGAATGGTTGGCAAGTAAAACTTTTTGGGGAGACCATGTTTATGCTGATGACAAAGAATGGGTTCAAAATTATTCTAAATTACAAACTGAAGCCAGTTTAAATCATGATTTTGAATATCGAATGATTGCTAAGAATGGAGCTGTTATTTGGCTAAAAGATATTGTAAATATTGTTTTTGAAAATGGTAAAGCCGTAAGTTTACGTGGAATTATGATTGACATCACTAAAACTAAAGAAGCTGAAAAAGACTTGAATAATTCCTTCAATTTAGTCACTGAACAAAATAAAAGACTGCTCAATTTTTCCTATATTGTTTCACATAATTTAAGATCACATACCAGTAATATTGCATCGATTATGTCTTTAATTGAATCCTCTGAATCAGAAGAAGAAAGAGAGCAAATGATTCAATTATTAAAATCTGTCTCTAATTCACTCAATGAAACAATGCTTCATTTGAATGAAGTAATAAACATTAGAACTAATATAGGTTTAGTATCTGAACCATTAAACTTGCAACAATATATTGATACAGTCCAAAATGTACTTCATGAACAAATAACATCCAAAGACGTTTCGATTTCTACAATCATGCCAAAGGATGTAATTATAAATTATAATCCAGCCTATCTAGAGAGTATTCTTTATAATATTATTTCTAACTCTATACGATACAGTCATCCGGAACGTAAACCAACTATAGTAATAAAATGGTTTATGGAAAACGATATGAAAATACTTCAAATTTCTGATAATGGAGTTGGGATTGACCTTGTTAGAAATGCAGATAAAATTTTCGGAATGTACAAAACATTCAGTAACCATGTTGATTCAAAAGGAATTGGTCTATTTATAACAAAAAATCAAATTGATGCCATGGGAGGAAATATAACCGTGGAAAGTGAGCCTAATGTAGGGACTACATTTAAAATTTATATTCAATGATAAAAAAAGTAATCTGGGTAGTAGACGATGATGCTATTTACCAAATCATCGTTAACAAGATCATTCAAAGATCTGAAATGTTTTCAGCAATTTCCACATTCAAAAATGGAAAAGATGCTATTGATGCCTTACAGAATTCATTAGAAAAGAATAAATCGCTTCCTAATATAATTTTATTAGACATCAATATGCCAATAATGGATGGCTGGGAATTCATGGAAGAAATGCAATTGTTGAAATCTCAAATAAGCAAACAAATTATTATTTACATCGTAAGTTCGTCTATAGCTATTGAAGATAAAAATAAATCAAAAACGTATCCAGATATTTTAGGCTATTTATCTAAACCTATCACGACTAAGGATTTAATAATGATTGCCGCAGATGATTAAACTATTTCTCTCTTTATTTCTTCTAAAGTTTTATTAGTGAAAATTAGCTCATTTATTATTTGTTGACGCAAAACGTCTAAATCATCATAATCAAAATACTTCGCCCATGAAGTCAAGTTAAGTAAATTCCGAATTTGCTTGATTCGTTTACTGGTTTCAAAACTGGTCCGAAGTATCGCTTTATTATCATATTTCGGATTGTTTTTATGTTGATAATTGGCCGTATTTTTTATATAATTTGCTTCTAAATAATACAATTCTTCAACTACATTATCTGGATAAAAATTAGTCCAAGGAGCAAAACCCAATTTTATTTTAGAATCAGTTTCGGGTTCCAAAGGCTCTAAACGCCATTTACTGTTAGCCAATCGTCCCCAGTGATTCGACAAACGATACATTCCCACTTTAGTATAATAATATTTACTTCCTGATTTACTGTCGTATTGAAGCTCTAATCCTTTTATACTATCTAAAGACTCTTCATGAAAGACACAAAAAGTATTTTTGAAGGAATTCGGGTTGGGACGAAATATTTTTTCCATTACACAAAGGTAATCAGAAAGTCTAAAACATAGCAAGACAAGTAATATTTGATTAACTTTGCCAACTAGAATTATTTTAAATAAATTGATTATGACCAAAGCTTCTGAAGAAAGAATGTTACAAAAAGGGGTGTACACCGGAATTATGGAAAAAGATGAAAACAATAACTTTTTTTGTGGTGAATATCTTTTAGACTATAAAATGGCCCAAAAACATACTATTGGTGATTGGATTACAATAAAATCAATAATTGAAAACCCAAGCGATATCAGTTATAATAAATATCCAAAAAAGTCTAAAAATTTCGATAAAGCCAATAATAAACCGCAACAATAGTCCCATTTCACGTTGCTTTTTTAAAAAACACACAATTGAAGTACTTTTTTTTGAATATTTTTTTGTCACAAACCAAAAATTTAAAAAAAAGTGTACCTTTGCAAAAAATTTGTTGATTTTGAAATCAAATTATATTGATTTTATATTAAAAGACAAGTAGTTACCTTATTTATGAAAAAAATAGTTGAATACCGCAAACTACTAAATGTAGAAAAAACTGCTGAGCTTAAAGATTTAAAAACGATTTATCGTAATGCGATGAAAGAAGCGCATCCTGACAAATTTCAAGGAAATGACGAAGGATTAAAAGCTGCAGAGGAAAATAGTAAAAAAATTATTGAAGCGTACCACTTTTTGGTAAGTATCAATCCTGAAACTGTTAAACAAAACCTACCTGAATATACTGAAACAATAGCAACTGCTACAATTTCAGATTATAAATTCGTTGAAGGTAGATTGATTATCAATTTTTCAAACGGAAGCGTTTACGAATACATTAGTGTTCCTAAAGCAACTTACGTAAAAATGGTAAATGCTGATTCTCCTAGTAGATTTGCAAAAAGACATATCCTTAATTCTTTTACATGGAGAAAAACAATCAACCAAGATTAATTTTTCAAAAGAATAAAGAAAACATTTAAGCATCCTTCTAAAGGATGCTTTTTTATTTTAACCCGTTTAATAAATGGGTATTTCCAAAAATTAAATAAATCATTATTGCCTAATCAACTTTTAGCAATTTAAATAAGGCTTAAAAATATCATGTTTAATTCTTGAATTTATTACTTGAATTTAAGCTAAAAAACATGCCCTTTTCAATAAACCATGACCTTAAAAAAATAATCCGTTTAAATTATGGAATAAAAGGCAACTAAATAAAATATATTCCAGCACTTAATTAAGAATGAAAAATTATAACAAAAATTTAGGTCATAAAAGTATTTATAATTTATAATTTTAAATACTTTTGCACACTTAACTCAATTAACTAATTAATAATGAAAAAAATAATTTTATTACTTTCGGCTGTTGTAATGCTGACTTCTTGTACAAAAGATAAATATACCATTTCTGGAACTGCAACTGGATTTGAAAATGGAAAAACAGTAATCCTGGAAACACCAAATGAAAATGGTAGTGGATTAACTGCAATTGATACCGTAAAAATTGAAAATGGTAAATTTGAAATTAAAGGAAAAGCTATAGAACCTTCTTTCCACACAATCCAAGTAGAAGGAGTACAAGGAAAAATACCTTTTATTTTAGAAAATGGAGATATTAGCATAGTTGTAAACAAAGACAGCATACAAAAATCTAAAGTATCTGGAACTTATAATAATGACGAATATGTAACTTTCAATGAAGAAATTACAAAAGTTCAAAAGAAATTAATCGATTTCCAAACTAAAAATATGCAAGCGATGAATACTGCTCAACAAACCAAAGATACTGTTGTTATCAATGGATTGATGAAAGAGTTTTCTAAAATTCAAGAAGAAGTAGGTACAGCTTCAAAAGCTAAATATGTAACTTATGCTGAATCACACCCAAAATCATTCATTTCTGCTTTAATTATCCAAGGAATGCTTAATGACCCAAGTACTGATCTTGCAAAATCTGAAAAATTATACAATAGTTTAGAAGAATCATTAAAAAACACAAAACCAGGTAAAGCCATTAAAACTAAACTTGCTGAAATGAAATCACCATCTGTAGGAGCTACATCTCCTGCTCCTGCTCCAGCTCCAACTGCTGAAGCTAAATGAAGATCAGATTTTTCAGGTCCTAATCCTGAGGGGAAAGTAATTTCTCTGAAAGAATGTTTAGGAAAAGTTACAATAGTTGATTTTTGGGCTTCTTGGTGTGGTCCTTGTCGCAGAGAAAATCCAAATGTAGTAGCCATTTACAAAGAGTTTCATGCCAAAGGGCTTAACATTGTTGGCGTATCTTTAGACAAAGATGCTAAAGCTTGGAAAGAAGCAATTGCAAAAGACAAATTGACTTGGAACCATGTTTCTAACTTAAAATTTTGGGATGAGCCAATAGCTGCACAATATAAAGTTCAATCTATTCCAGCTACTTTCATTCTTGATGCATCAGGAAATATAGTAGCAAAAGATTTAAGAGGCGACGAATTAAGAGCAAAAATTATAGCGCTTTTAGCAAAATAAGGTACTTAAATCGAATAAAATAAAAAATCTCCCTAGTGGAGATTTTTTTATTTTATTCAATACCAATACTTTAAAAATAATACTAAAATTAAGTGCAAATATAGTTTGGAAACTTCAAAACAGTTTATATATTTGCACCCGGTTAGCAACAATAAGCAATGCTTATTGAGTCTTGGGGAGATACTCAAGCGGCCAACGAGGGCAGACTGTAAATCTGCTGTGTAAACTTCGCAGGTTCGAATCCTGCTCTCCCCACTAAAACTCTTCAAGCGATTGAAGAGTTTTTTTTATATAAAAAAAATAGACTTGTTTAAATCTGAATCTTCTTAATTTATTATAAAAAAAATCCCGCCTCATTCTAAAAAGTGAGACGGGATTTTTCTATTTATAATTTTGTTTTATTATTCTAAAATAAAACTCACACTTACGTTAGCCGTAATATTAATTTCTCCCACCGCAAGTGTTTCTCTTGGTGCTGCGGCATCACTCATTTCCATTGTTTTCATGGCTGCAAATCGAATCGGCTGTGGATAATAGATTTGTGAATTATCAGAGATTGTCATCGCACGACCCACTTTTTGTCCTAAAACAGAAACATAGTCCTCTGCTTTCAATTTAGCTTCTTTCATAGCCAGTTTTCTTGCCTCAGATTGATATTGTGTTAATTTTGAAGATTGAAAAGTAACATTATCAATTCTGTTGATTCCTTCATCTACTAATCCTTCCATCAATTCGTCATATTTTGATAAATCTTTCAATAAAATTTCGATCGTTTGTGTAGCATTATAATTGTGTTTCTTTTTTTCATAATCGTATTCTGGATTTAGAGAAACACGTTGCGTTTTATAATCCGCAGGATCTAAATTCATTTTTTTTATAAACTTTAAAACAGCTTCAATCTTTAGGTCATTCTGTTTTTTAACGTCTTTGGCATTATTTCCTTTTGTTTCAATAGTAGCTAATATTGTCGCTTGATCCGGAACAACTTTTACTTTGCCTTCTCCATTTACATTAATCTGTGGAACTTGTTTAACTTCTTGTGCGTATGAAAGCGTCATAAACATAATAGATAGAAATAGTACTGCTTTTTTCATGTTGATCTGATTTAATTGTTTTTTGTTGTAATTCTCTTTCAAAAGTTATGCCATTATAGTTTTCCCATTTTTTCCATCACAAAAAGAATAACTATGGGAATTGCCAATAATATGACCATTAAAGTGTGATCTACGAATAATTGAGGTTCTTTGATAAGTGTTATCAAATAACCACCAACAGCACCTCCAAAATGGGCTGTATGACCAATATTATCATTCTTGGCTTTCATTCCGTAAATAGAATACAATAAATAAAGTATTCCAAAAAGATAAGCAGGAATTGGAATTACAAAAAAGATACCCAGCATCATGTCCGGTTGTAATAATATTGCTGAATATAAAACTCCGGTTACGGCTCCCGATGCTCCAACAGCTCTGTAATTATATTGATCTCTGTGGAAAAGCATTGTCAACAAACTCCCAAAAACTAAACTTCCAAAATAAATAAAAACAAAGGATAAATCACCTAAAAAACCAATTACAACAGGTGCAAAAAAATAAAGGGTCATCATATTAAAAATCAAATGAGGTAAATCAGCATGAAGAAAACCAGATGATACCATTCGTAGCTGCTCGCCTGCGCGAATACTCCCGACGTGAAATTCATATTTTCTAAAAAAGGTAAGATCATTAAAACCCTTGTAACTAATTAAAACATTGACAACAATTATTGCTATTAAAAAGGTATTCATAAAGTGTATTTATTGTGAATTGTAAATATAGTCATTCTCAAATGCAGACGCAGTAACTAGTCAAAATTTATCTCGATGTTCATTTTTGCATTATATTTGTAAAAAAAATTACTGCATGCAATTTCTTATTTTTATTATCGCTTACCCCTTTCTTTGGATTGTTTCTATTCTTCCATTTCGTATTTTTTATTGGTTGTCAGATGTGGTGTACTTCTTAGTATATTATATCATTGGGTATCGAAAAAAAGTTGTTCGAGCAAATCTAGCCATGGCATTGCCTCATCTTAATGACCAAGAACGTCTTGTTATCGAAAAAAAATCCTATCAACATTTATGTGATATGTTTATGGAAATGATAAAAACCATGACTATTACATCGGAAGAAATGAACAAAAGATTTGTAATAACAAATCTGGAACTCATGAAAGAATATGAAAAAAAAGGAAAAAGTATTATGCTGATAGCCTCTCATTATGCAAGTTGGGAATGGTTGATTACCCTCAACCAAAAAATATCTTATCAAGGTATCGGCGTTTATAAAAAATTAGCCAATAAATATTTTGATAAACTCGTTAGAGACATTCGCTCAAAATACAATACTGAATTAGTTCCCACTAATAAAACAATACCATTAATTGCACACAATCAAAAAAATGATATTCATTGTGTATATGGATTAGCCAGCGATCAATCTCCAAAAGCGGATAGAATATTTCATTGGGATAGCTTTATGGGTATCGAAGTTCCTGTTCATACCGGGCCTGAAATGTTAGCAAAAAAATACGACATGACTGTTATTTTTGCAAAAGTAAAAAAGGTAAAAAGAGGGTATTATGAACTTACTATAATTCCTATTAGTGATAATCCTAAATCAATTCCTGATTTTGGAATTACACATGCTTATATCAAAGAAGTTGAAAAACAAATCCTTGAAGCTCCGGAATATTATTTCTGGACCCATAACAGATGGAAACATCGAAGATAATAGTTTTCCTTTAAAAAAAATCACGTATCAGAAACTCTATAATTTCTGATACGTGATTTTTTCAATGTCTTTTAAGCCTTTAAAAAGAAAACCACTCTTTTACCAATTCATCTTCTAAAGGCTGTGCCTGTTTGTGTACAAACTCATTTGTAATTGCATTGTAATTATAGTCTAAAGCCCAAGTTTTATGGTTTTCAGCTAATGCTCTAATTCCATTACAAACAAATTCAATTTCAGCATTTGAGGTTGTAGGATGAATAGACATTCTAATCCAACCCGGTTTTCTGATTAAATCTCCCAGTGTAATTTCGTCAATTAATTTATGGGAAGTTTCCTGATCCACGTGCAATAAAAAATGACCGTAAGTACCGGCACAACTGCACCCGCCACGAGTTTGGATTCCGAATTTATCATTTAATAACTTTACACCTAAATTGAAATGTAAGTCTTCTACAAAAAAAGAAATTACTCCTAACCTATCGCGATGCTGACCCGCTAGAATTTTAATATTTGGGATGTTCCCAAGAAATTCGAAAACAATAGTAACGATTTCATGTTCCCTTTTCAAAATATTTTCAATTCCCATTTGCTCCTTCAACTGAATCACCAAAGCGGTTTTTATCACCTGAAGAAAACCTGGTGTCCCACCATCTTCCCTATCTTCGATATTATCAATGTATTTGTGTTCGCCCCAAGGATTTGTCCAGCTTACCGTTCCTCCTCCCGGATTATCTGGAATCAAGTTTTGATATAATTTTTTATTAAAAACTAAAACACCGGAAGTTCCCGGTCCTCCAAGGAATTTATGAGGTGAAAAGAAAATTGCGTCCAAATAACTTTCGGAATCTTCGGGATGCATATCTATTTTTACATAGGGACCTGAACAGGCAAAATCTACAAAACAAAGTCCGTTATGTAGATGCATCATTTTAGCAACTTCATGATAAGGTGTTCTAATTCCTGTAACATTAGAACAAGACGTTATTGAAGCGATTTTAAAACTTCTATCTTTATATTTTTCTAATAAAACTTCCAGATTTTTTATACTAAATAATCCGTCTTCAGAAGAAGGAATAACGACAACATCGGCAATAGTTTCCAACCAAGAAGTCTGATTGGAATGGTGTTCCATATGCGAAATAAACACAATCGGTTTCTTTTCAGCGGGAATATTGATAAAATCCTTTAAATTTTCTGGGATTTTTAATCCCAAAATTCGTTGGAATTTATTGACAACTCCCGTCATTCCAGTTCCATCATTAATTAAAACATCCTCATTATTGGCATTTACATGCTGTTTAATAATGTTTCGTGCCTGATGGTACGCTTTGGTCATTGCTGTTCCAGAAACCGTAGTTTCAGTATGGGTATTGGCCACAAAAGGACCAAACTCATTCATCAACTTTTCCTCAATAGGGCGATACAACCGACCGCTCGCTGTCCAATCCGTATAAATAATTTGTTTTTTTCCGTAAGGGGATTGAAAATCTTGATTAATTCCTATTATATTTTGACGAAACTTTTGGAAGTAAAGTTCTAATTGTGTTGGCGTTTCGATTGTAGTCATTGCAATTTAATTTAACTCAAAGATATTATTATTTTACGAAATTGAGAATGTAGCAGTTTGTTATTTCTGAGTGTCAATTACTTTTTTATGAATTTTTAATAATTTCAATTGAGGTTTTACGTAAAATAATGACAACCAAAGGAAATACTTTTGTAAAAGATATAGAAATATTTATCTCTTTCATAAATTAATACCACATTTTATCATGGATAATCGTATCATTCTAGAGGAAAAAATAAATTCCTTCTCTGAAGAAGAATTAACTCAATATATTTATAAAAATGTTGATTCATTAACAACAATAAGCTTTAATGCTTTAAAAAAGGAAATCGCCATCAGAAAAGATTTACCCAATGAAGTTAAAATGTTGATTGGGAATATTCAAGATTTAAGAAATCAAAATTTTATCAATGAGATATTCCCTTACCTTTATTCTAAAAACAAGAAAATAAAAACTGTTGAAGATTTGATTGCTGATTTGAAAAAAAATGAAATTTATGAACCCGAAATTAATTCATTACTACAACAATTACCTGAAATTATTGAAGTTAATACTGTCCAATCAAATCCTGAAAATTCATTAAAAATATTTGGACTATTATTTAGTATTATTATCACTATAATATCCTTCAATCTTTTCGCAACATCAGGTGTCGTTATTTACATAATTTCTGCACTTATCGTGCTTTACATCATTTTTAATGGAAATGAATATTCTCGTATCAAGAAATTAAAAATTAACATCGAGTTATATCTAGAAAGCATCAAACACATTCCCAAAACAGATTCCGAATTATAAAATAATAACCTGTTTTTATCTAATTAATTTTAACTAAAAATACTTCGCAATTAATAAGTTATAAAAATATTCCTAAACTAAATATCAAAAATAAAACCCTTTCGAAGTTCTTCACTCTGAAAGGGTTTTATTTTTGATATTTAAATTTACAATCTGATACTTTTAAGATTATAAATCGAACCCTACTGAAAATTGCCAAACTCTATTTTGTGCTTTTCCTTCATCGTACAAATCGCCCAAACCTAAATGATAACGCACGCCTAAACTTACTCCAGAATCAGTTTTAAAACCTCCTCCAAAATTAACTCCCCAATCAAAACTATTAGGATCGTACTGTTGTGAACTACTAAAAAGTCCATCATATTCTTCTTTATGCGAAACAGCCAATCCAATTTGTGGTCCTGCTTCCAAGAAGAAATTTTGAGACGGATACGCTTTAAACATTAATGGCAAATTGATGTAATTTAGCTTTTGGGTAAAAGTACCGTTGCTATTTGTAATTACATATCCTTGTTGAGAGTACATTAATTCCGGTTGAATAGAAAAGCTTTTACTTATAAATGACTCGCCATAAATTCCTACATGAAAACTATGTCGTTGTTCTGTCTCTCCTTCACCATCAAAACTTACAGCGGCTAAATTATATCCTCCTTTAATTCCACCATTCGATTTATGGGTGGCATTCTCTTGCGCATTTATTGTTGAGGCTATTCCAATGAATAAAGCTATTATTAAAAATTTTATTTTTATCTGTTTCATATATACTATTATTTAAATTTTACTTTCCTCCATTGGCACGAAGATCTGCAATACATTGCGCGTCCAGTTGTGGTGCTGAACCTCCGGAAACCATATTTGCAATTCCCTTTCCACTTTCTGATGACCAATACATTAAGCAAGTTTCTACATTGCAATGTTTGGGATGGGCCGCATCTTCGTGATTACTTTGTAATGTGGTTCCTAAATTGGTTAGTCCCAAAATATGTCCTAATTCATGCGTAATGACTGTTGTTTCTAATAAACTTCTATTAGGTTCAAATGAACTGTCACTCAATCCATGAACTGTTTGCTCATAAATAACTAAAGAGGTATTTCTATAAGCGGTGCCTAAAATAACGGATGTACTTGTGTCACTTGATGATTTTCCGTCTGCAAAAAATACCCAAACCGCTATTTGATTCGATGTATTGAATTTTGTTCTGTTTACATCTTCAATTGCCACAATTTCCTGATTGGTAAAAGTTGCTTTCCCAGGTGATGGAATGGCTCTTTTTACAATACTTATTCCGTTTGGTTTATAAGTTCTAGCATTAAGAAATGACACAAAATTGTTAATCGCAGTTGTTGATGGTTCAAAGCCTTGTACGTAGACTACTTCTATAACCATCCTAGTAAACTTTTTATCCGATAATAAATCATTCGAAGAACTTCCGGTTGTTTGTTTATTAGTAACAGGATTTATAGTTTCAACAGTATCATTAGCGTCATCTTTTGAACAGGATACTAATAGGAAAAAACCCATTGTTAACATTGCAATTACTTTTTTCATTATTCTCTTTTGTATTTTAAGTTTATTTTTAAAGAACAGCTACATCATGTTCAGCAGCTGTTCTTTTAAAAAAGCACCACCTAAGATGTAGCCTATATTTGTTTTAACACTAATGTAACTGCTGCATTAGTTGTACTCTGTAATGATATTGTCGAAGCAGTAAAACTTGTTACTTTCCAATTATTATTCAATAACGTAAACGTAGCGTTTCCAGTAAAATTTAGTTTTAGCAAAACATCTAATTCCGAGCTTACTGCATAAGTACCATTTACTGTTGTATTCAGTAGATTTACAGCAGTTATCGATAAATTATTTGCAAAATCTACCGTAAAATCTTTATAATTTGTTGCTGAGTTAACTCCAGCGCTTACAAATGAATCTACTTTAAATTTTCCATTAACTAAAATAGTTTCTAATTTTTTTGAATTTTCAACTGCTGCTGCCATTGTTGCTTCAGTTTTTAGAGATGCGTTAATACTGGATTGCAATTCAGCATCACTTGAAACAGTTGTTTTCGTTCCATCAGCAATTGCAACTGAAATCGGGTATTTTACCGAAAATAATTCAGTGCTACTTACATTAGACATATACGTATATAATTGTTGTTCGGATGTGATGACAATACTTCCTGTTTGTTGTAAACTTAAATTATAAGTTAAAATTGTAATTGGGAAACTAATATTTACAGAAGAAATAGCATCTTGACCCGAAGTTTCCGCTGATGTACACGCATTAAGAATCGCATTATACTCGGTTTGATTATTAACGGTAGCCTCCGTATAATTACTTAATCTAACTCTTAAAGGGAATTGTAACACAACTGTATCTTGATCATTATTATACTGTCCAAAAATAGAAATAACTTGTTGGTAATCTAATTGACTTAAAATAGAAACCTGAACTCCATTTATTTTAGCGGTAGCTGGTAATAAAATTGAAGAACATGACGCTCCATCCAAGAAATCATCAAATGTACCATCGTACATCGAAGTACGTTTTAGATTACTTGTTGTAGTGGAGTTCGCCGAATTTGTATTTGGATTTTCTCCTTGTACGTCATCAATTTCACTTTGACATGATGTAAATCCTAAGATGGCCATCAATGCAATTCCTGTAACAATTTTTAATTTTTTCATAATTTTCAAATTTAATGTATTTTTTATATTTACAAGCGATGTTTTTAACGCCTTTCTATTAGTAAGACAACTCGCTTTCTTTTTACCCTACTTAAATTTTAAAATAAATATAAAGTTTTACAAAAAAATTCATAAAATACTACAAATCAACAATCTAACTTTTAAGATATTTTTTCTAAGAAACCAATTATAATTAACCCAATTGCTTTTTGAAAAAATAATTTACTTTTACAACCTACAAAAATGAATTAAAACTAAATGAGCGACGAAAACAGTAAACTTTGTGACGAAAATCACTTTAGAGATTTTTACCTAAAACATGTGCAATCAGCAAATAATTTTGCTTATTACAAATGTGGTGATGATGAAGCTGCATTAGATTTCGTTCAAGATGCATTTACCAAAATTTGGGAGAATTGTTCCAAAATTGACTTTAGTAAAGTAAAAACGTATTTATTTACCAGTATCAATAATTTATTTCTAAATAACATAAAGCACCAAAAAGTAGTATTGAGGTACGCCAAAGACGCTCCAAATTTAGACACCAATAATCAAAGTCCAGAATATCTATTCGAAGAAGAAGAATTCAAACAAAAACTCACAAAAGCTATCGCCTCATTAAGTGAAGCGCAGCGAGAAGTATTTTTAATGAATCGAATCGATGGGAAAAAGTACAGAGAAATAGCTGAACTGCTTGATATTTCCCAAAAAACCGTAGAAAAAAGGATGTCCGGTGCGCTGCAACTATTAAGAGCCCAAATAGAGAATATATAATTAGTCATTTAGCTATAGGGTAATTTAAAACTTAGTTGTCTTATAAACATAGAGATATAAAATGAAAAACGAAAAAGAGATATTAAAATGGTTAAATAATGAGCTTTCAAGCGAAGAAATTGAAGATTTAAAACAATCTGAAGGTTTTGATACACTTGAAAAAATTGCTCATTATACATCACTATTGGAAACTCCAAAAGTAGATGCTCACGCTGCCTTGGAAGCTTTTAAGGCCCGAAACCATTCTAAAAAGAAATCAAAAGTCAGAACTTTAAACTTCAAAGCATTCTATAGAGTTGCTGCAGTTTTGGTTGTTTTGCTGACCTCAGCCTATTTCTTGTTTTTTAATAACACTAAATCTTTCGAAACTCAAATAGCACAAACAAAAACGGTTACACTACCGGACAATTCAGAAGTGATATTAAATTCCGCTTCAAAATTAACTTTTAACGAAAAAAAATGGGCTGACAAAAGAGATTTAACGTTAGAAGGAGAAGCTTATTTTAAGGTACAAAAAGGACAAACTTTTAGTGTAAACACAACTGCAGGAGTCGTTAAAGTTTTAGGTACTCAGTTTAATGTAAAAGAACGTAAAAACTATTTTGAAGTTAATTGTTACGAAGGCTTGGTGAGTGTGACTTACAATAATAAAACCGTTAAATTACCTCCTGGTAAAACATTCCGGGTTATAAATGGCACTATTGAAAATGTTGAAGATTTTAATGCCCAAAATCCTTCGTGGATACAACAAGAATCAAGTTTTAAGAAAATTCCCTTAAATCAGGTTATTGCGGAACTGGAGCGTCAATATGATATAAAAATTAAAGTAGAAGGCGTAGATACTTCAAAACTGTTTACGGGAAGTTTTACACATACCAATAAAGAAATAGCGCTTCAAGCGGTTACAATTCCGCTTCAATTAAGCTACAGAATTGAAGGCAAAATCGTTATATTTTACAACTATGATGTCAAATAAATGGTTAATTTATGTATTACTTTGTATAGGAAGTATTTCTTATGGACAAAATACATCTAATAAGATTCCATTACCCGAGGTTATTATTTCCGTAGAAAAACAATTCAGTATTAAGTTTTCGTATGCCGTTGAAGATGTAGCTGCTATTACAATTGAAAAACCAAATACTTCCTTTACATTACAAGAAACAATAGATTATTTAAACTCGAAAACACTTTTAAATTTCAAAGCTTTAGATAATAGATATGTTACCGTATCGGTGATAAACAAAACAATATCCATTTGCGGAATTGTTTTATCAAATGAAAAAAAGTCTCCGTTAATTGGTGCTTCGGTCGTTGCAAATGACATCGGAAGAAGGGTAATTACAGATCAAAATGGTAAATTCAATTTACAGAATATACCCATAAATGCAACGCTAACCATTTCCTATTTGGGTTTTGAATCCAGACAATTTTCTGCTAACGAATTTTTTTCAGCACAAAATAATTGCAAAGAAATTGTTCTCTCCACAAAAAACGAAGAGCTAAATCAGGTGCTGATAAATGTTTATTTAACGCCTGGATTACAAAAATACCTAGATGGAAGCACGGTTTTAAACACTAAAAAATTTGGTATTCTTCCCGGATTAATAGAACCTGATATTTTGCAATCCATTCAAGCGCTTCCCGGTGTTGAAAGCACCAACGAAAGCATTGCCAACATTAACGTGCGCGGAGGAACTAATGATCAGAATTTAGTCCTTTGGGACAATATCAAAATGTATCATTCCGGTCATTTCTTCGGGTTAATTTCTGCTTACAATCCTAATCTTACCAACAAAGTTATCGTCAGTAAAAACGGAACAAGTGCTGAATACAGTGATGGTGTTTCCAGTACTATCAATATGTACACGAAAGATCTGGTAACCAATACCTTTTCTGGTGGCGCAGGAATTAACACCATTAGTGCCGATGCCTTTTTAGAAATTCCAATAACTAAAAAATTAGAACTTCATATTTCAGGACGTCGTTCGATTACTGATTTGTATAAATCTCCTACGTACACTAAATACTTTGACCGTAGTTTTCAGGACACTGAAATCAATGCAGATAGTGACCAGAATAATACGGCTTCTGATTTTTACTTTTATGATTATACTGCTAAATTACTTTTTGATTTAAATGAAAAGCATCAATTCAGAGCGAATATTATTGGTATTAATAACGCTTTGGATTATTCAGAAAGCCGCATTACAAATTCAAATGAAATCCAATCTAAAACCAGTAATTTATCCCAGAAAAATATTGGTTACGGAGGAAATTGGAAAGCACAATGGAATTCAAAATTAAGTTCAAACTTCATCACTTACTTTTCCAGATACAATATTGACGCTGCGGATTACAGAGTGGAAACGGATCAGCGCTTAACCGAAGCTAATGAAGTATTGGAAACTGGAGTAAAATTAAATACACATTACAAAACTAATGACAACTTAAATTTCTGGTTTGGGTACCAATTTAATGAAACAGGAATGCTAAATCAAACCACCGTTAGTGCTCCGTTTTACTCTAGCACTAAAAAAGATGTTTTATTGAATCACGCCTTATTTTCTGAGGTGGAATACAATAAAAACAATACCTATTTGAGAGTTGGATTGCGTTTGAATTATTTTCAAAAATTTGAAAAGCTTTTGATCGAACCAAGAATAAACATCAGACAGAAATTATCTGATCAATTCGCTTTAAAATTAGAAGGGGAATTTAAAAATCAATCTACTACCCAAATCGTGGATTTTGAAGATGATTTTTTAGGTGTTGAAAAAAGACGTTGGGTTTTAGTCAACAATAAAGACATCCCAATTGCAACGAGTAAACAAGGCTCTTTTGGTGTAGAATTCAATCAAAATAAACTAAATATTGAGGCTACAGGTTTTTATAAAATTGTTGACGGCATTACGGCTTCTAATCAGGGTTTCTATAACAGCTTTCAGTTTAACAACGCAAATGGAAGTTACACCGCCAAAGGTTTTGAATTTTTAGCCAATAAAACCGCGCGTCAATATAGCGTTTGGGTGAGTTACACGTTTAGTGTAAATGATTATGAATTTGATACTTTTACACCTTCAACTTTTCCTAATAATGTAGATATAAGGCATTCTGTATCACTTGGTTTTTATTACAATATTCGTAAAAATCTAAAAATAGCGGTTGGTGGTATTTGGAGAAATGGTCAGCCGTATACAAAACCAATTGAAGGTAACGCAACCATACAAAACGGAAATAATACCATGGTAAATTATGATCTGCCAAACAGTGAAAATCTGGACAATTTCATGCGTTTAGATGCTTCTTTAAATTATAATTTCAACCTTTCGAAATTTATTAAAGCTTCTTTTACTGCCGGTGTAATTAACGCTACCAATCAAGATAATGTAATCAATCGCTATTACAAAGTCAATCCAAATGACACTAATGATGCTATTCAAGTAGATAACAAGTCACTTGGCTTAACGCCAAATGTAAGTTTTAGAGTGAATTTTTAATTCCATTTTTTACTGTATTCTAAAAAACAAAACCCTTTCAAATTCTATTTTGAAAGGGTTCTTTTTATTTAAAAATGCGGAATTATATTCCGGCAATTGTTTTTATTTCGTCAATGATTCGAAGTGCCAAAGTATCTGCTTTTTCTTGTGAAGCCGCTTCGGTATAAATACGAATAATAGGCTCTGTATTCGATTTTCTCAAATGAACCCAATTTTCAGAAAAGTCAATTTTTACACCGTCAATAGTGGTAATATCTTCGTTTTTGTATTTCTCCGTCATGGCAACAAGAATCGCATCAACATCAATTTGTGGTGTCAATTCTATTTTGTTTTTGCTCATGTAATATTCCGGATACGAAGCACGCAAAGCAGAAACTGTCATTTTTTTGTTGGCCAAATGCGTTAAAAACAGTGCCACTCCTACCAAACTATCACGACCGTAATGCAATTCCGGATAAATGATTCCGCCGTTTCCTTCACCACCTATTACTGCATTATTCTTTTTCATTAATTCCACTACATTCACCTCACCTACTGCACTGGCTTCATAGCTTCCGTTATGAGCATTTGTCACATCACGCAACGCACGGGAAGACGACATATTCGAAACGGTGTTTCCAGGCGTTTTACTCAAAACATAATCAGCGCAAGCCACTAAAGTATATTCTTCACCAAACATTTCACCGTCTTCGCAAATGAAAGCCAAGCGATCCACATCAGGATCCACAACGATTCCTAAATCTGCTTTTTCTTTGACTACCAATTCTGAAATATCAGTCAAATGTTCTTTTAAAGGTTCTGGATTATGAGGAAAATGTCCGTTTGGTTCACAATATAATTCAACTACTTCAACACCCATTAATTCCAGTAACCTTGGGATAATAATTCCACCCGAAGAATTTACACCATCAACAACCACTTTAAATTTAGCTGCTTTTACTGCATCAACATCTACCAAAGGCAAATTTAACACTTCATCAATATGAATATCCATATAAGCATCATTAATCATAATGGCGCCTAAATCATCCACATCCGAGAAATCGAAAGCTTCTGCTTCAGCAATTTCAAGAATTTTTAGTCCTTCTTCTCCATTCAGGAATTCTCCTTTTTCGTTCAATAGTTTCAAAGCATTCCATTGTTTTGGATTGTGGGAGGCAGTAAGGATAATTCCACCTTCGGCTTTTTCTAATGGAACAGCAACTTCAACAGTTGGCGTTGTCGAAAGCCCCAAATCAATCACGTCAATTCCTAAACCAATTAAAGTATTTACCACTAAATTGTGAATCATTGGTCCCGAAATACGGGCGTCACGGCCTACAACAACAGTGATTTTTTCTTTTCCAATATATTTTTTTAACCAAGTTCCGTATGCTGAAGCAAATTTAACAGCATCAACCGGTGTAAGATTATCACCAACTTTACCTCCTATTGTCCCACGAATCCCTGATATTGATTTTATTAAAGTCATATTTCTATTTTTATGAATTTTTGGATATTAATTTTTAAATTGCTCACAAATATAATAATTGACGGTTTACAAAAGTCATTTATAATTCATAAATTAGGCGAATGAATTTCCTAGCCCACATCTATCTTTCCGGCGACAATGATTTAATCAAAATTGGCAATTTTATGGCTGATGGAATTCGTGGAAAACATTTTGAAAGTTATCCATTAGAAATTCAAAAAGGAATCATTTTACATCGTGCCATTGACACTTTTACCGATGCACATCCCATTTTTAGAAGTAGCACCAAAAAGTTACATGAAAAATACCATCATTACGCAGGTGTAATTGTTGATGTTTTTTATGATCATTTTTTGGCTAAAAACTGGCACACTTATTCTGATGAGAAATTGGAAGATTTTGTAGCGCGCTTTTATCAATCCTTACAAGACAACACTGCGATTTTATCCGAAAGAACCAAGGAAATAATGCCTTACATGATCAAATACAATTGGTTAGTGAGTTATCAAACTGTTGAAGGAATTAATCGAATTTTGACGCAAATGGATCATCGTACCAAAAACGAATCTAAAATGAGATTTGCTACTAATGAACTTTCTGAATTTTATATCGAATTTGAAAATGAGTTTACCAATTTTTTTGCAGAATTAAGAATTCACTCCAATAATAAAATAATAACGCTATGAAAAAAATACTTTTTCTACTTGCCTTTGCCGTTTTAGGTTGCAAATCGAATGAAAAAACTGTTGAACCAACTGGTTTAGTCACTTCAAAAGCTATGGTAGTTTCAGCTCGTGAAGAAGCTTCGCAAATTGGAGTTGAAATCATGAAAAAAAGCGGGAATGCTTTTGACGCGATGGTTGCCACGGAACTGGCTTTGGCAGTTTCACATCCACAGGCAGGAAATATTGGTGGTGGCGGTTTCATGGTTTTCAGAAAAGCCAATGGTGAAACGGGTGCAATAGATTACAGAGAAAAAGCACCTTTGGCGGCGTCCAAAGATATGTTTCTGGACGAAAAAGGAAATGTAATAGCGGGAAAAAGTAGAGAAACCGCTTTGGCATCCGGAATTCCGGGTACCATTGCAGGAATATTTGAAGTACACAAAAAATATGGTTCTTTACCCATAAGTGAAATTCTGAAACCTGTAATTGCCTTGGCAGAAAGAGGCGTTGTTGTGACTAAATTTCAAGCTGAAAGTTTGGCCTATTATAGGGCTTCTTTCCTAAAAAGTAATGGCCCGAATAGTTTGTTTTCCAAAGTGTATAAAGAAAATGATACTATCAAATACCCTGCTTTGGCAGCAACATTAAAAAGAATTGCCTTAAACGGTCGGGATGAATTTTACAAAGGAGAAACAGCTCAAAAATTAGTCTCTTTTCTTGCTAAAAAAGGCGGAAATGCTACACTAGAAGATTTAAACAGTTATAATGCCAAATGGAGAACTCCAATTACCTTTCAATATAAAAATTTAAAAATCACCTCGATGTCTCCTCCTAGCAGTGGAGGAATTTGTTTGAATCAAATCATGAAAATGATTGAGCCTTTCAACCTTTCACAAATGGGACACAACAGTTTAAAAACGATTCAAGTAATTACAGAAGCAGAACGAAGAGCGTATGCCGACAGGAATTATTTTTTGGGTGATCCAGATTTTGTAAAACTTCCAATGAAAGAATTGGTAGATGCGACTTATTTAGAAAAAAGAATGAGTGATTTTTCATTCGATAAAGCTTCTAAATCTTCGGATATTGCCCATGGAACAATCAAAGGATATGAAAGCAACCAAACCACGCATTACTCTATTGTTGATGCTGCTGGAAATGCTGTTTCGGCAACGACCACTTTAAATGATAATTATGGTTCTAAAATATATTGTGATGAATTAGGTTTCTTTTTGAATAATCAAATGGATGATTTCAGTGCCAAACCGGGAGTTCCTAACTTATACGGATTGACTGGAAGTGAAGCCAATAGCATCGCTCCCGGAAAAAGAATGTTAAGCTCTATGTCACCAACGATTGTAGAAAAAGAAGGAAAACTTTTCATGGTCGTGGGTACGCCAGGAGGTTCCACCATTATCACATCAGTTTTACAAACGATTTTAAATGTGTATGAATTTAGCATGAGCATGCAAGAAGCGGTAAATGCTCCTCGTTTTCACCATCAATGGTTACCGGATGAAATTACTTTTGAACCGAATTCATTCGATAAAGAATTATTAATCAATTTGAAGAAAAAAGGATACATTATCAATGAAAAAAACAAAGAAATCATTGGTGAAGTAGATGCTGTTTTGATTTTACCTAATGGAAAATTGGAAGGTGGCGCAGATAAAAGAGGTGACAACAAAGCCGTTGGTTTTTAAATTTAAACATCTGAATGAAAAAAATTATTATTCTATTGAGTGTCTTTTCTATTGGTTGCAAAACCCAAAATGTTATGGTTCAACCAACAGGACTAGTTGCTAAAGAAGCAATGGTCGTTTCGGCACGTGAAGAAGCTTCAAAAATTGGAGTTGAAATTATGAGAAAAGGAGGCAATGCTTTTGATGCTATGGTTGCAACCGAATTGGCTCTTGCAGTGGCTTACCCGTTTGCAGGAAATCTTGGCGGTGGCGGTTTTATGGTGTATCGAAAAGCAAATGGCGAAGTTGGTTCATTAGATTACCGCGAAAAAGCGCCATTAGCAGCCACTAAAGACATGTTTCTTGACGAAAAAGGAAATGTTATAAAAGGAAAGAGTACCGAATCTCCTTTGGCTATAGGAGTTCCCGGAACAATTGCCGGTGTTTTTGCAGTTCATGAAAAGTTGGGTTCATTACCGATTCAAGAAATTCTGAAACCGGTAATTGCATTAGCCGAAAGAGGTGTTATTGTTACCAAAAAACAAGAAGACCGATTAAATACGTATCGAGCCAAAATCATAAAAATAAATGGCGATAAAACGCTATTTGCAACTGCTTTTAAAGAAAATGATGTTATCAAATATCCTGCGCTGGCAGCTACATTGAAAAGGATTTCAAAAAATGGCAGAGATGAATTTTACAAAGGGAAAACGGCTGAAATATTAGTTAACTATCTTCAAGAAAAAGGAGCCATAATCACCTTGGAAGATTTGGCTAAATACGAAGCTAAATGGAGAACGCCGCTCACTTTTGATTATAAAGATTTGAAGATTATTTCCATGCCTCCTCCCAGCAGTGGCGGAATTTGTTTAGCTGAAATCTTCAAAATGATAGCGCCTTATGACTTGGCTAAAATGGGACATAATTCAACGGAAGCCATTCAAGTTATAGTGGAAGCCGAAAGAAGAGCTTACGCAGACAGAAGTTATTATCTGGGTGATCCAGATTTTGTAAAAATTCCCTTGAAAGCATTAATGGCAGATGATTATTTGAAACAAAGAATGTCGAATTTTAGTTTCGAAAAAGCTACTTTATCATCGGAAATAAAAGAAGGAAAAGTAAATTATAATGAAAGTACGGAGACTACCCATTATTCGATTGTGGATCAATTTGGTAATGCCGTTTCGTCAACCACAACATTAAACGACGGTTATGGTTCTAAATATTATTGTGATGAATTGGGCTTTTTTCTAAACAATGAAATGGATGATTTCAGTGCCAAACCAGGAGAACCAAATATGTTTGGGTTAGTTGGAAATGAAGCCAACAGTATTGCGCCACAAAAACGGATGTTGAGTTCAATGACTCCAACTATTGTAGAGAAAAACGGAAAACTATTCATGGTTGTTGGTTCTCCCGGAGGTTCTACGATAATCACATCGGTATTGCAAACGATATTAAATGTTTACGAGTATAGTTTGAGTATGCAAGAAGCAGTAAATGCACCTCGTTTTCACCACCAATGGTTACCGGATTTAATTACTTTTGAACCCAGTACATTCGATACTAAAACCTTTGAAACCTTGAAATCAAAAGGATATCTTATCAACGAAAAAACGACACCAGTAATTGGTAAAGTGGATGCGATTTTGGTTTTACCAAATAAAAAACTGGAAGGTGGTGCTGATTTTAGAGGAGACGATAAAGCCCTAGGATTTTAAATGTATTGAAAATCAAGATTTATGAACTTTATAATTGCATTAGAAAACGCTTTAAAACAAAATAAAAATCCGGAAAATGCTTTTGCGATGGCAAAATACATGAAGAATAACTTTCCCTTTTTTGGAATAAAAACAGAGGAACGAAGACGTATTTTAAAGGAAATTTGGAAAGAAAACAAACAAGAAGTTACCGAAAATGCAAGAGAGATTGCAGTTGCTTTGTACTCGAAACAAGAACGGGAATTTCAGTATTGCGCCATTGAAATTTTGATAAAAGAACTTAAAGGGAATTATAAAAAAGAGGATATTCAACTGATTGAAAAACTGATAGGTACCAATTCATGGTGGGACAGCGTGGATACGATTGCAAAATATATTTTGGGTGAATATCTATTGGAATTTCCCTTGGAAACCAAAAATATAATAGAACGATTTTCAAAGTCAGAGAACATGTGGTTGAATCGAAGTGCCATTTTATTCCAATTAAATTACAAACAAAAAACGGACACTGCTTTTTTATTTTCAGAATGCTTAAGGCAGGCTCATTCTAAGGAATTTTTTATTCAAAAAGCGATTGGCTGGGCATTACGGGAATATGCAAAAACAAATCCCGAAGCGGTGAAGAATTTTGTTCTAAATCATAATTTAAAACCATTAAGCACAAAAGAAGCATTAAAAAACATTTGTTACCCTTAAAATAGTAGTAGTTTTGCACCCTTTTAAAAAATTATAATGTTCAAAAAATATTTATCCAAATTAGAAATCATAATAGCTTTTGCGCAATCCATGTTAACGCCAAAGCAGTTTATCTTTTTATCCTCTGTTTTAGTTGGTATTTCCGCTGCCTTTGCCGTTATCGTTTTAAAAACTTTTGCACACTGGGTTTTCTCGTTTGCCACTTATGTCAGTGGAATTTTAAAATTGGGATTTGTCAATAGTATTTTGCCAATCATTGGGATTTTGCTTACCGTTTTTGTAGTAAAAAGAGTTTTAGGAGGCACCATTGAAAAAGGAACTTCTCAAATTTTGTATGCTGTTGCCAAAAAAGCGAGTATTATTCCAAAAAAACAAATGTATGCCCAAATCATAACTAGTTCCCTAACTGTTGGTTTAGGAGGTTCAGCAGGGTTAGAAAGTCCTATTGTAATTACTGGTGCCGCTTTTGGATCCAATTATGCTCAAAAATATAAATTAAGTTATAAAGACCGTACGCTCCTCATCGGCTGTGGTGTTGCTGCCGGAATTGCTGCTGCTTTTAATGCACCCATTGCCGGCGTTTTGTTTGCTATTGAAGTTTTATTGGTAGATGTAAGTATTTCAGCATTTACTCCAATTATGATTGCGGCTGCGACTGGTGCATTAGTCTCTGTTATTGCTTTAGACGAGACCATTTTATTATCTTTTAGACAACAACAAACTTTTGACTACCATAATATTCCTTTCTATATTGTTTTAGGGTTATTCACTGGATTTATTTCTGTTTATTACTCCAGAAATTTTGAAAAAGTCGAACATTTTTTCCACCGACTTAAATTTTCCCCTTATAAAAAAGCATTCTTGGGGGCCTCTGTTTTGGCAATCCTAATTTTTATTTTTCCGACGCTTTTTGGAGAAGGATATGAAAGTATTAAAACATTATCTGAGAATGATCCTGGACAATTAATGGAAAATACGCTGTTTGAAGGATTTAGAAATAACAGTTGGGCACTTTTGGCTTTTGTTGGGGTAACGATGATGGTTAAAGTTTTCGCCACAGGAATTACGCTGGGTTGTGGGGGCAATGGGGGTAACTTCGCTCCATCCCTATTTTTAGGCTCTTATGTTGGCTTTTTCTTTTCTAAATTTCTAAATCTTACCGGATTGACAAAACTGCCAATCAGTAATTTCACCATGGTGGGAATGGCCGGAATATTAAGTGGATTATTTCATGCGCCACTAACGGCAATTTTCTTAATTGCGGAAATTACTGGTGGGTATAACTTGATGATTCCTTTAATGATAGTTGCTTCTATTAGTTTTGCCATTTCGAAACGATTTGAAAAACATTCAATGGACGTGAAAAATTTAGCCAAAAAAGGACATGCTTTTACCAGCAATAAAGATACCAATGTACTCTCAACTTTAGATACTAATTCCATTATTCAAACAGATTATTTAACAGTTTCTCCTGATGAAAATCTGGAAAAATTAGTTGATTTAATTTCACATTCCAATCAAGTTATTTTTGCTGTGGTTGATAAAGAACGCAAAATGGTAGGAATAGTACATTTTAATACCATCAGAGAAATTATTTTTAACCCATATCGCGTAAAATATACCTTGATAAGAGAAGTTATGATTCCGCCTATCGAAATAATAGCACCCGAGGATAGTATGGAAACGGTAATGAATAAATTTGAAAAGGCGAAAGTTGTTTTTCTGCCCGTAATCAAAGAGGGTAAATATTATGGTTTTATTTCAAAATCTATTGCTCTTGAAGCCTATAGAGCCAAACTAAAATCAATGACGATAGAATAAACTAATATCGAAGAAGTAAAATTAGATATTTTAGAAACCACATCCAGAATAAAAAATGCTAACTTCGGTTGGCATTTTTTTATGATGTATTCTAATACAAATTTCTAAGCAATTATATCGAAAGAATAAATCAAAATGGTAACTTCGCTTTTTTGCAAAAATTATGTTAAAACAAGTCAATTATTTTATTTATTAGCTAATTATTTGCGTTTATAATTGAAGTAAAATATAAATCCATGAAAATTAAAGCAATCATCATTGATGATGATCTAAAATCCCGTGAACTGATACATACCTTTTGTAAAACTTACCTTGATGATAAAATTCAGATTTTAGATTTGTGTAATTCTGTTGATAGGGCGATTGTTTCTATCGAAAAAAATAATCCCGATTTAATTTTTTTAGATATTGATATGCCCGAAAAAAACGGTTTTGATTTGGTAAATCATTTTGAAAACATAAATTTTGAAATTGTTTTTGTTACTGGACATAACAATCATTTCACCGAATCAATAAAATATTGTGCGCTTAACTATTTAATGAAGCCAATCAATCCATTAAATCTAAAATCAATAATCGAACAATTTGATATTAAAGCGCTAGAAAAAAGATCATTAAATCGATTTGAAGTTTTAAAAAGTAATCTAAATGGTGATAAAAAATCAATTGTCTTCCCAAATAATGACGGTTTTAAAGTAGCATTAGTTTCGGACATCATTAGCTGTGAAACCGAAAACGGCAATGGAAAATGCAAAATTGAAACCACAAAAGAAACCATTGTAGTCACAAAATCCTTAAAAGAAATGTTTCAATTACTTCCTGAAACTATTTTTCTGAAAGTCAGTGGTAGTGCAATAATCAATAAAAAAATGGTGGAATTATTTAATAGTAAAGATTTTAATTTAAGAATGCACAATGGTCGTGCCATAAAAGTTTCTGAAAAATTTTACAACAAAACAGAATTAATGGATGCAATTTCGAATTAAATTTTTACTTCTCCTTTTATTTTTAAGTGCTTTTTCTTTACAGGCACAATACAAGCCTTCAAAAAATTACACCACTGCTGATGGTTTGCCTAACAACGCTGTACGTTCTTTATTTTTAGACAAAAAATCAGATTTGTGGATTGGTACTGAGAACGGAATTTCGAAATTAGAAAATGGCGCTTTTACAAATCTTATCCTTCCAAATACTATAACAAATAATAGTTGTTGGGATATTACTCAGGACAAAGATGAGAATATGTGGTTTGCCAGTTATGGTGGTGGGGTTTACAAATTTAATGGTAATAAATTCACTATTTTTAATCACAAAAACGGCTTACCAATAGATAGAACTCGAAAATTATTATCTTACAAAAATAACATTTTTGCAAGTACAGAATTGGGTATTGCCATTATCGATATTAAAACCAATAAAATAATAGTACCAAAAGGAATTTTACCTCATTTTGGTGTTTTTATAGTCAATGATTTTTTAGTATTTAATGACGAAGTTTATTTTTCAACTTCAAATGAAGGTTTATTTAAAATCATTTATACAAACAATGTACCGCTTATAAAGCAAGTTTATAAATATCAATTTGCTTATAGTTTAGGATTTTATGACAATACTATTTTTAGCGGAAACAAAGGATTTATGGATAGTTTCAAAATTCAAGATTTGATTTCAGGAAAAACAGCTTCCAAATCGTTTGGAAAATCTATAGTTTGGGATTTTGCAAAAGACAAAAACCACACGCTTTATGCAGCGGCTTGGGGCGTTTTTGATCTAAGTGGCGGACTTTATTCGATTGCCAATAATCAAATAACAAATATTTCGGAACAATACGGAATTGATTCCAAAAATTTGTTGAATGTTGTTTACAGTCCAAAAAAAGACATCCTTTATGTAGGTTCAAAAGACAAAGGAATTTACGAGATTCAATTGGACAAAACCATTGATTACAATCCATTTGAAAATAAAGCGATTGTAGATTTTGAAACTTTAGAAACTCGAAAAATCATACTTCATCAAGATGGAATTTCTTTTTTGGATACCAATAATTCCATTTCAAAAACAATTCCTTTGTCTGATTTTAAAAAGTTTGAAGTTGAATATATAAAAAATTCAAAACAAAAACTGCCTACGCACGAGGATGGATATTATGAATTAAATTATTCTATTCCATCTCCAGAAATTGAATTTTATGAAATCCTAAAACATCAAAAATCTTTTTGGATTACGAGTAATATTGGTGTTTTTGAAATGAATTTTAAAGGAAAAATCATAAATTATGTTCCCATTCACAGTTATAAAATTGGTTTTACGAATGATGATAAATTTATAGAAACCATTCCTTATGCTGGCGTTCGGGTTTATGATGATGTGTATCATTTGAAAGCCGAACACTTTTCGGAATTTGATAAAAATACGCCTTTGGATATTGTTGGAATTTTAAATACGGATAATAAAACCTATTTGATTTCGGTATTTCAAGGATTGTTTGTGCATCAAAACAAAGTATTCCAATCGCTGCGAAAGGATAACATTTGGAAAGAAAGCAAACTAAAATTCATTACCAAAAATAAAAAAAGCAACCTGATTATTGCTTCGGAATTTGGTGCTGTTACCATAATTGATGTGGCAAAGTCATTTCGAATACTCAAAACCATTCCAAAAAATCAGATTATTGGCAATACCATAACCTTTCTTGAAAGTTATAAGGATTTCATTTTTATTGGCACCGAAAAAGGCATCAACATGTACCGAAACGGAATAATTCAATTGTTTGACAAAGAACAAGGATTAAAAGATGCTGGGATTAGTAGTTCGCATATTTTTGATAATCAATTATGGATAGGTACAAAAAAAGGATTTTACACTATTGATTTAGATAAACTTACAGCAAATAAAAATACCGTTTCTAGTATCGAAATTAGAGCAATTGCCATCAATTCAATTCCTATAAATCAATCCAATTTTCGTTGGTTTTCTTATGCTTCTGACCAATTGGTTTGCGATTATCAGCACAATACTATTGCTGTAGATTTTGTGCCAAAAGGGCATTCTTTCCCTAACAAATTAAAATTCAGATACCGACTAAAAAACACGAATCGTTGGAGTCCCTATTCCGAAAAACCTTTTGTTTATTTGTCCTATTTGCTCAATGACACCTATCATTTAGAAATTGAAGTTTTAGATTTGAATGCGGGGAAAACATCCTATTTTGATATTTTAAAAATAAGTATTCAACCGCCTTTCTGGAAAACATGGTGGTTTGTGAGTATGATCTTCATTATAGGAATTACAAGTACAATCATTGCAATTTTATGGACAAAAAGGAAAGCCAAACAAAAAGCTGAAGCCGAAGCCATTACCGAAAAAATTATTGCAAAATCAAAACTTGAAGCATTATTGAGTCAGATGAATCCACATTTTACATTCAATGCCATGAATGCCATTCAAAATTTTGTCTTTAATAAAGATGCTCTTAATTCGGCTATTTATATTAGTGAATTTGCAAGTTTGATGCGACAAACATTAGACAATTCGGCTAAACAAACCATCACAATCGAAGATGAAATAGACTATTTAAAAACCTATATTTCGATAGAAAACCAACGTTTTGACAATCGCATTCAATATCAAATAAGAGTTGATGAAGCTATAGATATGACATCTATCGAAATTCCAACGATGTTATTACAACCGTTTGTAGAAAATATTTTCAAACATGCTTTTGATGATAATTTCACTAATCCTACCTTCAAAATTGAATTTATCATCCTTGATAAAAACCTTATGCAAATCCTAATTTCCGACAACGGAAAAGGCAATGCAAAAACCACCAAAACGCATATTTCTAGAGGGATTGCCATAGCCAAAGAACGCCTACAAATTATGCATCCCTCCACTTTAGACCCCATAAAAATTGATTTTTTAGAAAACGGAACTACCGTAAATTTCCGATTAATTATTTAACTCCAAAAATCAATTATAGTACAGAATACCCCTTTTGCAGGATAGAATCCCCAAATTACATTTTGGGGTTTTTTATTATTTTTTATCTTTTTAGATTTGGTTTTTTACCTATTAAAAACACACTAATACAAAAACAATATGGGCAGATTTGGAGTAACAGAAATAATAGTACTAATTATCATCGCGGGAATAATATATTTTGCTATCAAACAGAAAACAAACAATACAAATACTGGTGCTGTGAATAAACACTATTTGCAATCGCAAATTAAATCTTCTGGAACCGCTTATCTTTTATGGTTCTTCTTTGGATTTCATTATGCTTATCTTGGCAAATGGGGACTTCAACTTTTATATTGGATTACTTTCGGAGGTTTCTTTATCTGGGCAATAATAGATTTGTTTACTCTTTCAGGAAGAGTTGCTAATCATAACGCTTTAATTTTTCAGCAAATTGACGAAATAGAAAAAAGAGACAGAGATGCTGAACAAACTAGAAATTTGGCAATGATTCTTGCTGCAAAAGGAAATTAATAACTTAAACAAATTATAATTATGAGGCTATTTGACAGTTTTATTACTTTTCTAACCGAAGGTGGCAAAAAAGAAGGCTTTAGATTGTGGGAGGGCAAAAGCGGAAGTTATATAAAAAAAGGAGGAAGTGGTAGAAAAGGCAAAACAATATCATTTCTTAAAAAGAAAAAATAATTAATTATAAAACAGGTATGAAAAAAAAAATTTTGATCATTGTAGCTTTAATGTTTTCTATAATCTCTTATTCTCAAAAGAAGCCAACTAAAACTATTCAACAACAAGCGAATGAATACAAGATTTGGTTTGAAAAACTAAATGTATATCAAAAAAGAGATGCTGCGAGAAATCTTGTTCTGAAATTGAATAATATGCCCCCAGAATACAAAGGTATTTGGCTAGCAGTTTTGGCGGATAAGAAAACTGTATCAGCACCTGCAAAGGTTACTGCACCAGTTTTAAAATCTTTAGAATCACTTTCCGAAATTCAGATTGCTAACGCTTTATATGTAGAAATAGGCCTTGATGGTTATGAAGGAGCACAAAATAATATACTAAAATCTTATATGAAAAGTAGTGCTAAAGTAGTCAATATTGCAGAGATCATTTACGATAGCAACATATATTACCTAGTGGATAGATTTAATAATGTTGTTGATGATAATGATGATGATATTCTTACAGGAAATAATCGTGAGTCTTACGAAGATAATGGTAGTACAAGATCAACTGTTGCAATTAATCCTCATTATGGCGATAAGGGATCAGGCAGCAATCCTTGGATATCTAGACTTAATCAAGAAGAAGTAAATAAATTTAGAGTGAGCTCTAGAGATAAAATTCCTATAGAATTAGTAGGCTCTAATATATCCGTTATGTGTCAGAAAGCGGGAGATACTCTTGTAGAGGCATTGCAAATAGGTAATGACATGGTATCACAGTATTTTATAAAAGGGACGCATTCTTATATTATATCTGTTGATAGATCAGGTAAAGTTTCAGGTATAAAATCAAAAGATCTTATAGTCAATAATCATATATCTGATAACTATAACATATGTAGTGAAAGATTAATCGCCAAGATTGAGAATTTCAAATTCAAAGATGATCTTGATGCTCCAACATTTCGTACGTATGCAATTACTATTAATGCAACAGTTAAGAGTGTCGCTTCTAACGTTCCAAAGTTTGTTCATGACAATAACACTTATTTATCTGATTTTGATCCTAGTAGGAAATTCTATACTGATAGCATTAGGATAACATCTAGAATGAATGATGCGATGAAAGAACTTAAACAAGTAGAGTCTATAAGAGATTCTATTGGTAAGGGGCTTGTAAAAAACAGAGAGGACATTTTAGAAAAATTTAAAACTAATTTTGCCGCGCACATAGAGAAAGATAGACAAAGACTTCTTAAGGAGGAATGGGGTGGGAAACTTGACCCAAGAACTACAAGTTATGACAGTACGTTAGAAATGATTCAACGTCAAGCTCAAGTCAATACTAATGAGATTTTCAGCAATCTAGAATCATCATCCAAGCGAGATGTTATTCATGGAATGGAAAGTATTAATGAAGAATATGATCGAGTAGTTAATATCTATAACAATTTACAATCCGAATACGAATCATTGAAGTATTAAAGATAAACAGAATACTATTGGCAATAAAATGTAACCCAAACAATTTATGAAAAAAATTTTACTCCTTTTAATCTTTGGATTAAGCCTAACCACTTATTCCCAAGACATCGAAAAAATGGATAAAAAAGAATTGAGAATAGCTTTGAAAAATAGTAATACGAGTAAAGACTCTTTGATTTCCAATAACGGTGATAAAAGCAAAGAAATAGCTTTACTAAGCCAGAATCTTATTGCCTCTAAAGATTCTATAAAAGCTCAAAAGGCAAAAATCAAATCACTCCTGTCATTTAAAAAACAAAGCGATGAAAATTTATCTATATTGACTAAAAAAGTTGCCGTTTTGAAAGATTCTATTGGTAAATTAAATCTAGAAATACGAGATATTGAAAAGGACGTAAAAATCTCCGATATTAGAAGAAGATATGATAACAATGAATTATCCAGTGAAGACTATGTAGATATAATAAATTTGGACTGGGATGAAGATAAATTTTATGCTCAAAAAAGTCATAATGAAAATAAAAATTTTGTAGAATCAGATGCGAAAAAAGACATCGCTTTGTCCCGTCCTGAAATAGTGATACACAAAAAGTATCCTTATGGAAAAACAAGAAGAACCACGCTATTTAAAGCGCACCCAAAAAGACTATTCGATGTTTTTTAAATTGCAAATTG
>NZ_JBLNKX010000007.1:0-218128 GCF_048158725.1 Flavobacterium arabinosi
ATTGGTAATGGTAACCGAAGTATCACAATTGTCAGTTGCAGTTGCAGTTCCGATTGCACCAACATAAGTACAAGCCGTGTTGGTTCCGATATTGAAATCTACAGGACAAGTAATCACCGGGGCATCATCATCATTGATTGTTACTTTTTGAGTACAAGTAGCGATTTTTCCGGCATCATCCGTTGCGGTCCATGTCACGATAGTTTCCCCAATCGGGAAAGCGGCAGGGGCGTTATTGGTAATGGTAACCGAAGTATCACAATTGTCAGTTGCAGTTGCAGTTCCGATTGCACCAACATAAGTACAAGCCGTGTTGGTTCCGATATTGAAATCTACAGGACAAGTAATCACCGGGGCAGTAGTGTCTGTAATAGTTATTTTAATATTTGCTGTATCACAATTGTTTGGATTAACAACTTGACAAATTTTATATACTAAAGTATATTGCCCAATAGAAAGTCCATTGACTATTATATCGCCGGTGGTTGTGTTTAAGGAAAGGTTTGGATTTCCACCAGATTGTAAAGTAATAGTAACGTTACTCGAATTAAATCCAAATCCGTTTAAAGTATCATTAGTTAAAATATTACCAAGGGTACCATTTGTAGAACATGTTGAATTATAAGTATCATCAACTGCATCAATAATCGGCGCAGTTACGGTTACAGTAACGGTAGCTTGGTCGCAGTTAGTTGGATTAAGGATTTCGCAGATTTTGTATACCAAAGAGTAAGTTCCTGCAGGTATACCTGAAGCAACTACTACATCGGTACCGGAAAGTGTTATACCTAAATTAGTCGCAGACACAAAAGTTGTATTGACTTTAGAAGAAACTACAGCCACTCCATTAAGCATATCATTCGACAAAACATTGGTAAATGTTCCGCCTGTGTATCCATTTATAGAAGTGGTATCATTAATAGCATCAATAATCGGCGCAGTTACGGTTATAATAACGGTAGCTTGGTCACAGTTAGTTGGATTAAGGATTTCGCAGATTTTGTATACTAAAGAGTAAGTTCCTGCAGGTATACCTGAAGCAACTACTACATCGGTACCAGAAAGTGTTATACCTAAATTAGTCGCAGACACAAAAGTCGTATTGACTTTAGAAGAAACTACAGCCACTCCGTTGAGCATATCATTCGACAAAACATTAGTAAACGTTCCGCCTGTGTATCCATTTATAGAAGCGGTATCATTAACAGCATCAATAATCGGCGCAGTTACGGTTACAGAAACGGTAGCCTGATCGCAATTGGTTGGATTAAGAATTTCACAGATTTTGTATACCAAAGAGTAAGTTCCGGCAGGCGTACCTGGAGCAACCAGTATATCGGTACCAGAAAGCGTCACACCTGCATTAGTAGCAGACACAAAAGTCGTATTGACTTTAGAAGAAACTACAGCCACTCCGTTGAGCGTATCATTCGACAAAACATTAGTAAACGTTCCACCTGTGTATCCATTTATAGAAGCGGCGGTATCATTAATAGCATCAATAACTGGAATAGGATCGGCGAAGCAAAGCGTATTGTTATAAATTACACCTGTACTAAAACCTATTGCACCCTTAGTAGAAAGCATTCTACCTTCAAGATTTCCATTAGCTCCCATCGTGTTGGCACCATCATGCGCAATAAGAGTACCTTTCATAAACGTAAATGTACCCATAGAAATAGCTCCTTCAGCTACCCAAAACACATTACAACGACGTACGCCATTAGTCAAAATCACTTTAGACTGTGCTGCTGTTGTAAAGGCTCCAGCAAACTTAAAGATAAATAAGGCATTGGCATTTCCCTGTCCATTTAAAGTAATGGTTCCTGCTAAAGATCCAGCTCCAGCAATGGAATAAACTCCTGCTGTTAAAGTTTCTCCGCTTCCAAAGGCAGGAGTATGAGAAGTATTTGTTGCAGGCGTGTTTGAAAGCTGAACATAAGCGGCTTGTAAATCTATTTTAGCTTGTGCGGTTGTAGCATCAACATGATGAAATGAACCAGCCACAGTAGAACTTGCGAAACCGCTAATATCTCCATCATTTGATCCTATATCACCTACTATTCCTGAAGTCGCTGCGTTAGCTACTGCCCCAACACTAGTAAATAGAGCAAAATTGGCAGCAGTTCCTAAAATATTATTATTACAAGTGTTATCACAAGCTATAGGAATAGTAATAGGACCGGCAGGTATGGTTGCCACACCAGGTCCAAAACTAATAGCACCTTCAGTAGAAAGCATTCTTCCTTCTATATCTCCTGAGCCTCCAATTGTTATGGCGCCAGGGTGAGCTATAAGTGTTCCTTTGGTAATTGATGATGAACCAATGGAAATAGCACCTTCAGCGATCCAAAATACATTACACGCACGGGCTCCATTAGCTAAAATGATTTCGGAACCTGCTGTTGAAGAAAATCCGCCTTCAAATTTAATAACAAACGCGGCATTCGTATTTCCTTGTCCATCTAAGGTAAGGGTTCCTGTCAATGATCCTGCGCCTGCTATTAAGTAAACTCCGGCAGTAATGGTTTCTCCGCTTCCAAATGCTGCAGCATGCGTGGTATTTGTTAGAGGAAGATCACTAAGATGAATATAAACCCGAAGTAAATCAATTTTAGCTTGTGTGGTTGTAGCATCGGCATTGTGAAATACACCAAATGTGGATGCCGGTCCAAAACCACTGATAGCGCCTACATTCGTCCCTATATCACCATGATAAGTAGACTTACCTGTATTTGAAACTGCTCCAGTACCGGAATAAGCAGAAAAATTGGTAAGTGTTCCTAAGTTAAGTACTTGTCCAAAACCTATATTTGGAAATGATAACAAAGCGATAGTTATTATACTATAAAGTAATTTTTTTTTCATTTGATTTCATTTGGGTTTAAAAAATTCATTTTTAAAGATTTGGATAAAATGCATAACCCATTCATTGGACGATTTTTTGTGATTTGTGTGTAACATATGTTTTTTATTACCGCGATATAACCATCTATTTGTTTGAATATCATTTTTTTAAATTGCTAATGTTGTAATTTTTCGATCTAAATAAATTGTAGGCTAAATTGATTAAGTCTTAATTATTTCAGTTTCTCTTACTATATGTAAAATGCTATATCCTTGTTTCGTATACTTTATTTTCATCTTATATTTTTCAATAGTCGTTCCTGTACTTTTAAGAGGCCTTAATTGTAATGATTCTCTAAATCCCTAAATGTTATATAAACAGTTTTTAAACATTAACACAACATGAAAGTTTATATAAATAAGTTAATTGTGTACTATTAACACTTTTAAATCTTTTTTTAGAGCAAGTTTGATATCGTGTAAAACTACTTACATAAAATTGCTATTTATAATTTTATCTATGAATAACCTAAATACCTGTTGAAACGAGATTTCTTGTTAAAAAAAAATTAAAAAACACTGCTTTTTAGCTTATTTTAACATGATTTTAATTTATTTTTATTCTATCCTTGTTTTTTTTTTTAAAATTTTAACATTTCAAATCTATATTTTTTATTATTTATTAACAAGTAAAAAAGACGATAAAATGCATATTTATCGGATTAAGTGCATTTTTGAATAATTTTGAGTAGGAAAATTACTATTTATATAAAGTAATTAACAATTTTTATCCTGATTTTTCTTATGACTAATATCTATAAAATATGTTTTTATTAAAAATTAGATTTAAAAAATATTTTGTAATTTGTAATCTTAAAGAAATTAATGCAATGCCATTGATAAATAAAATTTGAAAGTATGAAAAATTTAATATTAATACGGCATGCAAAATCAAGTTGGGAAGCGCCGCTACATGATAAAGATCGACCGTTGACTCATAAGGGAATGAAAGATGCACATTTGGTATCTTCTCATGTAAGTGATTTTATTCCTAAATCATATGTGATGTGGAGCAGCACAGCTGAAAGGGCTTTAGAAACAGCACTGATTTTTGCTCAAAATATAGCATATCCCATAGAATGTATTGATTTCAAAGACGAGCTTTATACTTTTGATGAAAATAAATTAGAGAAAGTTATTAAATCTTGTGATAATGGTATAGAAAGTGTTATTCTTTTCGGACATAACGAGGCTATTACAAATTTTGTTAATAAATTTGGAGATGCTTTTATTAATGATGTTCCTACAGCTGGATTTGTGTCTTTACAATTTGACACAGACAGCTGGGATAGGATTAAAAAAGGCAAAACAAAAAAAATAATATTTCCCAAAGAATTAAAATAAAAAAAGTGTTAGAACATAAATATATTGATAGAGAAAAAAGTTGGTTAGCGTTCAATGCAAGAGTACTTCAAGAAGCCGCGGATGATTCAGTACCATTATTGGACAGATTACGATTTTTAGGTATTTTTTCTAATAATCTGGATGAGTTTTTCAGAGTTCGTTTTGCCGCTATCAGAAGATTAAGCCTCTCAGGAATATCCGGAGAGAAATATCTTGGTGGTATTTCGGCCCAACAATTAGTAAAGGATATTACCGAAATAGTAATTCAGCAACAATCCGAAAGTCTGCGAATTTTAAACATTATCGAAACTAAACTGGAAACAGAAAACATATTCATTATTAATGAAAATGAAATTTCCCGTGAGCAGGAAAATTTTTTAAAAGACTTTTTTATTCAAAAATTAAGTCCAGAATTAGTAATCATAATACTGAATGATTTAGCAGAATTTCCTTTATTGAAAGATACTTTAGGATATTTGGCTGTAAAATTGGTTATGAATCATACCTCTGAAGTTAGATACGCAGTTATTGAAATTCCTAAAACGATTAATCGATTTGTTGTTTTGCCATCTAATAATGAAAAGCAATACGTAATCCTACTTGACGATGTTATAAGACATAATTTGAAAAGTATCTTTAATATTTTCGATTACCAAAGTGTTTCAGCACATATGATTAAAATTACCAGAGATGCTCAGTTAGACATCGATAGTGATTTGAGCAAAAGTATGATTGAAAAAATTTCTACAAGCGTAAAAGATAGAAGAATAGGGGAGCCCGTTCGTTTTATTTATGATCAGTTAATAGAAAAAGACACACTCCAATTTTTCCTCGATAAGATGAAAATTGTTACTACTGATAGTATTATTCCTGGGGGTAGATATCATAACAGACGTGATTATATGAATTTTCCAAATCTTGGCAGATTTGATTTATTGTATCAAACTAATGAACCTTTGCCGATTCCTGGACTAAGTCTTGAAGGAAGTATATTAGAAAAAATCAGTACTAAAGATTATTTGTTAAATGCACCTTATCAGTCGTTTTCTTATCTCACTAAATTTTTACGGGAAGCAGCTCTTGATCCAAAAGTTACTTCGATTAAAATCACGTTATACCGATTGGCAAAAAATTCTCAAATCATAAGTTCACTTATAAATGCTGCCAAAAACGGAAAAAAAGTGACTGTTCAAATCGAATTGCAAGCTCGTTTTGATGAAGCTTCAAATATTTCGTATGCAGAGCAAATGAAAACGGAAGGAATTGAACTTATTTTTGGAATAAAAGGACTGAAAGTCCACAGTAAGATATGCGTTATCGAAAGAACCGAGAATGATAAAATCAAACGTTATGGTTTTATTTCTACGGGAAATTTTAATGAATCAACTGCAAAAGTCTATACTGATGTGACTCTTTTTACAAGTCACCAACAAATTCTAAAAGACATTACAAAAATTTTTGAATTTTTTGATATTAATTATAGAGTACATAGATACAAACATCTTATTGTTTCTCCTCATTACACGCGAACTAGATTTTATAAACTGATAGATAGAGAAATTTTGCATGCTTCAGCTGGTAGAAAGACGCATATAAAATTAAAAATGAATAGTTTATCCGATTTTAAAATGATTGATAAATTATATGAAGCCAGTAATGCTGGAGTAAAAGTACAACTCGAAATTAGAGGTATTTGTTCATTGATACCGGGAATTCCTGGGATGAGCGAAAACATAGAAGCAATAAGTATTGTAGATAATTATCTGGAACATTCCAGAGTTTATATTTTTGGGAATGCCGGACAAACGGAAGTTTACATTTCCTCAGCTGATTTTATGACTAGAAATCTTGATGGTCGAGTAGAAGTTACATGTCCTATTTATGATCAGGAAATAAAAAATGAGCTCATAGACAATTTCGATTTAGGTTGGAAAGGAAATGTAAAAGCGAGATATCATTCTTATAAATTAGATAATAAATATAGAGTACGAAATCATAATCCAGTTTTTAGGGCGCAACTAGAGACTTATAAATATTATCGAAATAAAATTGACGTTTTAGAAGAAATCGTTTAAAAATTGGTTTCATATTTGCTATTGTCCTCTAATAAAATTAAGAAACTAAATTCAAATCATAAATTAAGAATGATTAAATTAAAAAAATATGCTGCAATAGACATCGGTTCAAATGCGATGCGTTTATTGGTTGTAAATATTGTTGAGCAAGATGGGAAAGAACCCCAATTCAATAAAAGTTCCCTTGTACGTGTACCAATTCGTTTGGGGCAGGATGCTTTTACAGTTGGCGAAATTTCTCAAGAGAATATGGAAAGGATGTGTGACGCCATGAAAGCATTTAATCTATTGATGAAAGTGCATAAAGTGGAACGCTATATGGCATTTGCAACTTCGGCGATGCGAGAAGCATACAACGGTAAAGAAGTTGTAGCAATGATTAAGAAAAAAGCGGATATCAAAATAGAAATCATTGACGGAAAAAAAGAAGCAGCAATAATCGCTTCAACTGATTTGCATCATTTATTAAAAACAGATCAAACGTATCTTTTTGTTGATGTTGGTGGTGGAAGTACTGAATTTACCTTATTTTCCAATGGTAAAATGATAAATTCCAGATCATTCAAAGCAGGAACAGTTCGATTGTTGAATGAAATGGTTTGCGATGTTGTTTGGGATGAAATTGAAAAATGGATAAAGTCAAATACTCAAGAATATGATGAAGTTACTTTGATAGGTTCTGGTGGAAATATCAATAAACTCTTCAAGATGTCAGGAAAAATGCAAGAAAAGCCTTTGTCTTACATTTATATGAATTCCCAATATGCTTTCTTGAATTCACTTTCTTACGAACAAAGAATTTCAGAATTAGGATTAAATCCGGATCGTGCCGATGTAATTCTCCCAGCCACCAGAATTTATCTAAATGCAATGAAATGGAGCGGAGCAAGAAATATTTATGTGCCTAAAATTGGACTTTCTGATGGTATTGTAAAAGCTATGTATTACGGTAAAATATAAATTTTAAAATGAATAAAAACAGACTTGAAGCTTTTAGCGATGGTGTTTTGGCTATCATAATTACTATTATGATACTGGAAATAAAAGTTCCGGAAGGAGAAAATTTCAGCGATTTATTATCGCTTTTCCCTAAATTCATAAGCTACATATTGAGTTTTGTTTATGTAGGTATATATTGGAACAATCATCATCATATGCTGCAAAGTGTCACTAAAGTAAATGGTAAAATTTTGTGGGCAAATCTTCATTTGTTATTTTGGTTATCACTAATTCCAGTTTCTACTGGATGGATGGGGGAACATAATTTTGCCAAAGCCGCCATTACATTGTATGGCGTAATTCTTTTTTTCGCAGCAATAGCCTTTTTGTTGCTTCAAAATGTAATTATATCTAGTGAAGGAGAAAATTCAATATTGGCAAAAGCTGTTGGGAAAAATTTTAAAGGAAGTATTTCTAATCTTTTATACCTAAGCGCAATATTTATTTCTTTTTTTTACGAAATCGTAGCTGCTTCTATTTATGTTATAGTAGCAATGATGTGGCTTATACCCGATAAAAGAATTGAAAAAATTATCAATTCTAAAGAATGATCTAATTCTTATGACATAAAATCATGCATCTAAATCTAATCCAAATGTTGTTCGTAAGAGTTCAATATTTGGATTTATTTCAAGAAGCCTATTGTAGCGGTCTTGGTCATTAAAGTTTCTCTTGCTTTCGACACTTTCATTAACAATAACTTCTATTGTAATGTCATGATTGTGTAAATGACCTTTCAAATGTCCTAAAAGGCCATTCAATTCTTTTTCAAAATCTAATTTTGAACCTTCATTTGGTAATTCAATCGTGATGGCAGTTCCATTTAATTTAGGATCGTTGATTAGTAACAACGATTCCATAATTTTATATCCTTTGTCGCCTAAACGTTGTGCATATTTATTCCAATACAATAGCATTTCAGTTTCGGTAAAAGATTCAGTTGGTAAATGAACGGCTTCTTTTACTATTCCTTTATTGCTTTCTTCTAATGCTTTTTTGGCACGAATACTAGATAATGAAAAAGCCGAAACCTTTAGTTCATTAGATTGTTGAATGTCAATTTTTACTATAGGAACAGGAACAGGAACTGGAGAAATAATATTTAAAGCTTCAGGTTCTTTTTCTTGAGCTGGTACAATTGGAGTATTTACAATGTTTTCTGTCTTAGCTTTTGGACTTTCTACAATAGAGTAATCGTTCTTTCTAAAATAAGTAGGAGGAATTATAAATTGCTCAACTTTTTTTTTTCTCCATCAAAAGTGATAGAGGCAAGTTGCATCAGGCAAAGTTCAACAAGAAGTCTTTGATTTTGGCTCAGTTTGTATTTTAAATCACAATCATTTGCAATTTCGATTCCTTTTAAAAGAAAGTCTTGACTGCATTTTTGCGCTTGCACGCCATACATTTGTTGTGCTTGTTCCCCAACTTCTAATAAAGATAAAGTAGCAGGTGTTTTAGAAACCAATAAATCTCTAAAATGGGAAGCTAATCCTGATACAAAATGATGCGCATCAAATCCTTTGGCTAGAATTTCGTTGAAAGCGATTAATAAATCCGGAATTTTATTTTCCAGAATCAAATCGGTTACATTGATGTACGTTTCGTAATCCAAAACATTCAAATTTTCTGTAACGGCTTGACGTGTTAAATCTTTTCCACAAAATGAAACTACTCTGTCAAAAATAGACAAAGCATCACGCATTGCTCCATCAGCTTTTTGGGCAATGATATGCAAAGCATCATCTTCAAAATTTACACCTTGACTTGTAGCTACTTCGGCAAGATGTTCTTTGGCATCTTTTACGGTAATTCTTTTGAAATCAAATATTTGACAACGAGAAAGTATCGTTGGAATAATTTTATGTTTTTCGGTCGTTGCTAATATAAAAATGGCATGTTTTGGCGGTTCTTCCAGTGTTTTCAAGAAAGCATTGAAAGCTGCCGAAGACAACATGTGAACCTCATCAATAATATATACTTTGTATTGTCCCGTTTGTGGCGGAATACGGACTTGGTCAATTAAATTCCTGATATCATCAACTGAATTGTTGGAAGCAGCATCTAATTCGAAAACATTAAAAGCGAAATCTTCATTTGGATCGTCATATCCTGGCTGATTAATTTTTCGAGCCAGAATACGGGCGCAAGTTGTTTTACCAACTCCACGAGGTCCTGTAAATAATAGGGCAGAAGCAAGATGATTGCTTTCTATGGCATTCAACAAAGTATTGGTAATGGCTTTTTGTCCTACAACATCTTTAAATGTTTGAGGACGATATTTACGTGCCGATACTACAAATTGTTCCATAGAAATTTTATTCGAAAGCAAATATAGGTTTTAATTTAATGATGGAAAAATTTGCGGCTTGAAAGATTTTATAATTTTTCAAATGGTTTTTAGTTCCCAAATTCCCTAGCCCAGATAGCAGTGGAAATCCTTATGAGCCGGGGTTCGGCGAATAAGATTGTAACGGATAGCTGGAAATTGCTCCTAATTAAATGCAATTTCAAGAATAAAAGAATTTCTAAATCTGATTAGATTTTTAGTTAAGAAGGGATTTTGAAGAATTCGAAAGTTTCAAACCGGATAGCGGATATTCAGGTACATTTTTTTGTTGGATCAATACTTTAAACTTCATCCCCATATCCACCAATAATCTGTAATTCAGGATTGATTCCTGCAGTGCCATTTGTAAATTGCCCTGATTGTTTTTAAAAGTAGTGTCTTGATATTCTTTAATTCCAAGTCCCAATAAAAAACTGGCTTGGTCTACTATTCCGCAACATTCGATGCCGAATTGCGAACCCCAATGCGATATCGCAGAAAAGTTGATGTGCGTTGTTATGTCTTGTTGTCCGATAAATTGATACGGATTGTCGTTTTTGTGGTGTTTGTAATAACATAAAAGCGTGCCACAACTCCTACGACTGTTGTATAATTCAGATGATAATGAACCATAATCGATGGTAATTACATAACCTTTTTGTAAAGATTGTGAAACTTCTTTGATCCATGATAGGGCTTCCAAATTAATTTCGGTTCGAAATCCTTCAGTTAATTGTACATTTAATACAGTCAAATAATCGGTGAGTTCTTTTTTTGCAGGTTTTAAAATTTCAATAAAATCTTCTTTATAGTCTACAAAAACTTCGTTAAGTCGCTCTTTCATAATTACCTGATGAACGGAGAAATTATCAATCAATTCATTGGATAAAACACAGCCGTTAATTTCCGGAATATCTTGAATGGAGTTATACCAGCTTACTTTTTCATGCAAATGTTTCTTTTGTATTTCCCTCATGCTGGCACTTTTCTCAATAATGCAATAAGTTAAGTTTTCATATAAAGAGTTGTTATTCTTGAGATAATCTAAAATATCATGACACAATAAACCCGTACCGGCACCATATTCAACAATTTTGAAAGGTTTTTTTTCTAAGTTTTGCCACATTTCTTCAATTTGGCGCCCTATCATTACTCCAAAAGCGGCAGTAAGATTGGCACTGGTATAAAAATCACCATATGCTCCAATCTTGTTTTGAGAAGAATTATAATATCCTAATTCTGGATAATACAATGCCATCTCCATAAAATCCCGAAAAGATAATGGCCCTTCTTTTTTGATTCGTTCTATTATTATTTCGGAAAGCAACATCGAATTTATAAATTAAATCGTGAAGTTTTTCTGGTAAACAAATTACAAGTAGCTTTAAAAAAACGGTAGAAATAAATCGAGTTTATTTTTATTTATTTCTTCCTTTAATGCTGATTTCATTTAAAACTCTTGCAGCATCATTCTCGGAATTTGCTGCAAAACCAGCTACAAAAACACCTTTTTTACCAGAACTGGACTTTATACCGTAAACCGTTGCTTCATCATCAGGATTACTATCACCTTCATATCGATAGATGTGTTCAATTTCATATCGATGTGGATTTTTGATAATGTCTTCTTCGTGAAGATTAAAATCAAACGTAAATCCCATTTCATTCAAATCGTCTAAGGCTTTAGAAACACTGGCATAATGATATATGTTTGACATAATAGTAGATTTATGGTTAATGCTTAAAGGTAACTATTTTATTATGAATTCATTGTCAAAGAGTTGTTAAAGTAAATAAGCTAAAACCCAAAAAAAGGATTAAATATCGTAAATTCGCACCGCAGACCGCCTTATCGTCGTTTTGAGCAATCAAAAGGGAGGAAAGTCCGGACACCATAGGGAAGCATAACGGGTAACGCCCGTCGGGTTGAGCAATCAATTCAGGACAAGTGCAACAGAAAGTATGTACAGGTAATGCTGTAGTGAAACCAGGTAAACTCTATGCGGTGAAATATCAAGTATATCAGCATTTAAGGGCTTCTCGTCCGTTGTTGAAGGGTAGATAGCTTGAACTTATGAGTAATTATAAGTCTAGATAAATGATAAGGCTCCGATTTATCGGGGACAGAATCCGGCTTATAGGTCTGCATTTTTTATTTTTTTTGCCGCGAAGGCGCAAAAAAAAACCACCTTTTTTTCTCATTTTTACACTTTACATTTTTAGGATTATTTGTCAAAAACCCATTTTGTTTGAGCTTTTGCACCTTTGTGATAAGTTTGATTAATTATCTTTGGGGTTTACTTTGAAACAGTGATTTATAATCAACTTATAAGATGAAAACAAGAATAGGAATTTTAGGATTGGGTGGAGTAGGTGGCTATTTTGGAGGATTATTGGCCAAAAATTACTATGATTCTGATACAATTGAAATCATATTTATTGCTCGTGGTGAAACCCAAAAAGTAATAGCCCAAAATGGATTGAAAATTATTTCTGATACTAATGAAGTAATTGTTTTTCCAAATTTGGTTTCTAATAATCCAGACCAAATTGGAAAACTGGATTACCTTATTTGTGCCACTAAAACCTATGATGTCGAATCCAGTTTTGAATCTATAAAAAGTTGTATTTTCCATAACACAATAATTCTACCTTTATATAATGGTGTTGACGCTGCAGAGCGCATACAAACATTGTTTCCAGAAAATATGGTTTTGCAGGGTTGTGCCTATATTGTTTCCATGATTGTATCTCCCGGAGTTATTAGAAAATTAGGGCATTTTGAAAAACTATTTTTTGGTTCAAGAACCGCTCCCATTTCTAAATTGAATGCGCTACAAACTTTATTGAAAAATGCTGGAATCGAAAGTTATCTTTCGGAAAATATCGAAGAAACGGTTTGGGAAAAATTCATTTTCATTTCCCCTTTGGCTTCGGCAACTTCCTATTTGAATCAGAATATTGGTGCTATTTTGAATAATCCAGTTAACAAAGCAATTTATATTTCACTGCTTAATGAGATTAGTTCGGTCGCTGCCGCAAAAGGATTAGCGCTGCCAAATGATATTATTGCCCAAACGATAGCCAAACTGGAAAAATCGCCTCAAGACGCCACCTCATCTATGCAAAGGGATTTTTTAGCAAATCGAAAAACGGAAGTAGCTTCTTTGACGGAATATGTGGTAAATGAGGGTGCGAAATATGGAGTTTCAACTCCTACTTATCAAATGATATTGGAAAAGTTATCAAAATAATACTAAAATCAGATTACTCTTCTTCACCATCGTTTTGGTCTGATTCATTTTCAGAATCTTCCTCTTCATTACTTGAACCTATTTCGAAGAAGCTAAAAATAGAACCTCCGTAACTTTTTTGAAATAAAAAGTGAAGCATGTGATCTAGTTTGGTATATTTCGAATGTTCGATTACCATCATTCCTTCGTCATTAAGCAATTCTTTTTCGAAAACTAATAAGATAATTTTCTCGAAAGTTTTTTGGTCCAAAGCATAAGGTGGATCCGCAAAAATAATATCATAAGACGTTTTACATCTTTCTAAATACGTGAAAACATCGCTTTTTGTGGCTGCAATATTAAAATCATATTCGGCTGCAACTTGTTTGATAAATTTTACACAACCAAAATCACCATCAACAGAAGTGATTGGCGTGCTTCCTCTTGAGGCAAATTCATAACTGATATTTCCGGTTCCTGCGAATAAATCTAATATTTTAAGCCCTTCAAAACTGAAATGGTTGTTCAAAACATTGAATAATGCTTCTTTGGACATATCGGTGGTCGGACGAACGGGGAGTCCTTTTGGTGGAAAAATGCGTCTTCCTTTGTATTTTCCTGAAATGATTCTCATGAGTTGAAAAGTATAAAATGATTTCTGTTTTCGGCCTCAGAAAAATAATTGTTCCATCGCAAATCTTCCACATCAATAAGGGAAACGTTGCGAATGTATTTGTAAGCGATTTTGAAATAATCACTTTCGGTATCAATATTTCCGATTAGTTCCAAAGGGAAGTTTTCGGGATTTAAATTCAATTGTTCGGCAGTAAATAAAATGTAATACAAGAAATCTTCGGGCGTGTTGTAATCAAAAGAATTGAAAAGCAATAATTTTTGGTTCTGAACCACAATGATTTCAAAGTGACCAGAATTGATGTGAATGAACATCTTTTTATCATCCTTATTTTTGGATGCAACCAAAAGTTTTGAGACCAAAATGCTATTGGCATGTTTGTAATCGAAAGAACCAAATTGGTCAATAAAAAAATTATTGATATTCACATACGGAATATAAACCGCATTCATTTGATAGTTTGGAATTTCATCAAAAGCAAAAAAATCCGTTTCAAAAACCTTAGTGTTGTATTGTAAATAACTGCCTAAAAAGTTCTCATCAAAAAGAGCTGTGGGAACAAAAGTGGAAAGGTTGTTATTGTGAATAATCAAAATTTCATCATATGAATCCTTTAATTCCGGATAATCCTGAAACGCATCACCAAACAATTCTTCAATTTTTGTTGCTTTATGAAACGTATCAAAATGCACTTCGTTAAATGAAGTTACCGTATTGTTTAGCGTGTCAAAACAACAAAAAGAAAGTCCAGTCAAGGAAACTTGAATGGACAGTTTTTTATATTTTTTTTCGGTGATGTTCGTATTTTGTATTGACATAATTTGATTTTCAATCCATTTCTACCTTATATATAGTACAAGAATTAAATGCGGTCACAAACTTACAATTTTTTTACGATTCTAATACCAATTTATGCAATTGCCTCGATTTTCATACTTATATTTGATGTTCATTTATAGCAATCAACTTCACATGAATTCCTCCTTGTTTTACAGTCTTTTACAGAGAAAATTTCCTTTTCAGCCCACTTATAAACAAGATATTTTTTTTCAAAAAATTGCTATTTTTTTAACCGAAGCCGATAATAAGACCATTTTCGTCTTAAAAGGATATGCAGGAACTGGAAAAACAACCGTTATTTCTACTATTGTAAATAGTTTATTGGACATCAATAAAAAATATGTCTTGTTGGCGCCAACCGGTCGTGCGGCAAAAGTGATTGCCAATTATTCGAACAAACCTGCTTTTACGATTCATAAAAAAATCTACTTTCCCAAGAAATCTTCTGGTGGTGGCGTTTCATTTACATTGCAACAAAACAAACACAAGAATACGATTTTCATAGTCGATGAAGCTTCGATGATTTCGGATACCAATTCCGATTCTAAGTTGTATGAAAACGGTTCCTTATTGGATGATTTGATTTCGTATGTATATTCAGGAACCAATTGTAAGATGATTTTATTGGGAGATACCGCTCAGTTGCCTCCGGTGAATTTGGATATCAGCCCCGCTTTGGACATTCGTACTTTGGGAATGAATTATGATAAGGAAATAGAACATATCGAGTTAGACGAAGTCATGCGTCAGGAAGAAAGTTCCGGGATTTTGCATAATGCAACCGAACTTCGGGAATTATTGAAAGATTCCTTTATCAATGAATTCAAATTTGATGTCAAGAAATTTAAAGATATTGTTCGGTTGACCGATGGGTACGATATTCAGGATGCGATCAATTCCGCCTATAGTAATTATAGTATAGAAGATACCGCTTTTATTGTTCGTTCCAATAAAAGGGCGAATCAATATAACGAGCAAATCAGAACCAAAATCCTCGATAAAGAAAGTGAACTTTCCACAGGCGATTTCTTGATGGTGGTAAAGAACAATTATTTTTGGTTAAAAGATTCTGATGAAGCGGGTTTTATTGCCAATGGTGATATTATTGAAATATTGGAAATTTTCAATATCAAAGAATTGTATGGTTTTAAGTTTGCCAAAGTAAAAATACGAATGATTGATTACCCCAATCAGATTCCGTTTGAAACGGTATTGTTAATGGACACCATAAAAAGCGAATCGCCATCTTTAACCTATGAAGAATCCAACCGATTGTATCAGGAAGTATTGAAAGATTATGAAGGCGAAACCAAATTCCAAAAATTCCAAAAAGTAAAAGCCAACGAATATTTCAATGGTTTACAAGTGAAATTCTCGTATGCAATTACGTGTCATAAATCACAAGGTGGACAATGGAATACCGTTTTTATAGAACAACCGTATTTGCCCGATGGAATCAATAGAGATTACATTCGCTGGCTGTACACCGCTATGACCCGAGCAAAAAATAAATTATATTTGATAGGATTTAAAGATGAGAATTTTGTGGAATGATTTTAAAAATAACCGCAAATTCGCAAATTTTTCAATTTAATGTTAAAATATATAATTTGCGAATTTGCGGTAAAAAAATAATTATGAATACACTAAACGACTTACATAAAATTTCTGGCTCTTTTTCGAATACCGAAAAAATGCCAGTGCTGTTTCTAGGACACGGAAGCCCGATGAACGCAATTGAAGAAAATCAGTTTGTAACGGGTTTTCGAAACTTGGCTAAAACCTTACCGCAACCGAATGCTATTTTGTGTATTTCAGCGCATTGGTTCACCAAAGGGACAAAGGTTACCGCAATGGAAATGCCAAGAACGATTCACGACTTTGGAGGTTTTCCGCAAGCGTTGTTCGACGTGCAATATCCAGCAAAAGGGAGTCCGGAATTAGCAATAGAAACCAAACAATTGTTGACACCAGCAGAAGTAGAGCTGGACGAACATTGGGGTTTAGATCACGGAGCTTGGAGTGTCATCAAACATTTATATCCAGAAGCTAATGTTCCCGTGATTCAGTTGAGTATTGATTATACAAAATCCGGGCAATACCATTTTGAACTGGCTCAAAAACTAAGTGCATTGCGTACCAAAGGAATCCTGATCGTAGGCAGTGGCAATATTGTTCATAATTTAAGGTTGGTTGATTATCATAATTTCGATAAAGACAATTACGGTTACGATTGGGCAATTGAAGCAAGGGAATCGGTAAACAATTATTTACTGGACGGGAATTTTCAGCCATTGATTGATTTTGAGAAACAAAGCAAAGCATTTCAATTAGCGATTCCTACGCCAGAGCATTATTTACCTTTGATTTACACTTTGGGATTAAAAGGAAAATCCGAAGAACTGAGTTTGTTTAATGATAAATTATTGGCGGGTTCCTTGAGTATGACTTCGGTGAAGATTATGTGAAATAAATCTTATATTTGAAAAAGAAGATTGGCATACCAAAGTATATCGTAAAATAATATGGAAGAAAATATAGTAAGTATAGAAAATAGTTCAAAAGAAATTAGATTTCAAAATAATTTGATACTTGAAGAATATCGAGGTGACAAAATAAGGTTTTCTCAATGCTTTGTAAAAGATGGTGATTGGATTGAGGAAAACAAAGTATTGTTCACAATTCAAACCTTTTCAAAATCACCATCCTTTCCAGATAGAGAGCTATGGTGTAGTTCCGAAGTAAGGTCTATAAAAAACGGAATTATTGAGTTTAAAAAAAAGCAAGATGAGCCAATTGTAGTAGGAGATTTATTGTGTGTTATTCATCCATTAGGTATATATCCTTTTGAAAATACACCATTAAGACCAACGTATAAATTTTATTTTGATCTGAATAAAATTCACTTGGTTCAATTAAGGAATGGTTCAATTAAAGAATGGTTCAAACAAGATGGTGAATTTGTTGAAAAAGGAGAAAAAATATTTTCTATTACAGTAGAAAACGAATTAATTAATTATGTTGCAGAAAAAGAAGGTTATATAGAAATTGTAAAAAAAATCAGGACAGAATCGTATTCTCAAGCAGAAAATAAAATTTCACATTATGAACTAATTTATGTTATTCGTGATGAAGAAACACATAATATATGGGTGAATGATAAATTTAAAAATATTCCAGAGGTTATTGTAGATGATTTTACTAGGAATAAAACTATTAGATGGGAGATAGGAAGGATTAAAACAAAATCTTTGGATGATACAATAAATTTAGATTTTTCATTTAATAACATAAACAATAAAGACTATATAGTTTTTAATTTTATTACAAGTGATTTAAAGTTAAGAAAAGACGATAATGTTTCTTTTTTGTTTGAAGACGGCAGAATTATAAGTTTCAAAATTAATAATCCATCTTATAAAATAAATCAATATTGGTCTGAAAATAAGGCACAAATAACCGATGATGAAATTTTCCATTTTGAAAAGGAAAAATTTTCCAAATGGAAAATATATTGTTTGAAAACAAAGAATGAGATTTTAGGAGGGATTATAGGTAAATATGGTATATATAATTCTTCAATATATTTAATTTTGGTAATACAACGATTAGCAAAAGAATATCGTGAATTGGTTAGAAATGAGATACCTGATTATAAACCATTGCTAGAGCATAATATTGTTATTTCACAGAGTTCAATAATTGAAATTGATGAATGTTATGTTTATTTGATGATTGATACTATAAACCAATATCATAAAATTGGTATTTCAAATAAACCAAGTTGGAGAGAAAAGACTTTACAAAGCGAGAAACCTTCTATCGAACTTATTGCTAGTAAAAAATTTGTTAGCAGAAGAATTGCTTTAAGTATAGAAAAAGCATTTCATAATACTTTTGCTGATAAAAGGGTTAGAGGAGAATGGTTTCAACTCAATGAAATGGATATTGAAGAAATTAGAATTACACTAACGAATTAGATTTTATGGAAAAGATTTTGAATAATGAATATGTGGATAAAGAATTTGAGGAGGCTTGTAAGAAAACTGATAAAATTAGAGAAGATGGTTTAAGAAATGTTTTTAAGCATTTTGATAGGATACATGATAAGCTCTTTATTTTTAATAATATTTTGATTGCTGGCTTCTTTGGTTTATCTAAAATTGACAATCAAATTTCCGTTAAATTGATTATAATACCAATATTAAATTTGTGCTTTTTAATTTTTATTGAATATGAAATGATGGAAGTAAGTAGGTTTGATGCTACAATAAACGAACAATTTTTTGAAAATTATAAGTTTAATAAGGAAAGAATAAGTAGAATAACTTTATTTTCTCTTTTAAGCATTTTGTCAACACTCATAGTTTCTCTAACATTTTTATATTTTTTATTCCAATGAAAATAATAGCCGTTATTCCCGCACGTTAAGTCCCCAGCTAGCGAGAGCGCAATGTCATTAAGTTAAGGGAAATCCAGCGGATTTCAATGTTTATAGAACCCTAGATACCACACGCCACCAACCCCAGCGGGGTTGTATTATTTTGGAAAACATACGACCCCGCTGGGGTCGTTGTGGAAATCGAATATTATTTCTATAAACATTTGACCTCTCCGAGGTCAGTATAATCCTTAACTTAATGACATTGAGCGAGAGCGTCTCGCTCGTGACCATAAACAAATATAACTTCCTCTTTTAAGAATAAATAATAACAATCCCAAAACAAATCCTCAAAACTAATTATTGTGAAAACAGAAGACGATAAAAAATTAGATAATCCCGTTTGGTTTTCGTTATCAGAAATGCATCAAAGTTTTGCGGTAGATTATGGCGGTGTAAAATTCTATCATCCTGATTATTGTCCGTTTGGTGGTTTTGTAAAAGGCAATGCGATTGCAATTTCTATCGATGAATATTCTGCTATGGTTGACAATTTTTTTATTGTTGGAGAAAAACCGGAACTTTCAAATCTATTGAAGTTAAATAAAGAATTTATTTGTCTTCAAATGATTGTTTACAATCCAATCGATATTGCAATTAATGATCCAATCATAAAACTTACTGGCGAACATATTGATGCTTTATATGAGTTAGTGAACTTTGTGCAACCGGGATATTTTAAAAGAAAAACGGCTTTATTGGGCAATTATTATGGAATTTTAAAAAACGATGAACTTGTAGCCGTGACTGGTGAGCGCATGCAAATGAATGATTTTATAGAAGTAAGCGCAGTAGTCACACATCCCAATCATTCAGGAAAAGGATACGCTAAACAATTAGTTGCCCATGCTGTAAATGAAATTTTCAAGCAAAATAAAACTCCTTATTTACATGTGATTGAAGATAACATGGGAGCAATACGATTGTACGAAAAATTGGGGTTTACAATTAGACGAAAAATTAGTTTTTGGAATATCACAAAGTAAATTTAGGTGTGAATTGAGAACATTTTTGTAAATCCTAAAAACATGCTAACTTAGCGCCCAGCTAACTTGATTGTTCCGTTTGCCCCAAATAAAAAATTTAAAATAAAAACTTTGCGACTTAGTGTCTTCGTGGCAAAATGAAAAATATAAAAATGAAAATAATAGCAGTCATTCCCGCCCGTTACGCTTCCACACGATTTTCCGCAAAACTAATGCAGGATTTGGGAGGTAAAACGGTTATTTTAAGAACTTATGAAGCAGCCATAAACACCCATTTATTTGATGATGTTTTTGTGGTAACGGATTCGGATTTAATTTATGATGAAATCGTTTCTCATGGTGGAAAAGCCATTCGAAGCATTAAAGAACACGAATCGGGTAGTGATCGAATTGCGGAAGCCGTCGAAAATCTGGATGTTGATATTGTGATTAATGTACAAGGAGACGAACCGTTTATTGATGCGGAACCTTTGGCAAAAGTCATTGAAATTTTTAGAAATGATTTGGATGAAAAAGTAGATTTAGCTTCGTTGATGCGCGAAATTACAAACGAAGATGATATCAATAATCCCAACAATGTAAAAGTTGTGGTAGATCAAAATGGATTTGCATTATATTTTTCACGTTCGGTAATTCCATATCCAAGAGAGAAAAACGTGGGCGTTCGTTATATGCAACACATCGGGATTTATGCCTTTAGAAAAGAGGCTTTATTAGACTTTTACAGTTTGCCGATGAAATCATTGGAAGCCTCCGAAAAACTGGAGCAACTTCGTTATTTAGAATTTGGTAAAAAAATCAAAATGGTCGAAACTACTCATGTTGGAATCGGAATTGATACTTTGGAAGATTTAGAAAAAGCTCGAAAGATGCTTGAATAAATTAAAAAACCGCAGATTCACAGATTATCAATTAAATCTGCGAATCTGCGGTCGTGTTTTTTGAAGTCATTAATTATAGCAGTTTTTATTCTAATTTTTCAATTACGATTAATTCATTGTGTACTTCAATTCTGGGTATAGTTCTTATTTTGAAATGATTTTCATAAAATTCAGAAACATATTTTTGATTTCTTATATTTTGTGTTTCATTCAAAATCATCGTATTGAAAAGAATGAAACCTTTACTTCTTAAAAGGAAACAGATGCGGTTGATAAAGAATGTTTCAAATAAAAAATTGGGCATTGTAGTATCTTGGAAGATATCAATAATAATCAAATCGTATTTGCTTTTGGTTTTCAAAACAAATTCAAATGCATCTTCAATAACAATATCAAGTTGGGGTATTTTATCTAAAGCAAAATATTTATTAGCAACCTTAATTATATCGGAATCAATTTCAACTCCGGTTATTTTTCCTTTAAATTTAATTTCATCAACCAACGTTTTTATGACACTACCTCCAGCTACTCCCAAAACCAAAATATGTTCCATGTCAGCTATTTTTTCGTAGCCAATGTTTTTTAGTCCGATTCTTAAAATACGTTGTAGACTTCCATACGAATAATTGGCATTTTCAGAATCTAAAAGTAACTCACCATTTGCCCAGGTCACTTCAATCGATTTGCTCAATGGAGATTTTGATTGGTAAATTTTTATTGGAATAAGGTAACTAAATATTTTTTTAATCATTAGGAACAGTTTTACTCAAAAATAAGATATTAATTATTTATTTTGTGCGAAAGAATTAAAGAATGAAGAAACAATTTTATAAATGGGTATTTTTTAAGCTGATGGGGTGGAAAATAGTTGGGACCATAGATGCAAATATTAAAGAATGTGTTATGATGGTCATGCCACATACTAGCGCTCATGATTTTTATTTGGGAATTTTCACCAGAGGAATAACTGGGTTGGAAATGAACTGGGTTGGGAAAAAAGAATTATTTCGTTTTCCTTTTGGATTTTATTTCAAATATATGGGTGGTGAACCTTTGGATCGAACTGGAGGATTGAATAAAGTAGATTCCATTGCAGCTATTTTTCAAAGAAAGGAAGTTTTTCGACTTGCCGTTGCACCCGAAGGAACCCGTGAAAAAGTAAGCGAACTAAAAACAGGATTTTATTACATTGCCTTAAAAGCAAATGTTCCCATAATTCCTGTTGCTTTTAATTTTGGTAAAAAAGAAGTGAATCTGGGAAATCCATTAATGCCTTCAGGAAATTTAGAAACTGATATGATTATTTTGAAAAAACATTATATAGGAGTAGAAGGTAAAATTCCTGAAAAAGGATATTTTTTTCAATAAAAGTTAAAATAATACCAAAAAGATAAAACCAAAAGTTTTTGTTTTTCGTAAGTATAATTAAATCTCTAAAATTATACTTATGAAAAATTTATTTATTACTTCCGCATTTCTAATCGTACTATTCGCATCATGCGATAATAATGATTCTAATTCTACTCCGGCAGAATTGAACTTGGTTACCTCAAGTAACACATCAGGAAAAGTTACATATACTAATTTATTGGCAACAATGCCAACAGTAAAATCATATACGGTGAGTTCAGCAGACGCTGAGGGAATATCATATAACGTTGAAACAGATGAGATTATAATTGCTTCCAGAACAAATAACCGCTTAGAAACCTATTCAGGATTGAAAACTGCATTTACAGAAGGAACTGATAATTTAATGTTGACATTGAACAGTATTACCGGAGAATTTTCTAATGCGAGAGAAACTGCTATTTCCGGAGATAAAATTGTGGTTACTCAAGACCAATCGACTAGTAATGGGATGATTAATAAATTATTTGTATATCAAAAAACAACTACAGGTTTTACATTGATGAAAACATATATAACCGATTTTAAACTATGGGGAATACACATGGATGGGGCAGATTTGTATGCTGTTGCTGATTTGACAGGTGATATTGTACAATTCAAAAATTTCATGACTAATGCTTCAGGTAATATTTCAGCTACTAAGCGTGTAACTATTGCAAGTTTAACCCGTACTCATGGAATTACATATTCAGCTTCAGATGATGTTATGATTCTTACAGATGTTGCCAGTGCAACTTCAGCAACTGATGGAGGTCTTGTCATAATAAAAAATTTCGCCAGTGTTTTTGCTTCAACAGCTACATCAGGAACAATTGCTTTGACAAACCAAGTTAGAGTTTACGGTCCTAATTCACTTTTAGGAAATCCTGTAGACGTTGCTTATGATAGTGTAACAAAGAATATTTATGTTGCCGAAAGACTCAACGCTGGTGGACAAGTATTGACTTATAGTTATCCAACAACTTCGGGTGATTTTGCTCCAATCAATGTAAGAGCCGAAGCAGGGGTGACTTCGATTTTTGTTCTAAGAAAATAGGGATACGTTTTAAGCTTACTTTTTTTAAATAACCCCCAATTCGGAAAACTGAATTGGGGGGTATTTTTTAATCCGGAACATAACTTTTAAAAGTTCCATTTTTATAAAAAATTACAATTTTATCAATTTCACTCGAATTTGATGCTGTGGCTATATTTTGAGTTTGCGTCTTTTTTGTTTCCAAAGCATTTATCGGATTTGTATTTTTTATTTCTGAGAATAAATTTTCTGGAATACTTTCGTTGCTTAATGGAGTAGGACTATTTTGTTTTACAGTTTCCTCAGATGCATTTTCTTTTTTATCACGTTCCGTATTTTTTGGAAATGTGCCTTTCCCATTCAAAATCCAATACAAATCAACATCAGGAAAAACGTCTAAAATTTTAAGGATGAAATCCAGACTTGGCTTGTTTCTTCCTGAAAGCAGGTGAGACAAACTGGAACGCTGCACCCCAATTTTATCTGCAAAAGAGGAAGCATTCAAACTGTAATAATCCAGTATAATTTCTAGTCTTTTTATAAAATCGTCTGTGTTTACCATTGTAAATTTGGATTAAAAATAATCTATTTACAAATGTAACTAAATCAGGTTGAAATACCAAAATTACAAGTGTAAATAGTATTTATTTTAACATTTTAATTAAAGTTATGTTGACTATAACTACAACTAACGTATTGATAGTTAAAACAATAATTAATAATAATGTTTTACGTAACATTTGTTAATTGGAGCGTAAAGGTTTAGAAGGATCGGGTGCAAAAAAGTGTTTACATCCTTGAAATAATTTGAATTTAACGTGTTTACAAATGTAAATATAAAGATGTTTACTTTTGTAAATCAAATAATATAGTATGAATTTAGAACAATTATTCAGTCAATATAAAGAAGAATCTATCTCCGGGCGTTACATTACTTTAGATTCAATTGAGCCTTTATTGAGAAAATTAAACGCCAATAATGAGTTAAAAATTATCGGAAAATCAGTCTTAGGAAAGTCTATTTATTCGTATCAAATTGGACAAGGCGAAACCAAAATTTTTCTGTGGTCTCAAATGCATGGAAATGAAAGCACCACTACAAAAGCACTATTTGATTTCTTAAATGTCCTCAATAGTGGTTCAGATTTAGCGAAGCAATTGCTGACGGATTTTACTTTTTGCAGTATTCCAATGTTAAATCCTGACGGAGCTACTTTATATACACGTGAAAATGCCAATAAAATTGATCTTAATCGAGACTCTCAGGATCTTTCTCAACCTGAAAGCAAGATATTGAGGGAAACTTTCGAATCTTTCAAACCTGATTATTGCTTTAATCTTCATGATCAACGCACTATATTTGGAGTTAGTAATACGGGCAAACCGGCAACATTGTCTTTTTTGGCACCTTCTTATAATGAAGAGAGAGAAATAAATGAATCTAGATTAAAAGCCATTAATTTAATTGCAGCCGTGAATGACGTTTTGCAAGACTATTTACCAAATCAAATAGGACGTTTTGACGATTCGTTTAATATAAACTGTATAGGGGATACTTTTCAGTATTTAGGTGTGCCAACTTTATTGTTTGAAGCGGGACATTTTGCAAATGATTATGATAGAGAAGAAACGAGAAAATTTGTTTTTATGGCGTTAATTTCCAGTTTTACGATACTTAGCGAAAACGTTATAGTTGACAACGGAATTAATAAATATTTGAATATTCCTCAAAATAAAGTCGTTTTTTATGATTTAATGTATAAAAACATCAGAATAAATTATGATGGTATTGAAAAAATCACCAATTTTGCAGCACAATACAAAGAAGAGTTATTTGAAAATCAGATTTACTTTAACGCCTATATTTCTGAAATTGGCGAATTAGAAAATCATTTTGGTCATTATGTGTATGATGCTGAAGGAGCACGCTATAAGGATGACTATGATGGTTTTCCGAAATTAAATCAAAAAGCTGATTTTTACTTAGATAATAACATAAAATTTGTTAACGGAATGATAAAAGTATAATATTTATATCGTTTTATTAATTTTTATGTATATTTTTATACTTTGTAATAGTAATTATTAATATTAATTAAAGAAATATGAGTAAGTTTCGTTTAGATGAAGTAGATCACCAGATATTAGATATGTTGATAGACAACACAAGAGTTCCGTTTACAGATATAGCAAAAAAATTGTTGATTTCTGCAGGAACTGTGCATGTTAGAGTAAAAAAAATGGAAGATGCAGGGATTATAATGGGATCTTCATTAGTTCTTGATTATGATAAATTAGGATATTCTTTTATTGCATATGTAGGTGTTTTTCTTAACAATACGTCTCAAACTAAATTTGTTTTAGAGCGTATTAATGAAATTCCTTATGTAACAGTTGCATCTGTAACAACAGGTAAATTTAATATTTTCTGTAAAATCAGAGCTAAAGATACTAAACATGCTAAGGATGTTATCTTTATGATTGATGATATAGAAGGCGTTTACAGAACAGAAACTATGATTTCTCTTGAAGAAAGTATAAATGATAAGAAGCGCCTAATGCATACTATTTTTAAAAATATGTAATTAATTCTTGAACGCTATATTCTAAAAATATAACCTCAAGTTTATTCTTGGGGTTTTTTTATGAAAAATTAACTAACTAAATCAACTATAACTGAATTATGTACACGCTGCCTAAAATAGAACGTTTCAATCAAGATGTTCTTTCGAAATATCACATTTATAATAGTGTTTTTATTACATTACCTTTTGATTCTATAGATAATACAGGTGTTTTGCTTCCTTTGTTTACAGATGTTTGTGATACGGGTTTTAAAAAACAAGAAACACCTAAAGAAATAGTCGATTTTTTTGCTAAAAGATACTTACATAGCGCTTCAGAAACGGAAAAAATTGATTTAATGTTTCGTTTTATTCAATATATCGAACGCCAAATCGTGTTGTTTGATGCGATTGAAGATGCTGCTTTTCCTGTAGTTAACAATATGGAAGGAAGAGGATCGCTAAGAGATATCAAAGAAAAATCAGAAGCAAAAGAGAAGGAAGAAGAATTGATTAATTTCTTAGAAGATTTTAATGTAAGAACGGTCTTAACAGCTCATCCTACACAATTTTATCCTGGTGCTGTACTTGGTATTATCAATGATTTAACGGATGCTATCCGTAAAAATAATTTGCTGGACATCAAACAATTGTTAGCACAATTGGGTAAAACTCCTTTTATTCAAAATGAAAAACCGAATCCTTTTGATGAAGCGGTAAGTTTAATTTGGTACCTTGAAAATGTATTTTATAAAACTTCGGGAGACATGGTTCATTATCTCCAAAAGAATATTTTTAATGGAAATTCTATTAAAAATCCATTAATTAAACTTGGATTCTGGCCCGGTGGAGACCGTGATGGAAATCCATTTGTAACTACAGAGATTACCTTGAAAGTTGCGGAACGTTTGAGAACTTCTATATTGAAATGTTATTACATTGAAATGAGGAATTTAAAACGCAAGTTAACATTCTCAGGTGTAGATACTTTAGTTTCAGAACTTGAATCTAAACTTTACCGTTCTGTTTTTTATTCACGAGGAGAGATTTTTATTACTTTGGATGAATTTAAATCACAATTGAAAAAAATTAAACAGATAATCATTGATCAACATCAATCATTATATCTTGATGAGTTGGACGCACTTTTGATTAAAGTCAATTTGTTTGGTTTCCATTTCGCCTCTTTGGATATTCGTCAAAACAGTAAAATTCACGATGCTGTATTTAATGACGTTGTAGAATTTTATTTGAATTCAAATCCAGATGTTTTTCCTGAAAATTATTTTGAATTATCGGAAGAAGAGAAATTTGCAGTTCTTTCTAATGTTAATGGAGATCTAAATCCAAATGTATTCAATGATGAAATGACTAGATCGACTATTGAATCGATTCAGGCTATTAAAACAATACAGGGAAATAATGGTGAATTTGGTGCAAACCGTTATATTATAAGTAATAATGAAAGTGCGCTTAATGTGATGGAAACTTTCGCGTTATTCCGTTTAAGTAATTGGGAAAATCCATCTGTTGATATTATTCCGCTTTTTGAATCTGTTGACGATTTACAAAATGCGCATGCTATCATGGAGAAATTATATACTAATCCTGCTTATGCAAAACATTTGGTAAACAGAAACAATAAGCAAACTATAATGCTTGGTTTTTCTGACGGTACGAAAGATGGAGGTTATTTAATGGCAAACTGGAGTATTTATAAAGCCAAAGAAGAACTTACCGAAATCTCTAGAAAATATGGAATAAAAGCTATTTTCTTTGATGGCCGTGGTGGTCCTCCAGCTCGTGGTGGTGGAAAAACACATAAATTCTATGCTTCATTAGGTCCAAATATTGAAAATAATGAGATTCAAGTTACCGTACAAGGACAAACGATAAGTTCTAATTTTGGAACTTTAGATTCTTGTCGTTATAATTTAGAAAATTTACTAAGTGCTGGTGTAACCAATCAAGTTTTCAGCAAAGGTCAAAACGAATTGTCAAGTAACGAAAAAGATATTTTGAATCAATTAGCAGAATTAGGATATGAAAAATACTTGAGTTTTAAGAATCATCCTAAATTCATCCCATACTTGGAGCAAATGAGTACTTTGAAATATTATGCCAAAACTAATATTGGAAGCAGACCATCAAAAAGAAGTAAATCTGAAAGTTTAGATTTTGCGGATTTACGTGCGATTCCATTCGTGGGTTCTTGGAGTCAGTTAAAACAAAATGTACCAGGATTTTTTGGTGTAGGATCAGCTTTGAAACATTTTGAAGATACAGATCAATGGAATAAAGTTCAAGATTTGTATGACAACTCTTTATTCTTTAAGACTTTGTTAGAAAACAGTATGATGTCATTGGCAAAATCATTTTTTCCATTAACAGCTTACATGAAAAAAGACCCTGAATTTGGTGTTTTTTGGCAAATAATCTATGATGAATTTTTAGAAACAAAACGTTTGCTTTTGAAAATTGCTGGTCATAAAGAATTGATGGAAAATTACCCTGATGGTAAAGCATCCATACAAATAAGAGAGCGTATAGTGTTGCCATTGTTAACAATACAACAATATGCTTTGCTGAGAATTAATGAAATAAATAAAGAGAAAAACCCTGATAGAGACTTGATTAAAGTGTATGAGAAAATTGTAACACGTTCTCTTTTTGGAAATACAAACGCAAGTAGAAATTCAGCTTAATTGTAAAAAATGAAAACAGATGAATTGCCTGTAAATGAATATTCTGAATTTAACGCAACTTATATCAAAGCTGCGGGTAATATTGAAATGATTGAAGAATTGGAAATTTGTCTTCACGATTTTATTCGTTTTGTACAAAATATTCCTATGGATAAATTTGATTATAGATACGCCGAAGGGAAGTGGACAATCAAAGATATAATTCAACACATCATTGATACGGAACGGATTTTTGGGTATCGTGCGTTGCGAATTTCTAGAAATGACAAAACACCATTACATGGTTTTGAAGAAAATGATTATGTAGATAATACGAATGCAAATGATAGAAATATTCAGAACTTATTGACAGAATTGTCAGCGGTTAGGCATTCAAATTTGTTTCTTTTTAAAAGTTTTTCAGAGGAACAATTAAAAAGAATTGGAACTGCTTCTAATAATGAAATTTCAGTTCGTGCAATAGGTTTTATTCTTATTGGTCATCAAAAACACCATCAAAAAGTTTTTCAAGAAAGATATTTATAAGCTTATTCGAAACAGGTTGACCAGATCTTCAACTTGTTTTCAAAAGACATTGTATTAGCAGGACTAGTTGAAGGCATCACATAATACGTGATGCCTTTTATTTGTCCGAATTTTTTTAGAAAGTATTTATGACTTTCCTTTCCGTTAAATACGATTTTAGTTATTGCGGGAAATTCTTTAAATAAGGTTTCAAAATCATTTTCTTTATGATTTTTGATTTGAATATCCAAACTTCCTTTTCTTTCGCAATTTTCCAATACATCCCACAATCCAATTTTGTTGGTTTGCAGTAATTGTATTTTTTCTTCAAAAATTTCTGAGATGGGTAAATTATCCAGTATAGTATACATTATTTTCCAAAAATGATTCCTTTTGTGCGCATAATATTCCTGTTTTTCCAGAGAAGCTATACCGGGCATAGTTCCCAAAATCAAGATTTCAGTTTGAGAATTTACAAAAGGGGAAAATGAATTTATCATGTTTATTTTTTAAAGTACTGCATTTTCTTTTTCTAGTATAGCCAATGCTAAGCGGATTTTTCCGTAATCTATTTTTTCTTCAAAATAATCAAAATACGGTTTTAATGCGTTTGGAGACTCTAGTCTTATTTGTGCTTCGGCAATTCGGGATACTTCCTCTTTAGAAATAAAGGACTTCAAATCAATAGCAGCTCCGTCAACATATAATTTGGCTAAATGGGACATAATCGTACTCAAACCTAATTTTCGCTTTTGAGAAATTTCTTCAACTGATAATCCGTTTTGGTATAGTTCTAATGTTTCCTTATAAGTTGTTGCTTCTTTCTTTTTTTTGACAATTTTTGATTTTTGAAAATCAATGATGACTTTAATAAAGGCATCGCCATATTTTTCGAGTTTTGCTTTCCCAACGCCGTCAATTGCCAGTAATTCCTGGTCGCTCATGGGTCTTTCCGTTTCCATTTGGCGCAAAGCCGCATCACTAAAAATAACATAGGCGGGAACAGATTCTTCTTTGGAGATTTCGTAGCGCAGTTTTCGTAATGTATCAAATAATGAATTTGCAGTAGATTTACTTTTTGTTTCTTTGACTTCCTGTTTGTCAATATTGATTTTCTGAACCGTGGTCAATTGTACTTTCTCTCCTTCAAACAAGACTTTTTTGGAAAATTCGGTTAATCTAATTTTGTTTTGCTGATGAAAAGCAATTTCGCAATAGCCCAAATTAATGAGTTGAATTAAATATTGATTCCAATCAAACCAAGAAATATCAATACCAACACCATAGGTTTTTAGGTTTTGATATTCTTTTTCATAAATATAGGCGTTTTTTGAACCGCGTAAAAAATCAATGATTACGGGTAATGGTTCCGTTTCTTGCAAACGAATAATTGCTGATAATGCTTTTTGCGCAATAACAGTTCCGTCAAAAAAGGAAGGCGGTTTTTTGCAAATGTCACAATTCCCACAGTTTTCCGTAACGAGTTCTCCAAAATACGAGAGTAATATTTTTCTGCGACAACTCAAGGCATCAGCATATTGCTTCATTCTTTCCAGTTTCGCCAGTTGTACTTCAGCATTCAAACCTTGAGATGCAAATTTTTGTAGTTGAATAACATCACCATAGCTTTCGAACAATACCGTTTCTGAAGGTAATCCGTCACGGCCAGCACGACCAATTTCCTGATAATAACCTTCTATATTTTTAGGTAAATTATAATGGATTACCCAACGAACATTTGATTTGTCAATTCCCATTCCAAAAGCTATTGTAGCGCAGACCACCTGGCAATCATCATTGATAAACTCGTCTTGGGTTTTAGACCGAATTTTATTGTCTAAACCGGCGTGATAAGCTTTTGCATTAATACCGATTTTTTGTAGTTTTTCGGCAAGTTCTTCTGTTGTTTTTCTACTTAAGCAATACACTATTCCTGATTCATTTGGCTTTTCCTGAATGAAATCTATAATCTGTTTTACGCGATCTAAAGCGGGACGAACTTCTAGACTTAGATTTTTTCTATCAAAAGAAGCTACGAATATTTTAGGATCTATTAAGTTTAATTGTTCGCTAATATCCTTACGTGTAGCTTTATCAGCAGTTGCAGTTAAAGCTAAGATTGGAGTAGAAGGGAAGCGTTTTTTGAGATATCCCAAATTAGTATAGGCAGGACGAAAATCGTGTCCCCAAGCCGAAATGCAATGTGCCTCATCAATAGCAATAAGACTTATGGTTAAACTATTGAAAATGTTATCAAGATAAGAAAGACTTTCAGGTGCAATGTAAACTAATTTTATACTATTCGATTGTAAGCTTTCAATATAAAATTGACGTTCGGCTTCAGTTTGGCTGCTATTTATAAAACAGGCTTGGATTCCATTTGCTTTAAGACTGTCTACTTGATCTTTCATCAAAGCAATTAGTGGCGAAATTACGATTGTGATTCCTGAAAAAATTAATGCCGGTAATTGAAAACAAATTGATTTCCCACCACCCGTTGGCATAATGGCCAAAGTATCTTGACCGTAAAGTACACAATTTATTATGTCTTCCTGATTGGGTCTGAATTTTTCAAAACCAAAGTTTTCCTTGAGTTTGGCATGTAAAATTTGTTGCGTCATTTTGGCGTATATTTTGAATTCTAAATTAACAAAAAAAGGAACTCGTTTGGGAGTTCCTTTTTTATTTTTATCCAAGACTTGAATTTAATCTTCGTCATCCTCATCGTCTTCGTCCGATATATTTTTATCTTCGATATCATCGTCGTCATCGTCCCCGTCATCACCTGCGTCAGAATCTGGTTTGTCGATAGCATCGTCGTCATCGTCATCTTCTATTGCATCCTCATCATCAAGTTCTAAGCCGCTTATTGGTTCAACAACTGCATCGATATCATCATCTTCATCATAATTTTCAATTCTGTCTGCTAATTTTGTACTAACTTTTACTAAATAAATGGTGTCTTCCGTACGTACTTCGACAGCTTCTATTAACTCATTTTTAGCATTTCTAAAACGGATAATGTTTGAATCATCATATCCTTCAGGAAATTTTTCTACCAAAAGGTTCAAAATTTCATTTGTAAGTTTTGCGTAATCAACTATTACTCTTTTCATAAAGTTATTCTATAAATCTAATAAATAAGCGAAAATTAAAGGTGCTACAATGGTAGCATCGGACTCAATAATGAACTTAGGAGTTTTTATATCTAATTTACCCCAAGTAATTTTTTCATTCGGTACCGCTCCAGAATAAGAACCATAACTGGTTGTTGAATCTGAAATCTGACAAAAATAACTCCAAAAAGGAATGTCATGCATTTCCATATCTTGGTATAACATTGGTACAACACATATTGGAAAATCTCCTGCAATACCTCCACCAATTTGGAAAAAACCTACGCCGTTAGTACTGTTTTTTGGATACCAATCTGACAAGAAAACCATATATTCAATACCTGATTTCATCGTAGATGCTTTTAATTCACCTTTAATTACATAAGATGCGAATATATTTCCCATCGTACTATCTTCCCAACCTGGTACAATGATAGGTAAATTTTTCTCGGCAGCTGCATACATCCAGCTGTCTTTTAAGTCAATTTCATAATATTCTTCAAGAACACCTGAAAGTAACATTTTGTACATGAATTCATGTGGAAAATATCTTTCGCCTTTATCATCGGCGTCTTTCCAAATTTTATAAATATGTTTTTGTAAACGACGAAACGCTTCATGTTCCGGAATACACGTATCGGTAACTCGGTTTAAACCTCTTTCTAATAAATCCCATTCATCTTGAGGAGTTAAATCTCTATAATTTGGAACTCTTTCATAATGAGAATGGGCTACCAAATTCATAATATCTTCTTCAAGATTTGCTCCAGTACAAGAAATAATATGAACTTTATCCTGACGAATTATTTCTGAAAAAATCTTTCCAATCTCCGCTGTACTCATAGCACCAGCCATGCTCACCATCATTTTTGCACCGTTGGCTAATTGTTGCTCGTACGCCTTAGCTGCGTCAACTAAAGATGCAGAGTTGAAATGCAGGTAATGCTTCTCAATAAATTGACTGATCGGTCCTTTGCTCATTTTTTAAAATTTAAAGATTTAAAAACCGAAACATTGAATTTGTATTTCAAATTTAACGAATTTTTAAATTGACTAATTGTATAATTAAGTATTTATTTTTTGTCGTAACCTAATATTTTTAAAACATCATCGGAGGTTTGTTGTTCTGAGAAAACCTCAGTTGCCAAAATTCCGTTTTCGTCTCTATCTATCAGTATGTGTTTGGGTTGAGGAATTAAGCAGTGGTGTAAACCGCCATATCCACCTATAGTTTCCTGATACGCTCCAGTATTAAAAAAACCAATATATAATGGTTTTTCTTTGTTGTATTTTGGCAAATATATTGCATTCATATTTTGCTCTGAATTGTAATAATCATCACTATCACAAGTCATTCCACCTAATAAAACTCTTTCATAAGTCTCATTCCAGCGATTGACCGCTAACATGATAAAACGTTTGTTGATAGCCCATGTATCTGGCAAAGTTGTGATAAAAGAGGAATCAATCATATTCCATTTTTCTCTATCATTTTGTTGCTTTTGATACAAAATCTGATAAATTGCGCCGCCACTTTCTCCAACCGTAAAGGAACCAAATTCTGTAAAAATATTTGGAACATCAACTTCTGCTTCATCACAGGCAATTTTTATCTGATTGATAATCTCATCAATCATATATTGGTAATCGTATTCAAATGCCAGTGAATTTTTGATAGGAAAACCACCACCAATATTTAATCCATCTAATGTAGGGCATTCTTTTTTTAATGCAACATAAACTTTGATACATTTTACTAATTCATTCCAGTAATATGCATTATCATTTATACCTGTATTGATAAAAAAGTGCAACATTTTAAGTTCCAATTTCTTATTTTCTTTGATTTCTTTTTTATAAAAAGGAACGATATTTTTGTATCCAATTCCCAATCTTGAAGTATAAAACTCAAATTTCGGTTCTTCCTCGGCAGCAATACGAATTCCAATTTTGAATTTCCCCTTTATTTGACCTTGAAGTAAATCCAGTTCTTCATAATTATCAATAATTGGAATAGCATTTTTATGTCCGTTATTTACTAATCGTGCTATGTTCTCAATGTATTGATCTCTTTTAAAACCATTACAAATGATATAGGTACTTTTATTGATTTTTCCATTTGCCAATAAATTTTCAACAATATTAATGTCAAAAGCAGAAGAAGTTTCAATATGAATATTATTCTTAAAAGCTTCATTCATTACAAATTCAAAATGAGAACTTTTTGTGCAATAGCAATAATAGTATTTTGCCTCATATTTATTTTTTTCCATCGATTTACGAAACCAGCTTTTGGCTTTGTTAATGTTATTGGAAATTTGAGGTAAATAAGTAAATTTTAATGGTGTGCCATATTTCTCTACCAGTTTCATCAAATCAATATTGTGAAACTGAAGGTTATCTTTGTTTAAAGTAAACTCTTCTTGGGGAAAGTAATAAGTTTGATTTATTAAATCAGAATATTTTGTATTCATTTAGTTTTTAGTATTTTAGATTAAGTATGCAAAAAATAATTAATCTAAAATTCAAACTCTGATATTTGCATAAATTATTTGAAGCTTTTCATTATCTGCTTTCAAATATTGAAAAATATCAAAACTAAAGTTTCCTTTGATGGAATAAAAACGTTTCAATATTCTTAAAAAAGACATATTGTTTCGGTTTTTCTTAGAACTATAATTTCTCTTGTTTTGACTTTTTTTCATTGCAGCAAATGTAAAAAATATTATATACGTAATGCAATCCTTTTTATAAAAAAATAATTAAGATTTATAATCCAGAAACGCTTTAAGAATTAATTCATTGTCAACCGATTGATTGATTTTTATGTTTCCGATGCCTTCGATTAATGCAAACTGGATGTTGCCATATTCATTTTTTTTGTCGTGAATAAGCAATTCCAAAATAGGTTTAATATCATTTTCTTCAAAAATAATGTCATCGTATATCGTCTTAATACTTGATTTTATTTGAAAATATTCTTCCTGACTGATTAAATTTTTATGTAATGAAATATAACTTTCCAATATCATTCCAACTGCAATCGCTTCGCCGTGTAATAAAGTAGTTTTGTTTTCATTCTCCAGAAAATAGCTTTCAATAGCATGACCAAGAGTATGACCAAAATTCAATGCTTTTCGGATGTTTTTTTCAGTTGGATCTTGTTTAACAATTTCATTCTTTATTTCTACAGAACGGTATATTAAGTCATCAAAATCAGCAAAATCAATGGCTTTCAAATCTAGAAATTGCTCCCAGTATTCTTTGTCATATATTAAACCATGTTTCAACATTTCGGCAAGACCGGAACGCATTTCGTTTTGCGGTAATGTATCAAGATATTGAGTGTCAATAAGAACCATTTTTGGGACATTGATAACCCCGATTTGGTTTTTTAAATTACCTAAATCAACACCGTTTTTTCCTCCCACAGAAGCGTCTACCATAGACAATAGAGTAGTAGGAATGTGAATAAAATCAACTCCTCTCTTGAATGTTGAAGCAACAAATCCACCTAAATCAGTAACAACACCACCACCTAAATTAATAACAAGGCTTTTTCTGTCAGCACCAAGCTCAGTTAATACATTCCAAATTTGAACACAGGTTTCAATATTTTTGTTTTGTTCCCCTGCTTCAAATTCAATGATTTCAATAGTAAGATCAGTTTCTAAAAAAGGTAGAAATTTTGGCAAACAAAACTCATTTGTATTGCTGTCTACAATAATAAATAGGTTAGAATACTTGTTCTCTTTTAAATGAAGGTTTAATGCTTCATATCCTTTTTCGTTGAAATAAATCGGATAACTGTTGGCTTGAATCGTTTGCATTGTTGTTAATTAATTGAAAGCGCAAAATAAGGTAATTTTTGCTAAATAATATTTAAAAATCGCTCAATAATTAGACATAAATATCACAAATAATAAAAAATATATTCAATAAAACATAAGTTGTCTTTTTAAAAAAGCTTTTCTGAGCTTTATTTAGCTTTTATTCTAATTTATTAAAAATAGTCTAGATGATGGTTTTAATAAAATAATTATTGACATTCTTGTCTCAGTATTTCTTGGGCATTACCATAATTTTTGTCTTTTGCTAAATTTAAATATTTACAGCAATTTTCTTTGTTTTTAATAAAAAAGTAACTCATACCCAATAAATATTCGGATTTTCCATCTTTTAAATTTGGAGAAATTAATGTTTGTTTTAAGTAAGAAATTGCATTCAAGTATTGTTTTAAGTTATAAAAACATATTCCTATATTTTGGATTAAAAAAACATTATTCGGATCTTTATTCAATGCTTTTTTATAGGATTGCAAAGCTTTTTCATAATTTGAATTATTAAAAAATAGAATAGCTTGATTTTCAAAAATATCTTTTTCAAATATTTTTTTTCTTTCAATTAAAAGGCTGTCGTTAGGGAATTTTTTTAATCCATTACTTATAAAAGAGATCAGTTTTTTATGATTATATCCTGATTGATTTAATGCACTTGAAGTATTTATCCAAACTTCTGGATAATCGTTATATTGAGTATAGATATTGTGAATTCTAATTATTCCTGTAGTATCTTTTAAAATAATTGCTGAATTAATCGCCTCAATATAATAATCTTTATTGCGAGGTCGAATATCTAAGGCCTTTTTTGCATAAAAATAGGCACTATCATTTTTCCCAGTTTCTTTTGCTATTTGATGTTTATAAAACTCTGTTCTTCCAATATATGGATTTATTTTATAACCAATATTTAAATATTTTAATGCCTGTTTGTAATTTTTCTCTTGAATATAATATTTTCCAACATAGGTAGCAAAAGGTTCTCCGGTACTAAAAATATTAGGATATTTGGGCAAATTGTAAACAATTTCATCTGCTTTTAAGTCAAAATCATTTTTTAAAAAATTAGCTTTAATATCATTTTCTAATTGATCTGCTTTAAAAGTTTTAAAAGAAAAGTAAACAGTAAAAAGTGAAATAATTATTATAAAAATAGAGGCTTTATTCCAAAAATTACTTATTTCAAATTCTTTAGATGTTGAAGTATTAATAATTGACAAAGCAAGAAAAAAAGAAAACCATACCTGCATTGTTGGTCTGTATAATGGAAAATTGAAGGTGGCATCGATACCATAAGATAATAAAAGTAAAATTGAAAGTAACGCAATTATTCTAACTTCACTATTTTCTGACTTAAAAAATCTTTTTAAATTTAGATAAAAGGCAAAAATAAAGATAGATAAATAAATGAGACCATTTATGATACCCGTTTCTGCAGTAATTTCAAGAAAATCATTATGTGTATGTCCCGAAATAGTATGATCATTTTCTATTTTTTTTTCATAAGGAATTGATTCTATTTGCCAATTCCCTATTCCTATACCCATTACAGGATTGTTTTTAATCATTTTAAGAGCATTATTCCAATAAAGTAATCTTGTGTTTATAGAAGCATCTTTTATATTAGCAACTTGTTTTACTCTGCTTGAAACAGACTCATATCGACCTGTACCTTTTCCTTTTTCAAAAATTAGATTTGCGATGAAAAATGAAATGATAATAGGTATGATGATATAAGAAATAGTTAAAATATTTTTTGGCTTTAAAGGATTTAACTTTAAGTATAATAGAATATAAATAATTGTTTCAAAGAATAGACTTAAAAAAGCAGCTCTAGATCCTGTTAAAAAAATAAGAATTGTAGCCAATAATAATGCTAAAACTAAAAACCATTTTTTCCATTTTGTAAAATGTAATATTCCTATCAGCAGGAAAGGGATTTTAATACTTAAACTAGCTGAAAATATATTGATATTTCCAGTGTTACCTTTTAAATTACTTAAAGCATTTAAAATCGAATCTACTTTTGAAAATTGAACAAAATTAGAAAGTTCTAGAAATGATTGAGTAAAAACACTAATGCCAATAAGAAAGATGATTTTGTAAATTAAATTTAGTCTATTATATAATAAAATGGAGAAGTTAACCAGTGTAAAAAAAACTATAATAAGTCTGGTAATACTTACAATACCCAAAGAGAGATTTACAGCTGAAAATAAGGAGAGACCACAAAATAGAAGAAATAATATATAGGCTTTAATTAAATAACTTTTTTTATAGATTGAAATTAAATTTTGAGGAATTATAGACGGATTATAATATATAAAAATTCCGATTATAATATTTAGTATTGATAAGTATAAATATTGGGGCCCAATAATTTCAATACTTCTAAATTGCGGCAAAAAATCAGTAATTAAAAAACCAATTATAAAAAATAAAGTGATTACCTCAAAATAATTATTTTCTAATTTATAATCTTGAGAATTAAACTTATTATTATCTATTTTAGCTTTCATATCTGTTTATATTAAAAATTATGTTTAAAAAAAATCTTTTGAAATTTAATTAAATCAATTGATTATTCTGTTCGTAATTAGAATAAGTTTTAAAAATAATTTAAAGTGTTTTTTCATTATTTAAATATGATTTTCTATAATATTTTTTCAACTCTATCTATATTTGTATAAAAATATCACAAAAAATGAAAAAAATATTCAATAATACACAAGTTGCATTTGCATTAAAAAGCGATACCGAACTCGATAGAGCTTATTTTCTTTTCAAAATGATTGATAATCAGCCTTTAGTTCGAATAGGAACTGCGGTTACTAATTTTGCATTGAAAGCAAATCTTCCTGTTGAAGGTTTAATTCGCGCCACCGTTTTTGATCATTTTTGTGGTGGAGTAAATGAGGTTGACTGTCTTTCTGTAGTTGATAAAATGTTTACCAAAGGTGTTTCATCTGTGTTAGATTATTCTGTAGAAGGAAAAGAAGAGGAAGATCAGTTTGATGCTGCACTCGAAATGACTTTAAAAACAATTGAATTTGCCAAAGAACGCAAAGCAATTCCTTTTGCAGTTTTTAAACCAACGGGTTTTGGGCGTTTTGAATTGTATGAAAAATTAGGAGAAAAACAAACGTTAACTACCGAAGAACAAGCTGAATGGAATAGAGTAGTGGAGCGTTTTGATTTGGTTTGCAAAGAGGCTCATTCTAAAAATGTAGCGCTTCTTATTGATGGTGAAGAAAGTTGGATGCAAGATGCGGCCGATGATTTAGTTACCGAAATGATGCGCAAATATAACAAGGAAAAACCAATAGTTTTCAATACGCTGCAAATGTATCGTTGGGATCGTTTGGATTATTTGAAAAAATTGCATGAGCAAGCCAAAAAAGAAGGATTTCTAATTGGAATGAAATTGGTTCGTGGTGCCTACATGGAAAAAGAAATTGCGCGTGCTGAAGAGAAAAGCTATCTTTCACCAATATGCGCTTCAAAAGAAGCTACAGATGAAAATTACGATGCAGCAGTGCATTACATGATTGAACATTTAGATGCGATGTCCATTTTTGCAGGAACCCATAATGAGGAAAGTACCTATACTTTAATGGAATTAATGCAGGAGAAAGGAATTAAATCAAACGATGACAGAATCTGGTTTGGCCAACTGTACGGAATGAGTGATAATATAAGTTACAATTTAGCCGCTAATGGTTATAATGTTGCTAAATACCTGCCTTTTGGTCCAGTTAAAGATGTGATGCCGTACTTGATTCGTCGTGCCGAAGAAAATACTTCAGTTGCTGGGCAAACGAGTCGGGAATTATCAATGATAAAAGCGGAACGCAATAGAAGAAAAAGGAAATAGAATAAAATTCTCAGTGATCAGTTTTTAGTTTAAAAGCTATGAAAATTTTAATAAAAAAATCCATTTGTTTTTTTGCAAATGGATTTTTTTATGTCATTAAATAAGAACTAAGAATTACTAAACTGCAAATTGCTTAAATTTTTATACATTCCGTTTTCTAAAGTAATTAATTCCTGATGTGTCCCTTGTTCAGTAATTTTTCCATTATCAAGAACCAAAATTTGATCTGCACTTCGTATAGTAGAAAGACGATGGGCAATAATGATACTTGTTCTTCCTTCCATCAAAATTTCTAAAGCTTCCTGAACTAATTTTTCACTTTCACTGTCTAATGAGGAGGTTGCTTCATCCAGAATCAAAATACTCGGGTTTTTCAATAATGCTCTCGCAATTGCGATACGCTGTCTTTGTCCTCCAGAAAGTTTAATTCCTCTTTCTCCAACAACAGTTTCAAATTTTTCAGGAAATCCTTCAATAAAATTTAAAGCATTGGCTTGTTTTGCAGCCAGAAGAATTTCTTCCTCAGTAGCATCTGGTTTTCCGTAAGCGATATTTTCTTTGATGGTTCCACCAAATAAAATCACGTCTTGAGGAACAATACTCATATTACCGCGAAGATTTTCTAAATCATAATCGTAAATATTTTTTCCGTCAACCAAAATTTCTCCGCTATCAATATTGTAAAAGCGCAACAATAAAGAAGCGATAGTCGATTTTCCAGTTCCACTCGGTCCCACTATAGCTATTTTTTGGCCATAATTAGCGGTGAAGCTGACATCTTTCAACACTTTTATTTCTTTTCTCGAATGATAACTGAACGCTACATTTTTGAACGTAACATTTCCTTTTATTTTATGTGCGGAGGATGCATTTTGAATTGAATTAATTTTTTCAGGAGTTTCATCTAATAATTCAAAAACTCTTTCAGTTGCTCCAATTGCCTTTTGGATTTGGGCATAAAGTTCGGCTATTCCTCCAAAAGAAGCGCCAACGAAAGTGGAATACAATACAAACGAAATCAATTGTCCTACACTCATTTCTCCGCTAATGCTCAAACGAACGCCAAACCAAACTACAGCAACAATAGCTCCAAAAAGACAAAAAATAATAAATGAAGCAAAGTATCCTCTGTATTTTCCACCTTTAATGGCTATTTTAACGACTTCTTTTATTTTACCATTATAACGTGCAATTTCGTACCACTCATTGGCGAAAGCCTTGACAATACTAATTCCTTGCATGGTTTCTTCAACAATAACCTGACTTTCGGCAACTTTATCTTGAACGTTTTTCGAATATTTTCTGATAAATCGTCCAAAAACAACAGCAGCAACAGCCACAAGTGGTACTACTGATAACATCAACAAAGTTAATTTTATACTTTCATTTGCCAATAAAAGAACACCGCCAATAATTAAAATGAATTGTCTTAAGAATTCGGCTATAGTGGATGTTAAGGTATCTTGTATTTGGGTTATATCAGAACTGATTCTACTGTTTAATTCGCCAACACGCTTTTGTGAAAAGAATGACATGGGCAACTTTACCAAATTACTATACAACGCTAATCTAAGGTTGGCTAACGTATGTTCCGTAAAATTGACAAATAAAGACAATCTAAAAAAGGAGAAAATAGATTGAAAAAATAAAATAACAACTAATCCCAAGGCTATAAAATTGGCTTGAGAATTGTCTTTGTTTTTTACACAATCGATAAGCATTCCCATTAATTTAGGGAAAGCTAGTGCGGTTGCACCTGTTAGCAGTAAAAAAACTAAACCTACATAAAATTTCCAACGATGGTTTCCTGCATATTGGAATATTACGGTTGCTTTTTGGAGTGAACTTGCAGTAATTTTTGATTTTGGTAAATCATTTTCTTTAAACCTTGCCATTATTTATAATTTATGTCACAAATGTAAGACTATAACAACTCAATACAAAAAAATAGTATGGTTTCGTCCTGTATTTAAAGTGCTATTAGAGAGAGTGAAAGAGAATTATTGTTGTTTTTTATTTTATTTTTTTAATATTTCACTTGTAAATACGATTTCTAGGTGTATATTTGCACTCGCAATAAGGAAATGAAAAAATCTAAATTGTACTAGGGCGATTAGCTCAGCTGGTTCAGAGCACCTCGTTTACACCGAGGGGGTCGGGGGTTCGAACCCCTCATCGCCCACTAAAAATTACAAACCTCCAAAGTCATTTGATTTTGGAGGTTTTTTTGGTTCGAAAGTTATTTGAAAAATATTTTAATATTTATCAACCTTTTTAATTTGCTGGGATTATTGGTTCTAACAACTTAAAGTATTTCTATAATGGGATATTACTTCACCCTCCGAGTTTCAGTATTGCACCCAACTATGCATTATACACGTTTTTAGTATACGTTTTTATTGTATTCTACTTTCTCAATATTAAAATTGTTGAGGCAATAAACGCAATCAACTATTTAAGTTGTGTTTAAGCGCCTTGTTTATGTGTCTTTTTTCTTTAAACACCGTCCTCTCGGCTCATCACCCTCATGAAGCACAATTTCGGAATGTAGGAACTGTGCGGCCTCTGCTGAATCTTTCACTTTGGAAGCACTGCGTTCTAACATTTCTGATTCAAACTCATTTAATACACTTTCCCTCACTCCAGCTTTTCTCCATTGAGATGCAGCTCTACATCCTCTTGAGATTCCCCGAGCCAGCGTGAGCGCATCCAGCAGCGCTTGATTCGCCCCCTGTCCTTTGAATGGGCTCATTGGGTGAGCCGCATCTCCGATCAGAGTCACTTTCCCTTCTTTCGCCAACAATTCTGACTTGAGTAATTCTCGGTCATACACGGGATAGCCAGAAATCTGCGCTTCCAGGGTCGCCGCTAAAATCTGAGGAATGGGATTATGCCATTGAGTTCTAAGACACGCTTCTTCCTTGAGTGCTTGAGGTCCTTGAGCACTTAACGCCTTAGCCTCTTCTTCCGGCATTGGGAAGCTAAGTTGCCACATCACCGAGTCTGACGTATAAGGCATCATGTACATCCGTTCATTGCCATTGGCGGTTTGAAATACAGTTGCCGAGTCCAGCAAAGGACTAGTAATGCCTTCGAGAGCACTTAAAGGGCAAATACCCAATATCACAATACACCCCAGGTAACGTAATGGGCTAATATCTTCACCAATCAGCAACCTCCGCACCGAACTACGAATACCATCGGCTCCAACCACGAGATCGGCTTTGTAGCTCTTCATTTCCCCGTTCACTTGAAATCTTAGATTAATAGCGTCACCCTCAGATTCTTTAAAATCTACTAATTGGTGTCCCCAATGTACCGCATCCTGTCCGCCTAGCTGCTTAAGTAGTGCTAAACGTAGAGATTGCCGTGAGATATGAATATTGGTACGTTTCTGAAATGTTTTTGCATCTGACGGTATCCACTTTCGGATGCCCCATTCACCGATTACTTTTCCGGCTGTAGTATGAACCAAATGTCTTGTTGAAATCACTCCTTCTTCTAACGAGAAAATACCCAATCCCTCAATCGCTTTACTAGCTTGCTGCAGAGTGAGTCCGTAGCCCTGAGATCGAGCTTCGAAGTTAGTGTCGCGCTCATAAAGGGTAAAAGGTATTCCCCGGTGCAAACAAGCCACAGCAAGAGCCACTCCGCCTATACCACCACCAATAATAGCAACATGTGGGTAGTTTTCTTTATCAGCTACAGGAGGACTGGCAGAACGAAGCAGTCCGGATCCGGAACAGTTCAAACAGGAGTGTTGATGTCCTTTAGGACGAATTGGAGGCGTCCCTTTGTCTTTTGTTTTTTCAAATTGATCTAATGCCATCTGGTAGTGGAGTTTCACTTTATTGCTGAGTCCTCTACTTTTTTTGCCGCGTCCCTTACATTCCTGACAAATAGTCCAGCTTACTTCTTCATTTTCCACTTCCTCTTTATTTAACTTGATTTCGACTCTTATTTTATAAGAAAAAACTATTATACACAATTAATACTGTGCCTAATAGCAAAGTAGTAATTATGACTTTCAATACTTCTATGTAATTTAACGTGTGAAATTAATATTTTCAGCCTTTTGCCGCTTGTGTCAGTTGCGTAACTTTAAGACAAAAGATTAGCAGCACAAAACTACTTTTTTCAAATTGAAATAGAAAGGATTTCTCAGAGCTATTTTATTGAAACTTTCTTCAAATCCTGCAAAAAAATGGTTCATAAGGACCAAAAAAAAGCTTTAGAGAAATCTGAGGCTTTTTTTATGGAATAAAATTAATTCTCGTTTTTTACAATCCTCAAAAAAGAACCACAACAAAAATTATACAAAAAAATTCATCCTCAATCTTGTTTTTCCGAGGAAAAAGGAAACTCCGCAAGAAGCTCAAGCTATGTAAATCATTTTTTTATCTTTCAAATAAAATGATTTTAGAACAATTCGTAAAAGTCGGGAGACTTTTATCAGATTTAAGATTTACAAGAACATAAAAGAATTGCGCAAATTCAGAGATATTTGTGCAGCTTTTCATAAGAAACTCTTTGGAGAGCGGGCTGTCGACGAAAGTGTAAGACACTTTTATGTTAGAAAGTGGAAAAATAATAGCTATTTTTTTGAAAGAATATTTTGTGAAATCAGAGCAAAATTATTTATGCATAAAGTAACAATATCCTGATTAGAATTTTGAAGTAAAATTAAATATTTAGGATATACTTTAGTGAATTGTAATAGTTTAAATAATGTCATAAAAGTTTTTGAATTAAATGCGAAAGAAAATCCAAAATCTGGAAACGTTTTTGATAGTCTGGCCGAAGGTTATTTTAATAATAATCAGTTAGAAATTTCCAGGCAAAATTATAAAAAGTCTTTAGAACTGATGCCAGAGAATAACAATGTAAAAGAAATGCTGGAAAAATTGATAAATGTTGACTAAAAAATCTTAAATGAATGCCTCAAAAGACTTTGCCAAACCGCAAAGTCTTTTTTATATCTTTGAAAAAAACAAACCTTCAATGCATAAAATTTTAGCCCAAATAAATAAAATTACTTTACCAAGTTTTACAAAACAAGGCTTAGATATTTCGAAAGCAAAAAAATGGCAAATGGCTATTATTGGTTATCGCTATTTTGTAACGACTCGTGCTTTGGGGTAATTTTAAAATACTGCATTTTTTTATCTTTTTTTAAATAAATATTGAAAGCAATTTCAACAACACTTCTTCTGAAGAAATAAGAAATGTTTATTTCAAAATACATTTCTATCTTTCTCATTCCACTAATTCCCATGAAAAATAAAGAATTTAATATACCTCCTATTCCCGCAGTCCTTTTAGCTATTATTAGTGTGCAATCAGGCGCAGCTATTGCCAAAAGTCTATTTCCTACAATTGGAGCCGCAGGAACAGCATCGATCCGAATTGGTATTTCGGCTTTAATTTTACTATTAGTTTATAGACCAAATCTAAAAGAAATTACACCTAAACAATGGAAAATAGTTATTCCGTATGGTTTGTCTTTGGGCGCTATGAATTTAATTTTTTATCTCGCTATAGAACGAATTCCAATTGGATTAGCTGTTACTTTAGAATTCATGGGGCCTTTATCAGTAGCTATAATTGGTTCAAGACGTTTAATTGATTATTGCTGGGTTTTACTTGCGACTGCAGGAATCGTTTTAATCGCTCCCTGGACAAATGATCGAATGGATTCTTTAGGCGTAATATTTGCTCTTTTAGCGGGTGCACTTTGGGCAGCTTATATTGTTTTAGGAGGAAAAGTTTCTAAAATCATGAACGGTGGCCAGGCTGTTGCCACAGGAATGTTATTCGCTGCTATTTTAATTCTGCCTTTTGGTTTTTACCAAAACGGATTGGCAAATCTTACTCCAAAGCTTTTGGGCTTAGGAATCGCTTTGGCTCTTTTATCAAGTGCTATTCCGTTTACGCTCGAGATGAAAGCTTTAGGTCAGCTTCCTCCTAGAACTTTTAGTATTTTAATGAGCTTAGAACCTGCTGCAGCTTCTATTTGTGCGTTTATTTTTTTGCAGGAAAATCTAAGTTTCTACGAAATTATGGCTGTCGTTTGTGTAGTAATTGCTTCTGTTGGGTCAACTTTAACGGCGAAACGATAAATTGTTTGTTGTATTTTTTAAATAACAAAAAGTCCTGAAATTTCAGAACTTTTTTTGATCGTAGGTTTCATAGTTTTTATTTGTGTTTGTCATTGTGAGGAACAAGCAATCACATTTAGTTGCTCAACTTGTGTCCTTATTAGTGTGATTGCTTCGTTTCTCTATGATATATTGCTTACTTCTTACCCGCTTCTACGAATTCCAATTCCTCTAAACTTACTTTCGAAGTAAACACACCATAATTCACTACTGCTTTGTTCTTCTCAATCTTATCAATGCTACCTACTGATTTTCCGTCGAGCATTCGGACACGATCACCCACTTTTAAAATGGCTTTTGGTTTTACAACTACGGGTTTTAGTTTCTTCTCTTTCTTTTCCTGGCGAATTTCTTCTACATGAACAGTGATTTCTTCTATAACTTCTTTTTTCTTCTCAATAATAGCTTTGGCCTCTTTAGGTGTGGCTTTTTTACGTTTTGAATTTTCAATTTCAATAATTTTTAAAAACTCCCCAATTAGGTCTTTTTTATTTTTGGTATTAAAATATTTCTCGGCTATATCTTCAATTTTTTGACCAATGTAAATCGTTTTCTGATTGCTGTCATATAATTCCTGATAGCTTTCCAGTTTTTGTTTGATTTTTACATTGATGTTTTCCATTTTCTTGCCTTCTTCTCGCGCTTTTGTTTCCTCTTCTTTGAGCGTTTGTGAGGTTTTTTCCATTTTCGAACGCTCTTTTTGAAGTGTAGCAATCGTTTTATCAAAACGCACTTTCCCCACTTCAATTTTCTTTTTCGCTCGATTTATTAAACTAAATGGAATTCCGTTTTTTAAAGCAACTTCAAATGTAAAAGAACTTCCTGCTTGTCCTAAAACCAACTTGTATAAAGGTTCTAATGTTTTTTCATCAAAAAGCATGTTCGCATTGGTAGCATAAGGCAATTCATTAGCAAGAATTTTTAAATTCGAATAATGCGTTGTAATAATTCCAAAGGCTTCCCGATGATAAAACTCTTCAAGGAAAATTTCGGCTAATGCACCACCTAATTCAGGATCAGAACCGGTACCAAATTCATCAATCAGGAACATTGTTTTTTTATTGCACTTCTTTAAAAAGTAGTTCATGTTCTTTAATCGATAACTGTATGTACTTAGGTGATTTTCAATAGATTGATTATCTCCGATATCTGTTAATATGCGATCAAACAAAAACGTTTCACTGCGTTCGTGTACCGGAATCAACATTCCGGATTGCAGCATCAATTGGAGTAATCCAACCGTTTTTAACGATATGGTTTTCCCTCCGGCATTAGGACCTGAAATAACAATGATTCTGCTTTCCTGATTTAATTCAATGGTCTGCGGATGTGTAATTTCATTTTTCTGTTTGTTATTCAAATACAAAATAGGATGGTAGGCATCTCTAAAATAGAGTCGGCGATCTTCCGTAATTGTTGGTAAAATTCCATTGATTTTATTGGCATATTTTGCTTTTGCGGCAATCACGTCAATATCACTTAAGAAATCCTGATATTGAATTAGCAACGGTAAAAAAGGACGAATTTTATTCGATAATTGTTTTAGGATTCGGGTAATTTCCTCTTTTTCCTCGTATTCTAAATTGCTTAGTTCACGGGAATATTTGAGTGTGGCTTCAGGTTCTATATAAGCAATGCTTCCCGTTTTTGAACTGCCCAGAATTGACCCCTTCACTTTACGACGATACATGGCAAGAACAGCTAAAACACGTCTGTTTTGAACGAAACTTTCTTTAATGTCGTCTAAATAACCTAAGGCATTATATTGCGTTAACGCGGTTCCAAAACTTTGGTTTACTTTCCCACGAACCAAATTCATATTGCGTCGAAGATCCAATAAATCCGGTGAAGCATTGTCTTTTATTTCACCATATTTATCGACTACTTCATCAACCATTGTGATGATATCTTTGGTAAATTCGACTTGTGAGGCTCTTGCGTTTAAGTTTGGATAATAATCTTCGAATTTTTTCAGGAAATTCAATAAGAAATTCGCAGTTGATGAAATGGTGGCAATTTTTCTAAAACTGCCCACTTCAAGAAAACTATCTTCAATAGCCAAGAATTTAATTTCGTGTGTTATGGCATCAAAACCATGATTAGGAATCGCATTGTTATTCTGAAAAGAGGAAACATATTCAGATGTTTGCATTAATGATTGCATCAAGGTTTCCTTATCCTTGAAAGGAGTGATTTCTAATGCTTTTTGTTTTCCAATATCAGTATTACAAATCTTCGAAATAGTATCGAGAACGGTTGGGAATTGTAAATCTTGTAACGTTTTTTCGGTGATGGATATCATTTTATAATCTAAGTTGTAAAGTTTCAAAGTTACAAAGATTCAAAATGAAATGCATTAATTTTTTAGCGGACTTTGCGAAAAACTTTGCGAACTTTACGGCAAAATAATTTACATGCAAATCAACCTCAATCCTTCTTGGCAATCCATTTTATCAGACGAAATTCAGAAACCTTATTTTCAGGATTTAATGGAAACTGTTGCCGAAGAATATAAAATTCATACTTGCTATCCTCCAAAAGAATTGATTTTCGCTGCTTTTAACTATTGCAGCTTCAAAGGTGTAAAAGTGGTTATTATTGGTCAAGATCCATATCATGGAAAAGGCGAAGCCAATGGTTTGTGTTTCTCGGTAAATGACGGAGTTAGGATTCCGCCTTCTTTGCGCAATATTTTCCGCGAAATGAGTGATGATTTAGGAACTATTTTTATGCCCACTTCCGGGAATCTGGAAGCTTGGGCGAAACAGGGTGTTTTACTTCTGAATGCTTCGCTAACTGTGAGAGAAGATAATCCAAATAGCCATAAGCATTTAAAATGGAACGTTTTTACGGATGCGGTAATCCAGAAAATTTCTGAAGAAAAAGAGCGTGTGGTGTTTTTGCTTTGGGGTAATTTCGCCCATAAAAAAGGACTTAAAATAGACCGAAACAAACATTTGGTATTAGAATCTGGGCATCCATCGCCAATGAGTGCGAATCAGGGAAAGTGGTTTGGGAACAAACATTTCAGTAAAACAAATACTTATTTGAAACAAAATGGAATGGAAACAATCAACTGGATTTCAGTAGATTAATTTTTTTGTTTAAAGATATAAACGCTCGTTTTACATTGCTTTGCGTGAGTGATGGCAGTGGAGCTCTTTTTTTGAGAGACGTTTTAGCCTCTCAAAAAAAAGCGGAACGTACAGCACGACCCGAAGTTTTTACGTAGGGTCACGCCCAAATTGAAATCGTATTGTTTGTAGAATTAAGTTCTAGATAACAATAATTAAAGTGTCTATTTCTTAATTATTTCTTCTAAAGTAGCTTTGCCTTCTTCGTTTTTTATTTTTAGGATAATTTCTTGACCTTTCAACGTTTTGCCTTCAATCACGTATACTTTACTTTTACCAAATTCGGTATTGCTTTTATCAAAGTCAACATCACCGTATTGCAATGTGTTTTTTATATCAATGGTATCAATCCACTTTTCAGCTAATATTTGGGATGCTTTTTCAGAATAATCAAAAGGTTTGTTTCTTAAATCATTCAATACTCTTGCATTTGGAAAATAATTGCAACGGGTATCTTTTCCACTAAAAATAGCGGCTACAAAAAACAATCCTAATATTAAACCAATAAGATAATAAGCAAAACGATGTACGAATTTCATGTTTTAAATTTTTGGCAAAGGTAAAAGAAAGTTTGCTTAAAAAACAATTAAATTGATGTCGTTAATAGGTAGATCAAACCAATCGCCAATTGCTTTATTGGTAAGTATTCCATGATAGAGATAAACTCCGTTTTTCAATCCTTTATTGCATCGTAAAGCGCTTTCAATTCCACCATCTTCAGCAATTTGTAACAAATAAGGAGTGATGATATTGCTAATGGATAATGAAGCCGTTTTTGAATAACGGGAAGGGATATTGGGTACACAGTAGTGCAAAACATTATTTTTGATAAAGGTTGGTTTTTCATGTGAAGTCACTTCCGAAGTCTCAAAACAACCACCGGTATCAATGCTTACATCTACGATAACGGCCCCCTTTTTCATGTATTCAACCATAGTTTCCGTCACTACAACCGGGCAACGTTCCATGCCTCTCATGGCGCCAATAGCGACATCACAACGTCTTAGTGCTTTCAGTAAAGATTTAGGCTGAATGGTAGAAGTAAATATGCGTTGATTCAGATTATTTTGCAGTCGGCGTAATTTGGTTATGGAATTATCAAATACTTTCACATTCGCCCCCAAACCAATAGCGGTTTTAGCTGCAAATTCAGCAACGGTTCCTGCACCTAAAATTACAACTTCAGTAGGAGGAACGCCAGTAATATTTCCGAATAATAATCCTTTTCCAAATTCATTGGTAATCATTAATTCGGCAGCAATTAAAATGGAGGCAGTTCCTGCAATTTCACTCAATGATCTGACTGCGGGGTATGTGCCGTCTTCGTCTTTTATGTATTCAAAAGCAAGTGCTGTGATTTTCTTTTTAGTTAAAGCCTCGAAATAGGCCTTTTTTCTGGTTTTTAATTGAATTGCTGATATCAGAATCGTTTCCCGATTCATCATTTCAATTTCGGCCAGGGTAGCGGGCTCTACTTTTAGTATCATGGGACAACTAAACACCTTTTTGGTATCATTAGTTATTTCGGCTCCCGCTTCAAAATATTCTTTATCCGAATAACTGGAACTTTCACCTGCACCAGCTTCAATCATTACCCGGTGACCATGATAGGTCAGTGTATTTACAGCATCAGGAGTCAGACAAATACGGCGTTCTTGATAACTGGTCTCTTTTGGAATTCCAATAAAAAGTTCGCTTTTCCGTCTTCGTATCTCGAGTTTTTCTTCTTGAGGTAATAACTGCTGTTTAGTAAATGGTGTTATCGTTATTGGCATTAGTGCTGTAAAATTTAGGGTACAATTTACGGAAAAAGTTTTAGAAAAAGGCAATTGAAGTACTGGAAAATGTATTGATGCTGAAATTAAAAATTAGCCGATGATTCTTTCCATTTTTATGTCGGCTCTTTCGTAAACACCGTCTTCTAAAGCTATTTCTACAAAACCAAATTTTTCATACAAATGGATTGCTGGCAGTAATTTTCTGTTCGAATATAAAATAAGCTTTTTAATGCCTTCCTTTTCAGCGATATCCATACAATGGACCATCAGTTTTTTCCCTATTCCCAGTCCTTGAATTTCATCAGTAACTGCCATTTTACTCAATTCAAATGTGGTTTCATCGATTTTTATTAAGGAAACCGTGCCAATGATTTTGTCATTGTATTTTGCATAAAAAATCATTCCGCCTTTGTCAATGATTTCTTCTTGGGGATTTGATAATACTATTTCGTCTTTGGGTTCCACCTTGAAATATTTCTTTAGCCATTCTATATTCAAGGTTTTTATAGGTTCAGTTAAAGCTGTAGTAAAAGGAATAATTTCAACTGTATTTTCTAAACTCATAGTAATTGTTTTTATTTTAATTCTAGGGAACGTTTTCCATCCGGAAGTAGTTCAATCGTAATGACAGAATGGGTTTCAGGAATTAAATTCGGAATCTTTTCCGCCCATTCTATAAAACACCAATTACCGGAATACAAGTAATCATCAACGCCCATGTCCAAGGCTTCAACTTCATGATTCAATCTATAAAAATCAAAATGATAAACGATTTGATTAGCAGTAGTTTGATATTCATTAACTAAAGAAAAGGTTGGACTGCTTGTAGCACCTAAAACTCCAAGAGTTTTACACAATTGTTTTATTAATGTGGTTTTGCCAACACCCATTTCTCCATGAAAAAGAATCACTTTTTTTGGGTTTTCGGCTATGATTTTTTGTGCAACTTCCTCAAGTTGATCTAAAGAAAAAATAACATTCATAATTTAAGTATTCAGTGTTCAGTGATTAGTGTTCAGTTATCTCGGCTATCTGCAAACTGAACACTACAAACTGACCACTTTTTTATTTCGGATTAAAAACTAAAAAAGGAATAATCATTTCTTCCAATGAAATTCCACCATGCTGATACGTGTTTTTATAATAACTTACATAATGATTGTAATTATTGACATACGCCAAAAACAAATCATTTTTTGCAAAAATATAAGAACTACTCATATTTATCGTTGGCAAACCAATATTCTTTGGTTCTTTCACCGCATAAACATCTTTGTGTTCGTAGGTTAAGCTGCGTCCTGTTTTGTAACGCAAATTCAAACTTGTATTTTTATCACCCACTACTTTCGATGGATTTTTCACGTTTATGGTTCCGTGATCCGTAGTTAAAATCAACTTGAAACCCATTTTCTGTGCCTGTTGGATAATTTCCAAAAGTGGAGAATTTTTAAACCAACTCAGCGTCAGCGAGCGATATGCTTTATCGTCGGAAGCAAGTTCTTTTACCACATCCATTTCGGTTTTAGCGTGCGAAAGCATGTCTACAAAATTATAAACCACGGTAACCAAATCGTTGTTTTTTAGTGATTTAAAACCTTCAACTAGCTTTTTACCGCCCGCAAGATTGGTGATTTTAAAATAATCTTCCTTAATATGCAATCCCAAACGTTTCAATTGTGCCGACAAAAACTCCGCCTCGTACAGGTTTTTTCCGCCTTCTTCGGGATCATTTTTCCAATACTGGGGAAACTGTTTTTCCATTTCAAGTGGCGTCAACCCCGAGAAAATAGCATTTCTCGCATATTGTGTGGCCGTTGGCAAAATCGCGTAATAGGGAACTTCTTTTTCTAGCTTGTAATAATTACTCACCACACTTTCAAAAGCTTTCCATTGATCGTAACGTAAATTATCAATTACGACAAACAAAATAGGTTTGTCTTTTTTTACAATTTCAGGAACCACTAATTCTTTAAATAATGTGTGTGATTGAACCGGTTTGTCTGCTTTTGGTGCAAACCAATCTTCATAATTGCGTTCAATAAATTTTCCGAATTGGGAATTGGCTTCCGTTTTCTGGGATTCCAGAATTTCAACCATGCTTTGATCGTTGATGTTCTCCAATTCCAGTTCCCAAAAAATCAATTTTTTATACAATTCAATCCAGTCTTCATAGGAATTCACCATCGCCATTTCCATGGTGATTTTTCTAAATTCCTTCTGATAATCCAACGTTGTTTTTTGCGAAATCAATCGGGAATGATCCAAGTTTTTCTTTAAACTCAACAAAATCTGATTCGGATTCACAGGTTTGATTAAATAATCGGCAATTTTAGAGCCAATCGCTTCCTCCATGATGTATTCCTCTTCACTTTTGGTAATCATAATCATGGGAACCGAAGATTTTTTTTCTTTCATCTCAGACAGCGTTTCGAGACCACTCATTCCGGGCATATTTTCATCCAGAAAAACAATGTCAAAATTGTTTTCCTCAAAAATATCAACCGCATCACGACCGTTATTACAAGTAGTAACTTCGTAATTTTTCTTTTCCAGAAATAATATATGAGGCTTTAAAAGGTCGATTTCATCATCTACCCAAAGTATTTTTATTTTATCCATAAGACGTATTAACAAGTGTTCAAAAGTAATAATTGAAAGTGCCAATTTACTCTTTTTTGCAACGGATAGTTGCTAATATTATGATAATTTTTCGCGCAATAGTTCCTCGTATTCCTATATAAAGATAAGGTTTTTTTACATTGAAATTGTTTCTGGGCGTGACCCATCCTCCGTAAACTCCGCCTGGGTCGGGCTGTACGCTGTATCTTTCCTTTTTAAAGAAAAAAGGAAAGGATGCCGCTTCCATCCCTCACGCAGCTGCCAGAACGATTGGATTTATAATTACAATTGAGATAATAAAAGTTTTCAGAAAATAAAAAAGTATTGGAGTATTATGATTGCTTTTTTATAAATTCGTTAAAATATAAATGCTATAGTTTATCGAATCAAGTTACCGAAAAAACGGTAAAAAGAGCAGTACCTTTAAAAAAAAAGGTGTCATAATCAGCTAAATAAAATTATGAATTATAAAGATAAAATATTGAAAGTGATTATATCAAATTTGAGAATAAGAAGATAATTCTGTATTTGATAATTTTTATCTACATAGTAGTATTTTCGACACCAAAAGTTAGTTTTGTGTGCTGGAAAGAGAAAAAATTGGCAATTGGTTTTGTTCGCAATAATTGTGCTGAGACAATTTTCAGCTTTCCAAGGAAACGGAATTTGAGTTGATTGGAAATAACGGATTAAAACGTTAGAATTGTTAAACTTTTAATGATATTACAAATGGATAAAAAAATGAACCAAAATGCCGTTCATACTTTACTTGCCGAATACAAAAAAGCAATTAATGAATTACAGGATATAATTCTAGATATCTCAAAAAAGAACTTAGTATTTGTAATAGATAAAGAAACTCCGAATTGGGACTGCAAATCAATTCAAACCATACTTACACATGTTATAAGTTCCGGTTATTCGTATTGCATTTACATTCAAAATTCAAGAGACATATGTAGTGAACGACCTGAAAAAATTATACGTACATCAATAATTCAATATATAAAAGATCTTGATAAGCTACTTGAATTTACGTTTAACACATTCACCAATATAAGCGATAATGATTTGGAAGAATGCGATAATACTAAAAAAATAATTACATCTTGGGAACAACTTTATGACATTGAACAATTAATGGAGCATGCAATCGTACATGTTTTACGCCATAGAAGACAAATTGAAAAGTTTAAAATCATATTAAATAATGAAGCATAGCTAATGCTAATAACAATTCCTTGGTTATTTCGAAGGAACGATAAGTAGGACTGTTTCTTCTTTAATTTTTTACAATATTCCAATAATTTAATTATATTCTGTAATTTTACTAAAAACAAAAAAAAATGGAAATAAATTGGGTTATTATAGCTGTAATTTTGGTTGGCGCCATTGCTTTAATTCTATACTTGATTAAAAAGAATCAAATCGATAAAAAAGAAGTGACTAAATTTTTTAATACGGATACTACAATTAGAAAGGAATCAGAACTAGATGAAGAGGAGGAGTACTGATTGCATTCTTTCGTAATTATTAAAATTTAAAAAATGAATACTATAATTCTGAAAACAGAACGATTAAATTTAAGACCAATTGCAGCATCAGATTTAGATTATATTCATGAATTGCATTGTATGGAAGAAATAGATGAATTCAATACGTTAGGAATTCCACAACATATTGATGAAACTAAAGTGCTTTTAGAAGAATGGATTTTTGAAAACAACAGAGCGCTTACTACCCATTTTACTTTTGCGGTGGAATTAAATACTGGAAACCAAATTATAGGATTAATTGGAATCAATTCGGGAAAGTTGAAATATAAAAATGCCGAAGTTTGGTTTAAATTTCATAAAAATCATTGGAATAAAGGCTACGCTACAGAATCGTTGAAACAGCTACTGTATTTTGGATTTAATGCACTTAACCTTCATCGAATTGAAGCGGGTTGTGCCGTTGGGAATATAGGTTCCATAAACGTTTTGGAAAAAATGGGGATGATACGAGAAGCACATACACGAAAATTGTTACCATTAAAATCAGGCTGGTCAGATAATTATGGATATGCCATTTTATCGACTGACTGAATAATTCCATTTTGGTGAGAACGTTAAGATTTACGTCCAAAAACAAGAAACTAATGCTGCAAACATTTTTTTTGTTCCTAATGTAAAACAAAACGATTTTATACTAAATTTATACTTTTATCAAACCAAACCAAATTATTTATGAAATCGGAAAAAATTAGAAACTATTTTTTGAGTATTACCTTATTTTCAGTGACTCTTGCCATGGCACAACATGATTATGTGAATACGCCACCAGCCGTGTCGCCAATGACGATGAAACCCGAGATGACTGAAATATGGGAACCGCAAGTAAAAGTAATCACTCCTGCTAAAAAGCTAGGAGATGCACCTTCCGATGCGATTGTTTTATTTGACGGGAAAAATTTAGATCAATGGGTTAGCCAAAAAGATGTTACAAAGCCAGCTCCATGGAAAATAGTGGATAAGGAATATATGGAAGTTGTGGATGGTTCCGGAGCGATTCAGACAAAAATGCAGTTTGGAGATTGCCAATTGCATGTCGAATGGAGCGCACCCGATGCAGTGGTTGATGGAGGACAATGGAGAGGAAACAGTGGTATATTTTTACAAAACAGATACGAACTTCAAGTTTTGGATTCGTATAACAACAGAACTTATAGCAATGGGCAAGCAGGAAGTATTTATAAAGATGTACCGCCTTTAGTGAATGCCATGAAAATGCCTTTAGAATGGAATACGTATGATGTTGTTTATACTGCTCCGCGCTTTAAAGCTGATGGAAGACTAGATGCTCCGGCAAGAATAACAGTATTGCACAATGGAGTTTTGGTTCAAAATAATGCTACTATTAGTGGGTTGACACTTTATATTGGTTTACACAATTATCCTTCACCACATGGTGATGATGTGATCGCGTTACAAGAGCATGGTTGTAAAACTCAATTCAGAAATATCTGGATTAGAAAACTTTAAATACTAAAAAAGGAGAGCTAAAAACTCTCCTTTTTTAGTATTAGTGCAAACAGGAAAGTCTATTTTTTTGATTCAAAATCGTCATAACAAACGGTTTCTATTTTAAAGTCTAATTTCCTTATATTTGTTGACCAAAAACAAAGTTATAGTGAGTCAAATCAATAAGCTAAAAATATTCAATGACCCCATTTATGGGTTTATTACCATCCCCAATGCCTTAATTTACGATTTAGTTCAGCATCCTTATTTTCAACGCTTGCGCCGCATTTCACAAATGGGTTTGTCGTATTTGGTTTATCCAGGTGCAAATCACACTCGTTTTCACCATGCTTTAGGTTGCATGCATCTGATGCAAAAAGCGGTGGATGTATTGCGTTTTAAAGGGGTTTCGATATCTCCTGAAGAAGAAAATGCGTTGTATATTGCCATTTTATTGCATGATATTGGACACGGACCGTTTTCGCACGCGATGGAAAAAAGCATTGTTGAAGATGTACATCATGAAGAAATCTCCTTGTTATTTATGAACCAATTGAATTTGGAATTCGATGGTCAGTTGAGTTTAGCAATTCAGATTTTTAAAGGTGAATATGACCGAAAATTCATGTTGCAATTGATTTCCAGTCAATTGGATATGGACCGAATGGATTATCTGAAACGGGACAGTTTTTATTCGGGTGTGGCAGAAGGAAATGTCAATTCAGAGCGACTGATTCAAATGATGAATGTGGTGGATGATTTCTTGGTAATTGAAGAAAAAGGAATTTATTCTGTAGAGAAGTTTCTGATGTCAAGACGCTTAATGTATTGGCAGGCGTATTTACATAAAACGAGTTTGGTAGCAGAGTTAATTTTGACGAAAGTCTTAAAACGTGCCAAAGAATTAACATTAAAAGGAATTCAATTGCCTTGTAGTGAGCCGTTGCTATTTTTTATGCAAAATAGAGTTACCTTGGACACTTTTGACACTGAAAATCTGGATTTATTTTCTCAATTGGATGATTTTGATATCATTAGTGCTTTAAAATCTTGGCAAAAACAGGACGATTTTATATTGTCATCTTTGAGTAAAATGATAGTCAATCGTGATTTATTAAAAATAAAATTAACCAGTGAAAAAGTTGATATTGAAGAGTTACAACCTTTGAAAGAACGTTTTGCGCAGGAGAATAATATTTCATTATTGGAGACTAATTATTTTATTTTTAAAGGGAAAATAAAAAACCAAGCATATAGTAAAGAAGCCGAACCAATACGGATTTTGAAAAAAGACAGAACAATTGAGGACGTTATTGAATCTTCGGATCAGCTGAATTTAAAATCGTTATCTAAACTGGTTACCAAGTATTATATATGTTTCCCAAAACAACTTGCATAAAATGAACATTTAAAATCTATTTTTTTATATTTTTGTCGCAATGAAATTTACAGCAGAACAAATAGCAGGGATTTTAGAAGGTGAAGTTGTGGGGAATCCTATGGCTGAAGTTTCTAGATTGTCAAAAATAGAAGAGGGAGCTGAAGGATCACTTACTTTTTTGTCAAATCCTAAATATCTCAATTATATATATTCTACAAAGGCCTCGGTAACAATTGTTAATGATACTTTTGTTGCAGAATCACCGCTTGCCACAACACTAATAAAAGTACAAGATGCCTATGCAGCATTTTCTAAATTATTAGAATTTTACAATCAGGTAAAGTTAAATAAAAGTGGGATAGAGCAACCTTCTTTCCTTTCGCAAAGCGTAAAATACGGAGATGATTTATATCTTGGTAGTTTTAGTTATGTGGGACAGCATGTAGTTTTGGGTGAAAATGTGAAAATATATCCTAATTGTTTCATTGGAGATAACGTAGTAATTGGAGATAATGTGATATTATTTGCTGGCGCAAAAATTTACTCGGAGACTGTTATTGGAAATAATTGTACGATTCATTCTGGAGCAATAATAGGTGCTGATGGTTTTGGTTTTGCTCCAAATCCTGACGGAACGTATACTAAAATTCCACAAATAGGGAATGTAATTATTGAGGATAATGTTGATATAGGGTCCTGCACTACAATTGACAGGGCTACAATGGGTTCTACAATTATAAGAAAGGGAGTGAAGCTTGACAATCAAATTCAGATTGCCCACAATGTCGAAATTGGTGAGAATACTGTAATTGCTGCTCAAACGGGTGTTGCAGGTTCTACAAAAATTGGCAAGAATGGCATGATTGGTGGGCAGGTAGGAATCTCGGGACATTTGACCATTGGTAATAATGTCCGGATTCAGGCTCAATCTGGTGTAGGAAGGAATATAAAAGATAATGAGATTCTACAAGGAAGCCCCGCATTTGGATACAATGATTTTAGTAAATCGTACGTTCATTTCAGGAATCTACCTAAAATTGTTGCAGAAATAGAGGAATTAAAAAAACAAATATTAAACCAAAAAAATGGAAAAAATGGTTAAACAGCAGACCATCAAAACAGAAATCTCATTAACTGGAGTTGGATTACATACAGGAAAAGAAGTTAAAATGACTTTTAAACCTGCTCCAGTAAATAATGGTTTTACTTTTGTTAGAGTAGATCTGGAAGGACAACCTGTTATTGAAGCTGATGCAAATTATGTTGTAAACACACAAAGAGGAACCAATTTAGAAAAACTAGGAGTAAAAATTCAAACACCAGAACATGTTTTAGCAGCATTAATTGGTTGTGATTTAGATAATGTCATCATTGAACTAAATGCTTCAGAGCTTCCTATAATGGATGGTTCTTCAAAATATTTTGTTGAAGCCCTTGAAAAAGCGGGAATCGAAGAGCAAAATGCTAAAAGAAATGTATATGTGGTAAAAGAAGTAATTTCTTTTACTGATGAAGCAACTGGGAGTGAGATTTTAGTGATGCCAAGTGATCATTATTCCGTTACTGCAATGGTTGATTTTGGAACTAAAATTTTAGGAACCCAAAATGCTAACATGAAAAATATTTCAGAATTTAAAACTGAAATATCTGAATCCAGAACCTTCAGCTTTTTACATGAATTAGAATCACTTTTAGAAAATGGCTTAATAAAAGGAGGCGATTTGAATAATGCCATCGTATATGTTGATAAAGAAATATCGGCAGCTACTATGGAGAATCTAAAAGTTGCTTTTGGAAAAGAGGAGTTAACGGTTAAACCAAACGGTATTTTAGACAACCTTACTTTACATTATCCAAATGAAGCTGCAAGACATAAACTACTGGATGTAGTGGGTGATTTAGCTTTGATTGGAACAAGAATACAAGGTAAAGTAATTGCCAATAAGCCAGGACATTTTGTAAATACCCAATTTGCAAAAAAAATGGCGAAAATTATAAAAATAGAACAAAGAAATTATGTTCCTGTTTATGATTTAAATCAAGAGCCTTTAATGGACATTCATAAAATTATGGCTGTTCTTCCTCATAGACCTCCATTTTTATTGATTGACAGAATTATTGAAATGTCTGAAAGTCATGTTGTGGGTATGAAAAATGTTACAATGAATGAAAATTTCTTTGTTGGGCATTTCCCGGAAGCTCCAGTTATGCCAGGTGTTTTAATTGTAGAGGCAATGGCACAAACAGGAGGGATTTTAGTATTAAGTACAGTTCCTGATCCTGAAAATTATTTGACTTTCTTTATGAAAATTGATAAGGTTAAATTCAAACATAAAGTACTCCCAGGTGACACTTTGATTTTTAAATGTGATTTAATAACGCCTATCAGAAGAGGGATTTGTCATATGCAAGCGAATGCTTACGCAAATGGGAAACTAGTTGCAGAAGCGGAGTTAATGGCCCAAATTGCGAAAAAACAATAAATTTAGATTTAAAACTGTATTATTCATTTGAAAAAATGAGTTTACAGTTTTTTTGTTCTAATTAATATAAAAAAATAAAAAAAGTAGATGAATCAACCACTAGCATATGTTCATCCTGGCGCAAAAATAGCCAAAAATGTTGTCATAGAGCCTTTTACCACCATTCATAATAATGTTATTATTGGAGATGGAACTTGGATAGGTTCAAACGTTACTATCATGGAAGGCGCAAGAATTGGAAAAAATTGCAATATATTCCCTGGTGCTGTAATCTCAGCAGTCCCACAAGATTTGAAATTTGGTGGAGAAGATTCTTTAGCTATAATTGGAGACAATTGTACGATTAGAGAATGTGTAACTATCAATAGAGGAACAATAGCATCTGGACAAACTACTTTAGGTAATAATTGTCTTGTTATGGCAACAGCGCACATAGCTCATGATTGTCACATCGGTGATAATGCAATTATAGTAAACGGTGTCGCTTTGGCTGGTCATGTAACTGTAGGTAATTTTGCGGTTATTGGAGGTTTGGCGGCAATTCATCAATTTATTAGCATAGGAGATCATGCGATGATATCTGGTGGTTCTTTAGTAAGAAAAGATGTTCCACCGTATACAAAAGCGGCTAAAGAACCTTTATCTTATGTTGGAATTAATTCTGTCGGATTAAGAAGACGTGGTTTTACAACTGAAAAGATCAGAGAAATACAGGATATTTATAGAATTCTGTATCAGAAAAATTATAATACTTCTCAGGCATTAGATATTATCGAAGCAGAGATGGAAGCAACAACAGAAAGAGATGAAATCATTGATTTTATCAGAAATTCGTCAAGAGGAATAATGAAAGGATATTCAGGAAACTACTAAAACTGTTTTCAGTTATCACAAAATAAAAATATTAATAAAAATAAACAATATAATGGCATCTACATCAGACATTAAAAACGGATTGTGTATTAAATACAATAATGATATTTACAAAATCATAGAATTTCTTCACGTAAAACCAGGAAAAGGACCTGCTTTTGTTCGAACAAAACTAAGAAGTTTAACGAATGGAAAAGTATTGGATAATACTTTTTCAGCAGGACATAAAATTGAAGAAGTTAGAGTAGAAAACCATAAATTTCAATATTTATATCCTGAAGGTGATGATTTTCATTTTATGAACACGGAAACTTTCGAACAAATTACTTTAAATAAAAACATTTTAGATTCTCCAGATTTATTGAAAGAAGGAGAAAATGTAATGGTAAGTATCAATACAGAGACTGATTTACCTCTTTCAGTAGATATGCCAGCTTCAGTAATACTAGAAGTTACTTATGCTGAACCTGGGATTAAAGGAAATACTGCTACAAATGCTACAAAATCAGCAACTGTTGAAACAGGTGCAACTGTAAATGTTCCTTTGTTTATCAATGAAGGTGACAAAATTAAAATTGATACTACATCAGGTTCTTACATGGAACGCGTAAAAGAGTAAATTACAGTTTACAGTATTCAGTTTGCAATCAAGCTGAATACTGAACATTGAATACCGAACACTAAATTTATGAAATTCCAAAAAGTTTACTCTTTAGAAGAAATTGCAAATATCATCAACTGTGAATATGTTGGTGATAAAAATTTTCCAGTAACTGGAATGAATGAAATTCATGTTGTTGAATCCGGAGATATAGTTTTTGTTGATCATCCCAAGTATTACGATAAAGCGTTGAACTCAGCGGCAACTATAGTTTTAATAAATAAAAATGTAGCGTGCCCTGATGGGAAAGCATTGCTAATTTCTGATGATCCCTTTAGAGATTTCAATAAATTGACAAATTATTTCAAGCCTTTTCAATTTTCTAATGTTTCAATAGCTACTTCAGCTTCTATAGGTGAAAATACTATAATACAGCCTAATACGTTTATTGGAAATCATGTTGTTATTGGAAAAAACTGTTTGATTCATTCTAATGTATCGATTTATGATTATACCGTAATTGGTGATAACGTAATCATCCACGCTGGAACCATTCTTGGTGCCGATGCGTTTTACTATAAAAAGCGTCCTGAAGGTTATGATCAATTACTTTCTGGTGGAAGGGTAGTAATCAAAGACAATGTTGGGATAGGGGCACTTTGTACCATTGACAAAGGAGTTACAGGCGACACTACCATTGGCGAAGGAACAAAAATTGACAATCAGGTGCATGTAGGTCATGATACTGTGATTGGAAAAAAATGTTTGATTGCTTCACAAACAGGAATTGCAGGTTGCGTAATTATTGAAGATGAAGTTACGATTTGGGGACAAGTAGGAACTACCAGCGGAATTACAATAGGAGCGAAGGCAGTAATTCTTGGTCAAACAGGAGTTACAAAATCAGTAGAAGGCGGTAAATCTTATTTTGGTACGCCAATTGAAGAATCAAGAGAAAAATTGAAACAACTTGCCAATATCAAAAAGATACCAGAAATTTTAAATAAACTAAAATAATTATGTCTGCTAAAGAAATCGTTCAGAAATTTTATAAATCTGATGCCCTAATTGATAGTGAAGTCATGAAAGATTTTTTGCATCCAGACATAATTGTTGAATGGAATAGCAGTAAAGGATTTATTCAGCATAATTATGAATCATTACTCAATTTAGCTAATGATTTAAGCAAGGCTTATGTTCGCTCTAAAGTTAGAATAAGCCATATTATTTCAGAAAAAGATTTAATTTCGGTACGTTATTCTCATTTTGTAAAAACAATTGAAAATCCACGAGAAGAAATGTTATTAGCACATTTTATAACAATTTGGCAAATAAAAGACAATAAATTATTCAGAGGCTACCAAATGAGTCAATTATCATAATATATTTTGACAAAAAAAGGCTTCAAAATAATTTACAAAACCTTACTTTTGCATCACAATTTTAAAAACTACATAAAATATATATCATGAGTGTTTTAGTTAATAAAGATTCCAAAATAATTGTTCAAGGATTTACAGGAAGCGAAGGAACTTTCCATGCTTCTCAAATGATTGAGTACGGTACTAACGTTGTTGGTGGTGTAACTCCAGGAAAAGGTGGGACAACTCACTTAGACAGACCCGTTTTTAATACTGTAAAAGATGCTGTAGAACAAGCAGGAGCTGATACTACTATCATTTTTGTTCCGCCAGCTTTTGCTGCAGATGCAATTATGGAAGCTGCAGATGCGGGAATAAAAGTAATTATTGCAATTACTGAAGGAATTCCTGTTGCTGATATGATTAAAGCGAATAGTTATGTTAAAGAAAGAAATGCAAGATTAATAGGCCCTAACTGTCCAGGAATAATAACTCCAGGTGAAGCAAAAGTTGGAATTATGCCAGGTTTTGTTTTCAAAAAAGGAACTGTTGGTATTGTTTCTAAATCAGGAACATTAACTTATGAAGCAGCTGACCAAGTGGTGAAACAAGGATTAGGAATCACTACTGCAATTGGTATTGGTGGAGACCCAATCATTGGAACTACTACAAAAGAAGCGGTTGAATTGTTGATGAATGACCCAGAAACAGAATGTATCGTAATGATAGGTGAAATTGGCGGACAATTAGAAGCTGATGCTGCTCATTGGATCAAAGCTGATGGTAACCGTAAGCCAGTTGTAGGTTTCATTGCAGGAGTTACCGCTCCAGCTGGACGTACAATGGGACATGCAGGTGCTATTGTTGGTGGATCTGACGATACTGCTGAAGCTAAAAAACAAATCATGAGAGAATGTGGAATACACGTTGTGGATTCTCCAGCTGAAATTGGTAAAAAAGTAAAAGAAGTTTTAGGTTAATCAGCCTAAAATTAAATATTTTAAAAGCTCCACAATTTGTGGGGCTTTTTTATTATAAATTGAATTAAAGAAATATCTTTGCACTTTATTAAATTGATCTGTTTTTTCAGATGTAATCCTAATAAGAGCAAACATAAACGAATGGTTTCTAATGGACCTCACGATTTTGTGGGGTATTTTTTTGTAAAAGCCAATTCAAATAAAAATAAAATAATATGTACAAAGAGTTAAAAAAATTCAAAGTTAGCAATCAGTTTTCATTAACTATAGACGATAGTTTAGAAGAAGTTTGTAATGCTTCAGAAGGATCAGGAGTGTTTTTAGTGTATTCAGTAGGAGATGAGAAAGAGTTAATTATGGTTGGTTCTACTGGAACTGTTCAGAACAACGGAACTTTGAAAATTAAAAATGGTGGTTTAAAAGATAAAATTGTAGAAGGACACCAATTTGCAAAAACAGGAAGAAAATATTCTTGGCCAGCACAAATGAAAATCGAAGATATCAGTACACTGGAAGTGGTTTGGTATGAAACATTTAATGATAAGACTAAAGCAATACCAACATTCGTAGAAGGACAAGTTTTGCAGAACTTCCTGGAAGAAAATGGAAGATTACCAAAATGGAATGTTGCTTTTTAGTATATTTCAAAAAAATTAAAATTTACTGTTTAAAAGCTTTACCTCGGTAAGGCTTTTTTTGTACTACAAATTTCATAAAACGCTTAAATAATCTATATTTGTACATCAAAATAATAAACATACTTATCATTATAATATGAAATTACTAGAAGGAAAAGTTGCCATAATTACAGGTGCAAGCCGCGGAATTGGAAAGGGAATTGCAGAAGTTTTTGCAAAACACGGTGCAAATGTTGCATTTACATATAGCTCATCGGTAGAATCAGCTTTGGCTCTTGAAAATGAATTGAACGCTTTAGGAATTAAAGCAAAAGGATATCAATCAAATGCTGCTGATTTTAATGAAGCTCAAACATTTGTAGATGCAGTTTTAGCTGAATTTGGAACTGTTGATATTCTCATAAACAACGCCGGAATTACTAAAGACAACCTTTTGATGCGTATGTCTGAAGGAGATTTCGATCAAGTAATTGATGTTAATTTGAAATCTGTTTTTAATATGACCAAAGCGATTCAAAGAACTTTCTTAAAACAACGTTCAGGATCAATAATCAATATGAGTTCTGTAGTAGGAGTGAAGGGAAATGCAGGTCAAACTAATTATGCGGCTTCTAAAGCAGGAGTTATTGGTTTTTCAAAATCCGTAGCTTTGGAGTTAGGTTCTCGCAATATTCGTTGTAATGTAATTGCTCCAGGATTTATAGAAACTGAAATGACTGCCAAATTAAACGAAGATGTTGTGAAAGGTTGGAGAGACGGAATTCCGTTGAAACGTGGTGGAACAACTGAAGATGTTGCTAATGCGTGTCTTTTCTTTGCATCAGATATGAGCGCTTACGTAACCGGACAGGTTATGAATGTTTGTGGTGGAATGCTTACTTAATATAATTTAAAGATTAAATGATTTAAGGATTTAAAAATTGGGCTGAAGAGTTATTATTGAATTTCATAATCTTTAAATCATTTAGTCTTTGAATTTTTAAATAAAAAAGAATGACAACAACTACCATTTTATTAATAATACTTTCTTTAGTAGTAGCCGGTAGTTTGTCATTTTACCACTATTTATACAAAGCCAAAAACAAATCTACAGTTAGTTTGTTTTTGGCTTTTTTGCGTTTTATGTCTATTTTTGGAATATTGTTACTGTTGATTAATCCAATAATAACTAAAAATACGCTGGAAACTATAAAAACACCGTTGCCAATTGTTGTTGATAATTCCAGTTCCATTTCATTCTTGAAAGCTAATGGAAAATCAGCGGAATTATATCAAAAATTGATTTCGAATGCAGCATTACAAGATAAATTTGATATTCAATCGTATCAATTTGACGGTGAATTTCAACAATCGGAAAAATTTGATTTTAAAGGAACACAAACTAATCTGGATGCCGTAGCCAAAAACCTGAAAAGCATTAATAAAAATGTGATTTTTCCAACCGTAATTATTACCGATGGAAATCAAACTTCTGGTAACGATTATGTTTATGGTTTTGATGCTGCGAATAAAGTATTTTCATTAATTGTGGGCGATACGACCACTTTTTTGGATTTTAAAATAGATCAATTGAATGTCAATAAATATGCTTTTTACAAAAATAAGTTTCCGGCAGAAGCCTTTTTGTACTATTCAGGAACCAAAAATGTAACTGCGGATTTTATCATTTCACAAGGGAATTCGGTGTTTAGTAAACAATCTATTTCATTTTCACCATCGAAAAAAACGGCTGTTGTCAATGTACTTTTACCCGCTAATAAAGTAGGATTACAAATTTTTAAAGCCACTATTTCACCTAAAGAAAAAGAAAAAAACACCTATAATAATACCAAGAATTTTGCCGTTGAAGTGATTGACCAAAAAATGAATATCGCTATTATTTCGGCTATAAATCATCCGGATATTGGTGCTTTAAAACATGCAATCGAAACGAATGCACAACGTAAAGTAACTTTGATTAAGCCTAATAATATCAAATCATTACAAGATTATACTATTTTAATTTTGTACCAGCCTACAACTGAATTCAAATCTATTTTTGATGCTGCTAAATTAGCCGGAATCAACACATTCATCATTACCGGAAACAATACAGATTTCAATTTTTTGAATCAACAACAGAATAATTTGTCTTTTAAAATGAGTGGTCAAAAAGAAGATTATTTGGCGGCATTTAATTCTCAATTTAATCTCTTTGCGATTGATAATATTGGTTTCGAAAATTTTCCTCCTTTGCAAAATCCTTTTGGAAATATAACTACAAATGGAAACGTTTCGGTATTGCTTTCTTCCAAAATAAGAAATATTGATACCAATTCGCCTTTATTGGCTTTTACTGAAAATCAAGGCAAAAGAACGGCTTATTTTTTAGGGGAGAATAGTTGGAAATGGCGTTTACAAAGTCATATCGATAACCAGTCTTTCGAGAAGTTTGATGTATTTATAGACAAGATTATCCAGTTTTTGGCTTCTAATAATTCAAAAAAATCATTGGTTATTGCACATGAAAGTTTTTATAATTCAGGTGAAGTAATTGAGATTTCCGCACAATATTTCAATAAAAACTATGAGTTTGATGAGAAAGCTCGTTTGACAATTGCCGTAACTAATACTAAAACCAAACAAACTAAAAATTACGATTTATTAAAAAGCAATAATTCTTACCAAGTCAATCTTGATGGACTTACGGCTGGGAATTATGATTTTTCGGTAAAAGAATTGAATTCAAAAACTACCTATTCCAATCACTTTGAAATACTGGATTTTGATATCGAAAAACAATTCGTTAATCCAGACGTAGAAAAATTGAAACAATTAGCTTCGCAAACACAAGGAAAAGCCTATTTTCCGGATCAAATTGAGGTTTTAATAAAATCACTTTTGGATAATGAAGAATACAAAGCCGTTCAAAAGAATACTATGACCAAAACACCTTTGATTGATTGGGTTTGGTTACTCGTTTTAATTTCGATTTTTCTTTCAACCGAATGGTTTGTTAGAAAATATAACGGATTGTTGTAAATTTAAATTCCTTTTAATAAAAATATAAATCATGGATTTTAGATTAAAAGTATTTTTTACTGTCGCCAATAGATTGAGTTTTACAAAAGCCGCAACGGAATTATTCATTACACAACCTGCCGTTTCGAAGCATATTCAAGAGCTGGAAGAACAATATAAAATCAAACTTTTTGAAAGAAACGGTTCTAAAATTTCCCTTACCAATGCCGGTGAAGTATTGCTAAAGCACACTAAAAATATATTTGAAGTCTACAGAGAAATTGATTTTGACATGAGCGCACTAATCAATCAACAAAAAGGATTACTTCGATTAGGAGCCAGCACAACAATTTCTCAATATATAATTCCGCCTCTTTTGGCTCGTTTTCATCAAAAATTGCAGGATATAAAAGTAAATCTATTGAACGGAAATACGGAACAAATTGAAAAAGCACTACTGAACAAAGAGATTGAAATAGGAATTGTAGAAGGACAATCTAAAAATCAATCTATCAAATACACCGAATTTTTAAAAGACGAATTAGTTTTAGTTTGTAACAATACCAATCCTTTAAGAAATAAAGAACAAGTTACTTTAGAGGATTTAAAAGACCTGCGATTTGTAACTCGGGAACAGGGTTCTGGAACACTTGAAGTTATTGAACATGCGTTAAAACCTTTTGGAATTAATCTCTCGCAATTAAAAATTGAAATGCAGTTGGGAAGCCCGGAAAGTATAAAATCTTATTTAATAAATTCTGATTGTGTTGCTTTTATTTCCATCCATGCTATAGGAAAAGAGCTTAAAAATAATGAATTGGTTATTCTAGATATTGATGATTTTGTTATTGAACGCTTTTTTTATATCATTACTTTACAAGGAAAAGTTGATGCGTTATCAGAATTATTTATAAAAAATATATCAAGCCATTATAATTTAAAGTTATAGCAGATTGTTTTTTGCGATTGGTTAAATCAGATTAATCTATCCACCTTTGTATAGTAATAATTCAATTACTTTACAATGGAATCAAATCAAAAAACAATTCTAAAGCAAGTACCATTATTTTTAAAAATAAGTTTAATACAGCAACAAATTATTTTTGTTGCACTGCTATTGTTTTGCATGACGGCTGTTGTTTCACCACCAATCGCTTTATTGTTAGGACTGATTGTAGCGAATCTTTCCGGTCATCCTTTTTTACATCTCAACCATAAAGCAACGAACATTCTATTGCAGGTTTCTGTAGTAGGTTTGGGTTTTGGAATGAATGTAAACAGTGCTTTGTCGGCTGGTAAGGAAGGTTTTATATTTACTATCGCCTCAATCTTTAGTACTTTAATTTTAGGTACATTTCTTGGAAAATGGCTGAAAATTGAAAAGAAAACTTCTCACTTGATTTCATGTGGAACTGCAATTTGTGGCGGAAGTGCAATTGCAGCGATTGCTCCGGTACTAAAATCAGATGAAAAACAGACTTCCATTGCTTTAGGAGTGATCTTTATTTTAAATTCGGTGGCTTTATTTTTATTTCCGGCTGTAGGACACTGGTTGGATTTATCACAAAAAGAGTTTGGGTTATGGTGTGCCATTGCTATTCATGACACAAGTTCTGTAGTTGGTGCAGCCAGTAAATTTGGACCAGAAGCATTGCAAATAGCTACAACAGTAAAACTAGCCCGAGCTTTATGGATTATTCCGGTTGCTTTACTTACCGCTATTATTTTTAAAAATAAATCCAGTAGAATCAAAATTCCCTATTTTATTGGATTATTTATTTTGGCAATGGTAATGAATACGTATGTTTCCCAAACAGCTATTGTAGCTCCATATCTGGTTTCAATTGCCAAAATTGGACTCACGCTAACCTTGTTTTTAATTGGAGCAGGATTGAATAGGAATATTTTGAAATCTGTTGGAGTAAAACCTTTGTTTCAAGGTCTTTTGCTTTGGGTATTTATAGCAATTGGAACACTGTTAACCATCATGTATTTTAATTAGAAAGGAATATTTAAAACAGCATTAGGGATTAAATTTCTTTCTCTTGATAGCAAAATAAGTGAGTCTCATGTAATCATAAAAAAGTGCAACAAACAGAAAAAAGGAAGCGATTAGAAGTGTCTTTAATTCCATTTTTTGATACATAAATCCTCCGGAAACACAACCAATAAAAAAGAAGGAAATGATTGAAAAGCGTAAATAAATACTCGTTTTCAATTTTGTTACTTCATCTGCTTTTTTATAAAAAAATAATTGAGACAATTCGATTCCTAAATCGGTAAAAAGCCCTGTTAAATGGGTTGTTCGGACTGTTGCCTGTGATATTTTTGTTACCAGGGAATTTTGAATCCCCATGGAAAAAAGCATACAAAAAGCAATTATTTTACCTTGGAAAATAGAAATATCAGATGGAACTCCAAAAAGGGCAACACTTGTTAAAACTAAAATCTCCAAAGAAATAGGCACAACATGAGACAAATCGGGATATTTTCCTGAGACTAATTCCGATAAAAAGTTAGAAGTAAAAGCTCCAATCAAGAAAAATAGTGTAAAAATAAAAAAGGTTATTGCTGCGGAATAATTATTAAGCATTAATTCTTCGGCAAAATAAGCAAAGTGTCCTGTTACATTAGTTGTTAATGTTTTTACAGCCAAAACTCCCGTAATATTAACAATCCCAGCCACGAAGGATAGTAAGGTTGCTAAACGCAAATTGTGAATAAAAGTCCTGTTTTTTCCTTTGTGACGAAACATTTTTAATTAATTTCTTTAAATTAACATAATCTTAAACCAGATTTCATTGAATTATATTTAAAAAAAATACATTTGCAGTTCTAATAAATAAATATAATGAAAAATTTTAAAATTAGACCTACACTTATTGGGTTATCTACAATTGGAATTGCTTTTTTGCTGTTATCATGGGGTGTTGTTGGCCATGAACGAATCAATAGAGCTGCGGTAATGGCACTTCCAAAACCATTACAAACTTTTTTCTACAATCATATCGATTTCATCACTCAGGAATCGACAGTTCCCGATTTAAGAAAATCTATATTGAATGATAAAGCTGAAGGACCGCGTCATTATTTTGACATGGAGAATTTTGGAAGTGTTGACAGTTTTCCTAAAACAATGGAAGCTGCAAAGAAAAAATACGATGAGAAATTCTTGTCAAAAAATGGGACATTGCCTTGGTACATTCAAGAAATGATGGGCAAATTAACTAAGGCCTTTAAAGAGAAAAGAAAGAACGAAATTCTATTTATTGCAGCAGAACTGGGGCATTACATAGGAGATGCACACATGCCTTTGCACACTTCTGACAATCATGATGGTCAAAATACCAATCAAAAAGGAATTCATTCTCTATGGGAAAGCCGTTTGCCTGAATTGTTTGTCAAAAACTATAAATTAAACGCTACTGAAGGGAAATATATTGAAAATGTTGACCAAGCAGCTTGGGATATAATTTTTGATACCCATAGTTTAGTAGCTCCTTTATTAGCGGCTGATAAAAAATTAAGAACTACAACTCCAGAAAATAAAATGTATGTCGTTGACGATGCTGGAACCATTTTAAAAAACAAATACAATGGCGTTTTATATTCGGATGATTATGCCACTAAATTTCATCAAGAGTTGAATGGTATGGTTGAAAGTCAAATGAAAAAAGCAATTACTGCTACAGCTAGTTTTTGGTATACCGCTTGGGTAAATGCAGGAAAACCGGATTTAAGTAATTTAGATACTGAAGCACTTACCAAACGCAATAAAAAAGGATTAAAACAAGATTCCAAATTATTTAAAAGAGGAGTCCTTTTTGGTTTAGTAAACGATAAAGAATAATTTTTAAAGCTAAAATAAAAAACGGGTAAGATTGCTGTCTTACCCGTTTTTTTTATACTAATTAATTTTCTGATATTTCTTTTTCTTCAATATATCAGAAGCCGTTTGGTAATAGGAAATAGTTTGGTTTACTAAATCAGTTCTTTCTTTTATCAGCGGATTTTGATCGTAATAGATTTGGAAATCAGGTGCTGTTTTTTGATCTTTTTTTAATGTTAATTGAAATTGCTTCACTTGTTGTTTAGGTGAAATAATAGTCAAGACATTATCTTTTATTAACCCTAAATCCTGATAGGTTGCAATTAATGCTCTCGGTTTATAGTCTGTTTTTAAAACGTCCTCACCATAAAATTTACTTTGATAATTGAAATTCAACAATCCAAATAATGTAGGCATAATATCGATTTGAGACATCAAATTGGTGTAATGCTTTGGCTGAACATAACCCGGACTGTAAATCATTGCCGGAATTCTGTATTTATCAACAGGAAGCTCTGTTTTTCCTGCACTGGAAGCACAATGATCCGCAATAATCACAAATACAGTATTCGCAAACCAAGGTTGTTTACTCGCCATTTCGAAGAATTTCTTCATGGCAAAATCGGTATATTTTACGCCACCGTCACGAGATTTTGCATCTCCCGGAATATCAATTTTATTATTCGGATAGGTAAATGGTCTGTGATTGCTAACCGTCATAATATGGTTAAAAAAGGGTTTATTTTCTTTTGCTTCCCCATTCATCACCTTGATTGCTTTGTTGTACATATCCTCGTCACAAACGCCCCATACATTCGCAAAAGTAATTTCTTCGGGAGTGAACGTTTTTTTATCTACAATTCCATAACCGTTTCCAGTATAGAAATCTTCCATATTATCAAAGAACGCATCACCTCCATAAAGGTATTTCACAGTATACCCTTTTTGCTTGAAGATATTTCCGGTTGAAAATTTATTTTTATTATCTTCTCTTTTTACCACACTTTCGCCGGCAGTGGGAGGAAAACACAAAGTAACAGCTTCAAGACCACGAACGGTCCTGTTCCCAACAGCGTAAAGATTCGTAAACAACAAACTTTTTGTAGCTAAACTATCCAAGAAAGGAGTGAGGTTTTGATCGTTACCGTACATTTTCATAAAGTCAGCACTATAACTTTCGATAGTTATTAATACAACATTCTTATGGTTTTCGGTAGCATCGCTTTGAATTTTCCTTAAAGAAGTTTCTCCTGAAATTCCTGGAATTTGTTCTTGTAATAATGCATACGCTTCTTTTTCCGGAAGTGTTTTGTAGAATTTGAAATAGTCTAATTCACTATTTTTAAAGGCTAAAAAGAACTTATAAATTCCATTTGCCTCTAATTCATTTGCAAAAATATTTGGTGAGTTTTCCTGAGCAGATAAAAAGGGTATCGCCAATAAAGAGAGCCCAAATAAAGCAAGATAAATTCCAGAAAGCTGTGTTTTTTGTACAAAAGTTGGAATACTTTCGATATACGTTTTTGAACGTCTTACGATCAAATATGTTATTAAACCTGCTACAACAAATAATGCCGTAAATATTGGAATTACTGGATACGATTGCATGATATTCCCGATTACTTCATTGGTGTAAACCAAATAATTAACGGCTATGAAGTTGTATTTTACACCAAATTCATTCCAAAAAAAGTATTCACTAATTCCATTTTGCAAAATCAAAACAACATACAAGAAAATGACAAACGTGAACAACCAGAATCTAATTTGGCTTCGGTATTTTGGAAGAAAAAGCAATAACCCAAATAAAATAGTTTTTATAGCGATAAAAGCTGTTCCAATTGCGGGTAATGCTCCACCATATTCATTAAGAATTGTATTTCCAAATGAAACATATAACAATAAGGCGACTAAAAGTCCGAAGAAGATATAACCATAGGGCTTTAAGTATTTTGAATCGGATATGAAAATAAGATAGATCCATAAAAAACCGCTCACCAATACAAAAATGAAAAAATCAGAGATTAATCCAAAACCAAATATTTTAACAATATCGAGGAAACCAAATGAGCTTTGGGTAATAGGGTGGAAGATTAATACTATTCTTAAAATGATGCTTACAATAATATAAAAAAGCATAAGATTGTAAAATGGAGAGAATTTTTTTGAAAGCGTCATTTGGAGTTGTTTTTTTACAAAAATACTAATTTGAAACAATAAAAGCATATCCACCAGATGTATTCCATTCTTAATTTTGGCTTAAGAAAGTTTAACTGTAATATTAAACCCTTTTATTTTGAGTTAAATTTGTGATGTTTTATTTCTGATAATTAAGACTTGAAATAATTTTATAAATATTTGATTTTTATTACAGTTACTATATTAATATTTAGAAAGTTTAAACACATTATTATTCGCTTGTTCAATGAACTAACAGATTTAAAAAAATGAAAAAAACAATGATCTTGATGTTACTTTTTTTAGTAACAATTGGCTACTCACAAGAATGGAAAACTGATTTTGAAGTTGCTAAAAATGAAGCAAGCACACAAAACAAGACTATTTTGCTTGTTTTTTCTGGATCAGACTGGTGCGGACCTTGCATTAAATTGGATAGAAACATTTGGCAATCTGCAGAATTCAAAGAATTTGCCCAAAATAATTTAATTATAGAACGTGCTGATTTCCCTAAGAAAAAGCAAAATCAACTGGCACCTGAATTAAAAAAACGAAATCAAGAACTGGCTGAAAAATACAATAAAGACGGATTATTTCCTCTAGTAGTTATTTTAGACAAAACCGGAAAAATCCTTGGAAAAACAGGTTTTAAGAATGTTTCGCCTCAAGAATATATTACTCTGATTAAATCATTTATAAAATAATGAGAACAGTTATTTTAATTTCGCTTTTTTTTGCTGCTGCTTTTGCATCGGCACAAGTGACTCATAAAAGGACTTTATCCATGTTAGGAAGTCCGTTTGAAATGACTGTCGTTGCAAAAGATATTCCAGAAGCTGATTTTTATATTGATATGTCAGTCGCAGAAGTTTCCCGTCTTGAAAACCTAATTTCAGATTGGATTCCAACAACTCCAATTTCTCAGGTAAATAGATTTGCAGGGATAAAACCCGTTAAAGTTCCTCAGGAAGTTTTTGATTTAGTGGAACGCTCCATAAAAATATCAGAATTAACCTCAGGCGCTTTTGATATCAGTTATGCTTCTATGGACAAAATTTGGAAATTTGACGGAAGTATGACAAGGATGCCAACTCCAGAAGAAATTAAGAAATCCGTTTCAAAAGTGGGTTATAAAAATATAATCCTGAACCATAAGAACAGTACGATATTTCTGAAATTAGAAGGAATGAAATTGGGCTTAGGTGGGATTGGACAAGGATTCATTGCAGACAAAATTAAATTTTTGCTTACTTCTAAAGGTGTTGCGGCAGGAATAGTAAATATTTCGGGAGACATTAATACTTGGGGAAAACAGACCAATGGAGAAAAATGGAAAGTTGGAATTAAAAATCCATTAAATAAAAATAAAATCTTTGCTACATTTCCTTTAGATGATAGCGCTGTAGAAACTTCAGGGAGTTATGAGAAATATGTAACTTTTAATGGAAAAAGATATTCACATATAATTGATACCAGAACAGGTTATCCGGCAACGGGAGTTATCAGTGTATCCGTTTTTGCAAAAACTACAGAATTAGCAGATGCTTTAGCAACAGGTATTTTTGTTATGGGTGTTGATGTAGGTTTAGATTTAGTCAATCAATTGCCTGGTGTGGGTTGTATTTATGTGGATGAAAGCGGAAAAATATTTTCCTCAAAAAATATTGATTTAAAAAAATATAATAATGAATAAAATAATGCTTTTTCTGGTTTTAATCCTTGTGATGCAATCTTGTGTTGCTGTCAAAGAATACGATAAACAATACATCAATGATCCAGATATGAAATTAAGTGCAAAAACTGCAGAACGATATGAAACCACATTTCAAGTCTATCGAGAAGCTGCAGCAGGTGCAAATGGAGGGAAAACTGGTGGTGGATGTGGTTGTAATTAATTAGTTATGAGAAAAATAGTATACATAATTATTTTATTGATAAACGGGGCAGCCATTGCCCAAAGTCAAGATACTACAACTACTTTTAAGAAAAGAGTTTTAGAAAATGCAGAAGTTGATTTTTTATTAAGTTATTATAAACAAGATGGAGTCCATTCAGCAGTAGGCGGAGGGATTGGTTCTGAAAAATTAACCGATATTGCCTCAAATATAGTTGTAGCCGTTCCATTAAACGATGATGATGTTTTGACTTTTGATGTTGGAATATCAACCTATACTTCGGCATCATCAAGTAATATCAACCCATTTAATGCAACAGGTGCTTCTGGAGGCGGTGGCCATGATGATAAGCAATGGGCAAATAAAGCGAGTGCTGCAATGAGTCCTTACGGAACGCCTTGGCAAGCATCATCAGGAGCTTCCGGAAATGATCAATTAGCCTCAATTGTGGCTAATTACAGTCACAGTTCAGATGATAGAAATACAATCTGGAATGCAGATGTTTCGTTTTCGAATGAATATGATTATACTTCAGTAGGCTTTGGAGGTGGATTAACAAAATTATTCAATCAAAAAAATACTGAAATCGGATTAAAAGTAAATGCTTATTTAGATCAATGGAGGCCAATTTATCCAACAGAATTACATGAATATTCTTTGTACGGGAATAATTTCCAAAATCAGGGTTATTTTTCCGGGGTTTCTGTTTTAGATCAAAATGGGTATGTATCAAACGGTTATTTGCCTTCTGCTTTTACAACTTACGATGCAAAAAACAGAAATTCTTATTCTGCGTCAGTATCGTTTTCGCAAATTCTTTCAAAAACGATTCAAATGTCTATATTTATGGATGTTTTGAAACAAGAAGGTTTATTGGCTACTCCGTATCAACGAATTTATTTTGAAGATAAATCAAACTATTATATCGGTCAGTCTCAGTATATTCCTGTTTATGAAACATCAGAAAATAAAGGAGTTTACAGACTTTCAGATGATATTGAACGTTTACCGAACAGCCGTTTTAAAGTTCCTATCGGTGCAAGAATCAATTTTTATATCAATGAATATGTTGTTGTTAAAGCCTATTATAGATATTATGAAGACAACTGGGGAATTCAGGCACATACCGCATCTATTGAATTGCCTGTAAAGTTGAGCCAAAAATTTACGGCTTACCCCATGTTTAGATATTATACACAAACGGCTTCTGATTATTTTGCCCCTTTTGAAAAACACATATCTACTGAAAAATATTATACTTCTGATTATGATTTATCTGCTTTTAATGCCAGTCAATATGGTATTGGTTTAAGTTATTCAGACATCTTAATGGGTTCCAGAATATGGAAATTAGGTTTGAAAAATATTGATTTCAGATACAATCATTACGTGAGAAGTGATGGTTTGAATGCAAATATTTTATCTTTAGGTTTTAAATTTGTGATGCAATAGCTTATGCGTATTTTAATAGTAGAGGATGAAGCCGGAATTATTCAATTTCTCCAGCAGGGATTAGAAGAGGAGGGCTACCAGATTACAAGTGCTTCAGATGGCTTGAAAGGGTTTGAATTAATTCAAAAGGAGGATTTTGACTTGGTTTTATTGGATTGGATGTTACCAAAAATGACTGGATTGGAACTTTGCAAAGCCATCCGGTTGAAAGATACAACTACTCCAATTCTGTTTTTGACCGCCAAAGATACCATTCAGGAAACTATCGAAGGATTAAAAGCCGGAGCTAACGATTATATTAAAAAACCATTTAGTTTTGATGAATTATTAGAACGAATTAAAATTCATTTTAGAAACCAAAAAGAACAGAAAATATTAAGCCTTGGAACAATTGAAATTAATGTTTCCCAACATCGGGTTTTGGTAAATGGAAATGAAGTTACCTTGACTCATCGAGAATATGAATTATTGTATTATTTGGTGAAAAACAAAGGTAAAGTTTGTACCCGAAGCCAAATTATTGAAGATGTATGGGATATTCATTTTGATTATGACACAGGTGTAATAGATGTTTTCATAAATGCAATTCGGAAAAAATTGAATTTAAAAATAGAAGAAGATTATATTAAAACAGTACGTGGTGTAGGCTATATTGCTAACGACTAAATAAAAATGCAACAACTTTCCTTTAAAAACAGAATTGCCTCTAATTATATTATCACCACAGCTTTGTTGATCTTTGTGGTCTTTTTTGTGATTTATTCTATTGTAAAACTTAGTGTTTTTAGTCATATAAATTATGATATAAGAAGCGAATCCCAGAAACATTTATCCGAAATTGAAATCAAAGGAAATAGTTTTCATTTAAGTCACGAGGAAGAGTGGAAGGAAAGAGAACACAATACGATTGATGTTAATCCTGTGTTTGTTCAATTTGTTGATGGAATGGGAACCGTTGTTGAAAAATCTCCTAACTTAAAAAATCGAGCTTTAAAATTCCATTCCGGAATTAGTAAAAATGAATTATTTGATACCAAAATAGCGAATAAAACCATTCGGCAAATTCAAGTTCCAATATATCAAAACAATAAAATTTTTGGTTATGTAATCGTCGCCATGTCATTAGAAGATGCCACAATGGTCTTGAACAATTTATGCGAAGTGCTAATTATTGCTTTCCCTTTAATTCTAATTGCACTTTTTTTAATCGCTCGTTTTATAGCTGGAAGAAGCATAAAACCGATCAGTTCTATTATTGAAACCTCTAATGTTATTACTAAGGATAATTTAAAATCCAGGATTCCATTACCAATCAATCGGGATGAATTGTATATTTTGTCAACAACAATTAATCACTTATTGGACCGGATTGAAACGGCTGTCGAAAGAGAAAAACAATTTACTTCTGATGCTTCACATGAATTAAGAACCCCATTGACAGTTATCAAAGGAACATTGGAAGTTTTGATACGAAAACCTCGAAATCATAATGAATACGAAGAGAAAATAAGTTTTTGCGTCACTGAAGTGAATCGATTAAATCATTTAGTTGATCAATTGCTTTTACTTGCTCGATTCGAAAATCAAAATCAATCATTGAAAATAGAAAAAGTACATCTGAATGCATTAATTCTGGACACACTTTCTCGATATTCTAATGCCATTCAATCTAAAAAGATTTATGTTTCCACTGAATTTTCAAAAGAGTATTATGTGAACAGTGATAGTTATTTATTATCAATTATAATTAATAATCTGGTTGCAAATGCATTGAAATATTCCAATGAAAAAGCGACTCTGACAATAATCATAACGGATACGGACAATAAACTGGAATGCCATATTATTGATTCCGGAATAGGCATTCCTTCAGAAGATTTGTCTAAAGTATTCAATCAATTTTATCGTTCAAAATCTAACGAACATCCTGAAATAAAAGGAACTGGCTTAGGTTTATCAATTGTCAGACGATTGTGTACTTTACTCAATATAGAAATTGCTATTTCCAGTGAAGAGCAAATTGGAACTAAAGTGATATTAAGTTTCCATTAAGCAGACCTTAAGCTGTTCTTAAGATGGGTATTCTTACTAAAATCTTATCTTTGCATTATAAAATAAGATCAAAATGCTGGAGAAAATCATTGCTTTTAGTTTAAAAAACAAACTTATTATTTTACTCTTTACGTTAGGAGTTTTTTTATTCGGATTGTTTTCTGTTTTCCAAATTTCTATAGGAGCCGTTCCCGATGTTACTAATAATCAAGTTCAGGTAATTACTACTTCTCGTAACCTTTCTACGCAAGATATTGAACAATTTATTACATATCCAGTTGAAATTGAAATGGCTAATTTGCCTGGAGTTCAGGAAATCAGGTCTATTTCAAAATTTGGATTGTCAGTTGTCACCATAGTTTTCGAAGACAATTTAGGGACCTATTTGCCAAGACAATTAATCGCCGAAAAAATTAAAGCTGCAACCGAAAAAATTCCGGAAGGCTTTGGAACTCCTGAAATGGGACCAATTACGACAGGATTAGGGGAAATCTATCAATATACGCTGGAAGTAAAACCGGAATTCAAGAATCAATACTCCGTTACTGATTTGAGAACGCTTCAGGATTGGGTGGTGAAACGACAATTGTCAGGAATTAAAGGTGTTGTAGAAATAAATACTTGGGGTGGTAATTTAAAACAATATGAAATTGCCATAGTGCCTTCAAGTTTAAAAGCAATGAATATTACCACTAGCGATGTTTTTACTGCTTTGGAAAAAAACAACAGTATTGCTGGTGGCGCTTACATCGAAAAAGTAAATCAAAGCTATTTTATTCGGGCTGAAGGAAAGGTAAAATCAATTCAGGATATTGAAAATATAGTTGTTAAGAACGTAAATGGTTTGCCTGTTTATGTCAAAAATGTTGCTCAGGTTCGTTACGGCAGTGCCAATCGTTTTGGAGCAATCACAGGAAATGGCGAAGGCGAAAAAGTTTTGGGGCAAGTGATGATGCTCAAAGGAGGAAACTCAAAACAAGTCATCGCAGATGTAAAAGACAGAGTTGTTGAAATTCAAAAACATTTGCCGCATGGTGTTTATATAAATGGCTTTTTGGAAAGAAGCGAGTTAGTGGGTAAAACTACTTTTACAGTTGCTGAAAATCTCATTTTGGGATGCCTAATAGTAATTTTTGTAGTGGTTTTATTGCTTGGAAACTGGCGTTCCGGTTTGGTAGTGGCTTCCGTAATTCCATTGTGTTTACTCTTTGCAATTTCATTAATGAATATCTATGGAATTGATGCAAATTTAATGAGTTTGGGTGCAATTGACTTTGGAATTATAATAGACGGAGCCGTTATTATTGTTGAATTTATTGCATTTCAAATTGCCAGTAAATCGGCAGATCTAAGTGATTTATCCAAAGAAGAGCGTCAGCTGGAAATTGACCAAATCACGTATAAAAGCGCTTCCAAAATGATGAATTCGGCTATTTTTGGCCAATTGATTATTTTAATTGTTTTTATTCCAATTCTTTCTTTATCAGGAATTGAAGGCAAAATGTTCAAACCAATGGCAATGACATTCAGTTTTGCTTTGGTTGGAGCCATGATATTTTGTTTTACGTATGTTCCTGTCGTTTCTTCGTTATTTTTAAAACCAACAGCAGAAAATCCAAATTCTTTTTCCAACCGATTAATCCAAAAGTTAAAATCCTTCTATGTACCCATAATTATTTGGGCTTTGGCCAATACCAAAAAAGTAATGTACGGTGCGATTGGGTTATTATTTATGGCAATTGCTTTATTTACTACTATGGGCGGGGAATTCATACCAACGCTGGACGAAGGTGATTTTGTAATTCAACCCGTTCTTAAAACAGGAACTTCATTGACAAAAACCATTGCAACAACGACAAAAATCGAAAAAATAATTCTGAAAAACTTTCCCGAAGTGGAGCAAGTAGTCAGTAGAATTGGTGCTGCTGAAGTACCAACGGATCCAATGTCAATGGAAGAAAGTGATGTTATTGTCAAGCTAAAACCAAAATCAGAATGGGTTTCCGCTTCCAGCAAAGATGAATTGGCCGACAAAATTAAAACCGCGATTGAGAAACAAATTCCAAATATGGATATTGAGTTTACACAACCCATAGAAATGCGTTTTAACGAATTAATTTCAGGAACACGATCTGATGTTGCCGTTAAAATATTTGGCGAAGATTTGGATGTTTTGGCTCAAAAAGCACATGAAATAAAAGTAGCCATTAAAAATGTCGAAGGTGCATCTGATATAATTGTCGAAAAAACGGAAGGATTGCCTCAAATGGCTGTGGTCTATGATCGCTCTAAAATTGCACGCTATGGCTTGAATATTGCCGATTTGAACGAAACAATTGCACTTGGTTTTGCAGGGAAAACAGTTGGAAATGTCTTTGAAGGCGAAAAACGATTTGATATAGTTATCCGTTTAGATCAAACAAAAAGAACTGATATTGAAGATTTACGAAATTTATACATTTCGACTCCGAATGGAGACCAAATCCCATTGAGCGAATTAGCATCAATTGAATATACCGAAGGTCCGGCTAAGATTTCCAGAGACAATACCAATCGCAGAATTGTTGTGGGTATTAATGTTCGAAATCGAGATTTACAAAGTGTAGTGGCTGATATTCAAAAAATTGTTGATACAAAAATCAAACTTCCTGTAGGATATTATGTGAAATATGGCGGCCAATTCGAAAATCTTCAAAGTGCAAAAGCCCGATTAATGATTGCTGTTCCTATTGCCTTATTACTGATTTTTATCCTCTTGTATTTTGCTTTTGGAACCATCAAAGAAGCATTAATGGTTTATACTGCCATACCGCTTTCGGCAGTGGGAGGAATACTATTCTTGTGGATTAGAGATTTGCCTTTTAGTATCTCGGCAGGGGTTGGTTTTATTGCGCTTTTTGGAATTGCAGTGCTGAATGGAATTGTACTTATAGAGCATTTTAAAGAGTTAAAACACAACGGAGAAATGAAAGATATGGATGAATTGATTCTGAAAGGTACAACCGATAGATTGCGTCCGGTTTTATTGACCGCTTCTGCGGCTGCATTAGGTTTTTTACCCATGGCTATTTCTTCATCAGCAGGAGCAGAGGTACAACGTCCATTAGCAACTGTAGTTATTGGAGGATTATTTACGGCAACTATTTTAACTATGGTCGTTTTACCCATTTTGTATAAAGTTTTTGACGGAAAAGAATTTAAGAAACCTAAATTCAAACCTAATAAATCAATTTATAGCATATTGCTACTAGTAGCCTCATCAATGGCTTTTGCTCAAAATTCAAATACTAATGAATTAGAAGGTTTAATCACTAAAGTAATCGAAAATAACAAAGGTTTGAAATCATCCCAACTGCAGGTGGCCAAAATGAAAGAGAATATAAAAACAGCTTATACATTTGACAAAACCAATATTTATTACAGTTATGACCAAAATAATTTAGCCTTAAACAATGAACCTTTAAAAGTCTTTGGAGTGCAACAACGATTTGCTTTCCCAACGGTTTATGGAGCGCAAAAAAAGGTATATTCTGCAGAATATGATAAAGAAAAAGCCAATTTTGATATTCAAAAAAACAAACTCGCTTTTGGAGTTTCGAATCTGTATTATCACATTGTTTATTTGCAAAACCAAGCAGTTTTGTACCGCTATTTAGATAGTTTGTACCAAAATTTTTCTAAAGCCAGCGACAGGCGTTTTGAGTTGGGTGAAACAAATTATCTGGAAAAAATTACAGCTCAATCTAAATTTAGAAAAATTAAAACGATGCTCATTCAAATTGAGAATGATAAAAAAGCGCAGTATGAAGTGTTACAATCTTTGGTACAATCAGATGAAAATATTGAAATAAAAAATAAAATAATAACACCAATTAATAATTTAACTAAAGAAACAAGTAAGTCATACTATACTGCTTATTTAGAAAGTGTTACTGAAAATTATAAAAACCAAATTAATTTACAAAAACAACATTGGCTGCCCGACATAAACGTTGATTATTTTCAAGGTAAAAATAATGGTTTATCACAATCGCTGTATGGTTTTCAAATTGGATTAGCAGTTCCAATTTTATTTTCCGGGAATGTTTCGAAAACTAAAGTTGCGCAATTAGATTTACAAAGTTGGGAACAACAAAAGCAAAATGAAGAACTGAAAATCGAGAAATATATCACTCAAAAAAATAATGAATTAGCTAAATACCAGGAAGCCATCAATTATTACAATCAATACGGTAAAAAATTATCTGATGAGATTATCAAAGTTGGTAATAACAGCTACAAACATGGTGAAATAGATTTCTTTCAATACATTCAAAGTTTAGAAAATGCCACTACGATTCAAGTAGATTATTTGGACACTATTTTACAATTCAACAAGACACAATTAGAATTAGAATACCTTAATTTTTAATATTTACAAATGAAAAAATCAATTTATATAATCGCCGTATCCTTAATTTTATTCTCTTGCAAAGAAACCAAAACGGAAGAGCCAACTCCCAAAGACGACGGTTTGATAACAGTGACAAAAGAACAATTTGAATCTTCAGGTATGGAAATTGCCAGTCCTACAGAACAGGACTTTGATGTAACAATTAAAGCATCGGGGAGAATTGATGTTCCGCCTCAAAACAGGGCAAAAGTGGCTACATTTATTGGTGGTTATGTAAAATCAACCAAACTTTTAGTTGGCGACAAAGTGACTAAAGGGCAAGCTTTACTGACATTGGAAAATACGGAATTTCTTGATATTCAGAAAGATTATTTGGAAGTGGCCGAGCAAATCAAATATTTGAAATCCGAATACGAACGTCAAAAAACATTGTATGATGAAAAAATAACCTCGCAAAAAAACTACTTAAAAGCCGAAAGCGAGTACCGACGTGCGAAAGCCATGCATCAAAGTTTAAAGGCAAAATTAGTGCTGTTAAGCATTAGTCCATCTCAAGTTGAAAAAGGTAAATTAACATCCATAATAACTATTTTCTCGCCTATTTCAGGAGATATTGTGGTTATGAATGCCAATGTGGGAATGCTTATGGGGCCGTCGGATGTGATTTTGGAAATTGTTGATACAGATCATTTGCATTTAGAATTAGCTGTTTTTGAAAAAGATATTTTAAAGGTAAAAATAAGTCAGAAAATTAAATTTAAAGTGCCTGAAGCTTCAAAAGAAGAATTCAATGCCGAAGTACATTTGGTTGGAAAATCGATTGAAGGGAATGACAGAACAATCAATGTTCATGGCCATTTAGATGATGCTATTAAGCAAAAATTATTGACTGGGATGTTTGTAGAAGCAGGCGTTGTTGTGGACTCTAAAAAAGGTTTAGCTATTCCGGTGGAAGCGTTAATAACCGAAAACAACAAAAATTTCGTACTTTTATTAGATAAAGAGAAAAATGGATTTTCATTTAAAAAAATAAATGTTTCCATAGGTGAAAAATCTGAAAATTTAGTTGAAATTTTGCCCAATAGTGCCATTAATTCTGCTTCAAAAATATTGACAAAAGGAGTTTTTGATTTGGCCAATTAAAAGAAAACTAATATGGATTTAAATAAACTAAAAGATCAATTACAGACGGAAGTAGATACTTCCTTTTTGTATGATAGTATTGCAGCAATTCAATCTGATGACAATCTTACAAGAGTTTTACGGGGATTATCGGATATAGAAAAAGGTCATGCTAAGCACATGTTAGATAAAGTATTGACTTTGGAGCCGAATTATAAAATGCCTTTACCTTCAGGAAGAGCAAAATTGCAATTGAAACTAGGTAAAATTTTTGGTTATACGTCTATAATTAGCAGCCTTTCAAGTATTGAAAAGCAATTTGCAGTTAATACAATTAAAAACAAAATTAAAAGCGGGGAGAAGCCAACAGGTTTTGAACACAATCACCTTAATATTATTGAAGCCATAAACAATAATGCAGCGCTAAATGTTTCAGGTGGTTTTTTATCAAAATTCGAAAGTCGACATAAGTCTGTTGGCGGTAATGCTTTGCGAGCAGCAGTTTTAGGTTCTAATGATGGATTGGTTTCTAATATGAGTTTGGTCATGGGAGTTGCCGGCGCTGCAGTTTCTAATAATACAATATTATTAACCGGGATTGCAGGACTTTTGGCGGGAGCAATTTCAATGGCTTTGGGAGAATGGCTTTCGGTACAAAGTTCCAGAGAATTAAATCAACGCCAGATTGACTTAGAAACAGAAGAATTGGAAGCGTCACCCGAGGAAGAAAAAAAGGAACTTGTGTTGTTGTATCAGGCCAAAGGAATGAATGTTGAAGAAGCTAAAAAATTAGCCGAAAAAGCATTTGAAAATCCGCAAACGGCCATAGATGCAATCATTACGGAGGAATTAGGCATTGATAAAGAAGAATTAGGAGGCTCAGCCTGGGAAGCAGCTATAGCTTCTTTTGTATTATTTTCAATCGGAGCGATTATACCATTATATCCTTTCATGTTTTTAGATGGAAAAAATGCAATTTTATTGAGTCTTGGAAGCAGTGTTATTGGTCTTTTTGGAATTGGTGCCGCAATAACTTTATTAACAGGAAAAAGTATTATATTTTCTGGACTTAGACAAGTATCTTTCGGGTTGGCAGCAGCAGCAGTAACCTATGGAATAGGTTCGTTGATTGGCGTTTCATTGGCGGGATAAATAATTCGATTTCAAATAAAAGACACAATTCAAACTTTAAACCTTAAACAAATTATATTATGAATGATGCGCATTTACACATGGTAGTTAACCATTTTCCAATTATCGGGACTATTTTAGGACTTGGAATTTTAATAACCGGAATTATTTTAAAGAACAATTCGGTAAATAATACCGCTTATGCTTTATTTATAGTTGCAGCACTTTTTGCGCTCGCAAGTATGTCTACTGGTGAAGGAGCAGAGGAAATGGTTGAAGATATGCCTAATATTGGGAAAAGAATAATTCACGAGCATGAAGAAATAGCAGAAAAGTTAGCAATTGTATTGTATTTGCTTGGTGCGATTTCAATTTTAGGCTTAGTTTTAAATATAAAAAATCATTCAAAGGCTAAATTCATTTCGTTTGTAGCCGTTATTGTGGCAATTGGGAGTGTCTATTTAACAACTTTAGTTGGAACTTCAGGAGGTGAAATTCGTCACACTGAAATTAGAGAAGAAAGCATCGATTCAGCTGTTAAAAATAGTGTTGATTCAGAAAAAGGAGCTCCTGTTTCTAATAAATCAGAGCCAAAAGAATACGATAGGTAGTATTAATTTAACAATAAAATAGCTTTAAGTTAAATTAAAAATTGGATTCTAAATCATTTATCTCTTATATTTGCAGGAGAATTTAAGATCAATACAATTACACAAAACATGTTAACAAATAAATTACATCACCATCATTTTCATTATTGCTCTCAAGCGATGTGTTAATGTTATGTTTGTAAATCATCATAATCTAAAAACCCGTTTGAGTACATCAAGCGGGTTTTTTATTGCCTAATATTTGTACTCAATCATAATATTCTAAACAAAAAAACAAAAACTTAACAAAAATGAGTACACTAAAAATTGCAATTCAAAAATCAGGACGTTTAAACGAAGACAGTATTCAAATTCTAAAAGATTGTGGAATTTCTATAAACAATGGAAATGACCAACTTAAAGCATCAGCTTCCAATTTCCCATTAGAAGTGTTGTATTTAAGAAACTCCGATATTCCTCAATATTTAATTGATGGAGTCGTGGATGCTGCGATTGTTGGCGATAATCTTTTGGTTGAAAAAGGAAAAAATATTGAAGTTGCAGAAAAATTAGGTTTTTCTAAATGCAAAGTTTCGGTAGCGGTGCCTAAAAATTTCGAATACAATTCGATAAAAGATTTGGATGGATTGCGAATTGCTACTTCATACCCAAATACTGTTTTAGACTTTTTTAATTCTAAAAATGTAACTGTTGATTTACACCAAATTTCAGGTTCGGTAGAAATTGCTCCAAATATTGGTCTTGCTGATGCTATAGTAGATATTGTTTCTAGCGGAAGTACTTTGTTTAAAAATAATTTGAAAGAAGTGGAAGTTATTTTTAAAAGTGAAGCAGTTTTGGCTGTTTCTCCAAAAATAACAACTGAAAATAAAGCTATTTTAGATAAATTACAATTCAGAATCCAATCCGTTTTAAGAGCGCGTAAATCAAAATACATTTTGATGAATGTACCAAATGATAAAATCGAGCTTATCAATCAAATTTTACCTGTATTGAAGAGTCCAACAGTAATGCCTCTGGCACAAGAAGGTTGGTCAAGTGTACACACCGTTATTGAAGAAGATCGTTTTTGGGATGTTATTGATCAATTGAAAGATGCTGGAGCCGAAGGAATTTTAGTTTGTCCAATTGAGAAAATGGTACTTTAAAAGTTTTAAATTATAACGTATTCTATTTTAAGAATTCATTGCGAACTTTGCAAAAGCCTTTGTGAAGTTTGCGGTTAAAAACAATACAATGAATAAAATATACAATCCAAAACCAGAAACTTGGTCTTCTATTTTAGAGAGACCTACTAAAACTGTTGATGATATTGAAGCAACAGTAAAAGAAATTTTCAAGGAGGTACAAAAGAAAGGTGATGTTGCTGTTGCAAAATACACTTCGCTTTTTGACGGTGCATCAATCGAAAACTTAGAGGTTTCTAAAGTTGAAATTGAGGTGGCTATTGCATCTATTTCTTCCGAATTAAAAGAGGCTATTCAACTGGCAAAGACAAATATAAAAAAATTCCATTCTGCTCAAAAAACGGAAAGAGTAGTAGTAGAAACTATTGAAGGAGTAAATTGTTGGCAGGAAAAAAGACCAATCCAAAAAATTGGTTTGTACATTCCCGGTGGAACTGCTCCATTATTTTCTACCGTATTAATGCTTGCTGTACCAGCAGAAATAGCAGGTTGTAACGAAATTGTTTTGTGTTCTCCTCCCGATAAAAACGGAAATATAAATCCAGCTATTTTATATGCTGCAAATTTATGTGGCGTAACTAAAATTTTGAAAGTAGGAGGAATTCAAGCTATTGCAGCAATGACTTTTGGAACAGAAACGATTCCTAAAGTGTATAAAATTTTTGGACCTGGAAATCAATTTGTAACTGTTGCTAAACAATTGGCAACGCAATTTGGCGTGGCAATCGATATGCCTGCCGGTCCATCCGAATTGTTGATTGTGGCTGATGATACCGCTGTTCCAGCTTTTGTAGCATCTGATTTATTATCACAAGCAGAACATGGAGCGGATAGCCAAGTTATTTTGGTTTCAACATCAAAAAAATTAATTGATGCCGTTGAAAACGAAATCCAAATTCAAATGGATTTACTTCCAAGAAAAACCATTGCTGAAAAAGCCATTGCTAATTCTAAATTGATTTTTGTAGAAAACGATACAATTGCCTTGGAATTGATCAATGAATATGGTCCGGAACACTTTATTATTTGTTCTCAGTACGATGATTTTTACAGCAATGGTGTTCACAACGCAGGTTCCGTATTTATTGGTAATTATACTCCTGAAAGTGCTGGAGACTACGCTTCAGGAACTAATCATACCCTGCCTACAAACGGTTATGCAAAAAATTATAGCGGTGTAAATCTGGATAGTTTTACTAAAGCGATGACTTTTCAAAAAATAACTAAAAAAGGAATACAAAACATCGGTAAAGCTATCGAAATTATGGCAGAAGCGGAAGGTTTGCAAGCACACAAAAATGCAGTTACATTACGATTAAAAGCAATTGAAGATGGAAAATAATTTCGATATAAATAATTTAGTTAGAGAAAACGTAAAGCAATTAAAACCCTATTCTTCGGCACGCGATGAATTTGAGGATTTTGATACCGCAGATATGATTTTTTTGGATGCCAATGAAAATCCGTTTGAAAATGGTGTAAATAGGTATCCTGATCCTCAACAAATGAGTGTAAAAGGAATTTTGGCAAAACAAAAAAATGTCAAAACGAATCAAATTTTATTGGGAAACGGAAGTGATGAAGTGTTAGATTTATTATTCAGAGCTTTTTGTGAACCAAAAACAGACAATGTAATCACTTTGCCACCAACATACGGAATGTATGGCGTATTGGCTAATATCAATGCTGTTGAAAATAAAGAAGTATTGCTTTCTTCAGATTTTCAACCGCAAATTGAGAAAATTATGGAAGCTGTTGATGAAAACACTAAAATCATCTTTTTATGTTCTCCAAATAACCCAACCGGGAATTCGTTTTCGGATGAAAGTGTAGCCTATTTATTGAAAAACTTCAATGGTTTGGTTGTGATTGATGAAGCGTATATTGACTTTTCAAAAAAAGAAAGCTGGATCAATGAATTAGACGAATATCCAAATTTGGTCATTACTCAGACACTATCAAAAGCGTATGGTTTGGCAGGAATTAGATTAGGTGTTTGTTATGCATCTGCAGTAGTAATTTCGGTTTTGAATAAAATAAAACCACCATATAATGTAAATGAATTGACTCAAAAAAGAGCTTTGGACAGATTAGATAATTCAGAAAAAATAAGATCTGAAATTGAATCTATAATAGCGCAAAGAGAAGACTTACTTAAAGTATTACTTAAAGTGAATTTTGCTAAGAAAATCTATCCAACTGAGGCCAATTTTATTTTGATAAAAGTAGATGATGCCAATAAAAGATATGACGAATTAATTGCAAAAGGAATCGTAATTAGAAACAGAACAACCCAGCCGTTATGCGACAATTGTTTGCGTTTAACCGTTGGAACCGAAATAGAGAATAAAAAATTAATAGCAGCATTACAAAGCCTAAACGCTTAGTTTAAATAATTATATAATGAAAAAAATACTTTTTATAGATCGTGATGGAACAATGGTTTTGGAACCAAATGATTACCAATTAGACAGTTTCGAAAAATTAGAATTTTACCCTAAAGCGTTTCAATATCTTGGTAAAATCGCTTTGGAACTAGATTTTGAACTCGTAATGGTTACGAATCAAGATGGTTTGGGAACTGATTCTCATCCGGAAATTAACTTTTGGCCCGTTCATAATTTAATTATGAAAGCTTTTGAAAATGAGGGAGTTGTTTTCAAAGAAGTATTAATTGACAAAACATTTCCGCACGAAAATGCACCGACACGCAAACCTGCAACAGGTTTATTGACAAGATATATTGATAATCCCGAGTATGATTTAGAAAATTCATTCGTAATAGGAGATAGAATAACTGACGTTGAATTGGCAAAAAACCTGGGCTCAAAAGCTATTTTTATCAATACAGACGAAGCTTTGGGAGGCGACGAAATTGCTTCAAAAAGAGAAGAATTGGATTCCGTTATTGCTTTACAAACTACAGATTGGAAAGTAATTTATGAGTTTTTGAAATTAGAAGAGCGTTCAGCTTCAATAGAAAGAAAAACAAATGAAACAGATATTTACATCAACTTAAACCTTGACGGAACCGGAAAAAGCAAGATCGAAACAGGAATTGCTTTTTTTGACCACATGCTGGACCAAATTGCTCGTCACGGACAAATGGACTTGGAAGTTCTTGTAAAAGGAGATTTAGAGGTGGATGAACACCATACTATCGAAGATACTGCAATTGCTTTGGGTGAAGTTTTTGCAAAAGCATTAGGAAATAAATTAGGAATAGAACGTTACGGTTTTTGTTTGCCAATGGATGATTGTCTTGCACAAGTGGCTATTGATTTTGGAGGTAGAAACTGGTTGATTTGGGAAACCGAATTCAAACGGGAGATGGTAGGAAAAATGCCTACGGAGATGTTTTATCATTTCTTCAAATCTTTCTCGGATGGTGCTAAAGCCAACATTAATATCAAAGCAGAAGGAACTAACGAACATCACAAGATAGAAGCGATTTTTAAAGCTTTTGCAAAAGCGATAAAAGTAGCTGTAAAACGTGATACCGAGAAGATGATTTTGCCAAGTACGAAGGGAATGCTTTAATATACGATTTTGAGAAGTTTGCTATATCAAGGATAAAATCCTAAATCAAACCTCCTAAATCCCAAATTTTAAAAATGAAAATAGTAATCATAAATTACGGAGCAGGAAACATTCAAAGCATTATGTTTGCCATCGAAAGATTGGGATTCAAAGCAGTTTTGAGTAATAATCCTGACGAAATTAAAGCAGCCGATAAAGTTATTTTTCCAGGTGTTGGGGAAGCTAGTTATGCAATGAAAATGCTTCAGGAAAGCGGTTTAGATACTTTGATTCCTACCTTGAAACAACCCGTTTTAGGAATTTGTCTGGGCATGCAATTGATGTGTAACAAATCGGAAGAAGGGAATACTAAAGGATTGGGAATTTTTGATGTTGATGTGATTAAATTCACACCTAAATTAAAAGTGCCACAAATGGGCTGGAACCAAATTTATAATCTAAAATCGCCTTTATTTGAAGGAATTAATGAAAACGAATACATGTATTTAGTACATAGTTTTTATGCTCCTAGCTGTCCCGAAGCTATTGCTACAACAGACTATGAAGTAGAATATGCCTCGGCTTTGCAGAAGGATAATTTCTACGGAACACAATTTCACCCTGAAAAAAGTGGCGATGTTGGAGAAAAAATTTTGGCTAATTTTTTAAAACTTTAAGTTGAGTCTTTAAGACTTTCTTTTAAACTAATTATAAATGAGAATAATACCCGCAATAGATATCATAGAAGGAAAATGTGTTCGCTTGTCAAAAGGCGATTACAATACCAAAATTATATACAATGAAAACCCACTTGAAGTGGCAAAATCATTTGAAGCACATGGAATTGAATACTTACATTTGGTTGATTTAGACGGAGCAAAGTCGAGCCAAATTGTCAATTATAAAATATTGGAACAAATAGCCTCGAAAACTAAATTAAAAATTGATTTCGGTGGTGGATTAAAATCGGATTCCGATTTAAAAATCGCTTTTGAAAGTGGAGCGAATCAAATTACCGGCGGAAGTATTGCTGTGAAAAATAGAGAACTCTTCGAAAAATGGATTGCAGAATATGGTTCTGATAAAATTATTCTGGGAGCAGATGCTAATAATGAAAAAGTAGCCGTTTCGGGTTGGTTAGAAGATTCTAATGAAGACTTGATTCCATTTATTCAAGACTACCAAAATAAAGGAATTCAGTATGTAATTTGTACGGATATCGCCAAAGACGGTATGCTTGAAGGACCATCTTTTGATTTATACGCTAAAATTTTGGCAGAAGCCAACGGTATAAAATTGATTGCTTCAGGAGGAATTTCTACTTTTGACGAATTGCCAAGACTAGCCGAGTTAGGTTGTGAAGGAACAATAATCGGAAAAGCAATTTACGAAGGACGAATTTCATTGAAACAATTGGAAAATTATATATTAGAAAAATGTTAACAAAAAGAATTATTCCCTGTCTCGATATAAAAAACGGAAGAACCGTAAAAGGCGTTAATTTTGTGGACTTGCGTGATGCAGGAGATCCTGTGGAATTAGCCAAAATATATTCGGATGAAGGTGCTGATGAATTGGTTTTTTTGGATATTTCGGCAACGGAAGAAAGAAGAAAAACCTTAGTTGATTTGGTTCGTAAAGTCGCTTCAACGATTAATATTCCGTTTACTGTTGGTGGTGGAATTTCATCCGTTGAAGATGTTGAAATTTTATTGCAAAACGGAGCAGATAAAGTTTCCATTAACTCCTCTGCAGTGAAAAACCCACAGTTGATTAATGATTTGGCACAAAAATTTGGTAGCCAATGTGTCGTTGTTGCTATTGATGCCAAACAAATTGAGGGACAATGGATTGTTCATTTAGTGGGCGGAAAAGTGCCTACAGAATTGAATTTATTTGATTGGGCCAAAGAAGTGGAGCAAAGAGGTGCAGGCGAAATCTTATTCACGTCAATGGATAATGACGGGACTAAAAACGGATTTGCCAATGAAGCTTTAGCAACACTTTCGGACTTAGTTAATATTCCTATAATAGCTTCTGGTGGAGCGGGAAATATACAGCATTTTGTAGATACTTTTCTGGAAGGAAAAGCGGATGCAGCATTAGCAGCAAGTGTATTTCATTTTAAAGAAATTGAAATCAAAACATTAAAAAAAGAACTTAAAAACAACAATATCGAAGTTAGGATATAACAATCCTAAATCGAAAATCCTAAATTACAAATGAATATAGATTTCTCAAAAAACACAGACGGATTAATTCCTGCCATAATTCAAGATAGCGAAACCAAAACGGTTTTGATGTTGGGTTTCATGAACGCCGAAGCGTATCAAAAAACGGTTGACACTAAAAAAGTAACTTTTTATAGTCGTACGAAACAAAGGCTTTGGACAAAAGGTGAGGAAAGTGGCAATTTTCTGAATCTGATTGACATCAAAAACGACTGTGATAATGATACTCTATTAATTCAGGTAAAACCAGAAGGGCCAACATGTCATAAAGGTACAGCTACGTGCTGGGCTGACGAAAACAAAGCTGATTATGGCTTTATTTCGAATTTAGAAGATACAATCCAACTTCGAAAAGAAAATGCGGATTCTGAAAAGAGCTATGTTGCTTCCTTATTTAAATTAGGGATGAACAAAATTGCCCAAAAAGTAGGTGAGGAAGCGATTGAAGTGGTTATTGAAGCCAAAGACGACAATGATGATTTGTTTTTGAGTGAAAGTGCTGATTTGCTTTTCCATTACCTTATATTATTGCAAGCCAAAGGATTTAAACTAAATGATGTTGTGGAAGTCTTAAAAAGTCGCCAAAAGTAAAATTCATCAAATAATTTTTACGAATACAAACCCAATAGGAAATTCATTTGCTATTGGGTTTTCTTTTTTCTTTTATTTCAAATTGCAATCCACTATATTTACTATTTATTTTTAAAATACAAGTAGTACAATGCAAGTGATGAATTCAAATAATACCACATTTACCCAAGAATTAAATAATCCAATACTAAATACTGGGCTACATATAATCCTTACAACTGATGAAGATGATGCGAGACCCGTATATATCTCAGGGAATTTTAATCAATGGCGTACTCAGGACAAAGAATTCATAATGGAGAAAATTGGGATTGGTTTATATCACTATAAATTTTCACATGATTTTGATTATCCTTCTGAGCTTTTGTATAAATTTACGAAAGGGGATTGGAGTGAAGTAGAAATTGACAGCCATGGAAATCGTACCGAAAACCGTTCAACACACAATCATACGGGAATTCAAAAAGAACATGTAGCGCGATGGAGAAAAAACTGGTTGCCGTTTAAGCAATCTTTTTTACCGCAAGTTCAGTTGATTTCAGATGAATTTATAATTCCACAACTCAATAAAACTAGGAAAATTTGGGCTTTATTGCCTCATGATTATGACAATTCAAGTGAAAGTTATCCGGTTATGTATTTGCAGGATGCACAAAATTTATTTAATGAAGCAGCTGAATTTGGCAATTGGGAAATTGATAAAAAACTGGCAGTTATGTCAGAATATAAAATTGGAAAAATTATAATTATTGCTATAGAACATGCCGAAGAAGATCGAATAAAGGAATACAATGTTGGCAAAACAGTATTAGGGAAAGGACAAGGCAAAAAATACATTCGATTTGTAACAGATACTTTAAAACCTTATGTGGACAGTAATTTTAGAACCAAAAAAGAACGCGAATTTACAGGAATAGGAGGAAGCTCAATGGGCGGATTAATCAGTATTTTTAGTGGACTGAGAAACCCCGAAGTTTATGGGAAATTAATGATATTCTCGCCATCGCTTTGGGTAGTTCCAGAATTAAAAATCAATGCTAAAAAAGCCAATTCAGCCGATACAAAAATCTATTTGTATGCTGGTGGAGATGAAAGTGCAACAATGATTGAGCATGTAAAAAAGTTTCAGGAAGATTTAATTTCAAGCGAATTTGTAATAGACAAATCAAAGATTAATTTAAGCATCAATAGACAAGGAAAACATAGCGAAACCTATTGGAGTGATGAATTTCCTAAAGCAATAGAATGGTTATTTTTTAATGCAAAATAAACGTAGAGACGCGATTTGTACCGTCTAAAATAAATAAAGCATAATGCATTTATATTGAATTCAATCAATAGGCGAAAAAAAATTAAAAGAACAAATGAAAACAAATACGGTAGTAAACTTAGATAATTTTTCAGGAACAATTTTAATTCCGGCTTTTGAAACATACTCAAAAAGTATTGTTCCTATTGCGTTTAATGGATTGGAAATTACTTCTAAAGTTTTTTTTGGCAAAAAAGACACCCATTATTTAGCCGAAAAGGATAACAATGCATATATTTTTATTGGTTTAGGAAAAGCGATAGACTATAAATCTTTGAAAACTATTTTTCGTCGTATTTCATCAAAACAGAAGGATAATTTCAGTTCGAACATAGCTTTAGTTATACCGGAACAAATTACTCAGGATCAGGTAGAAGCTATGGTTTCGGGTTTACTTTTAGGGACTTATAATATAGGCCATTTTAAATCAGATAAAAAGGAACATCCTTTTTTAGATCCTGAATTTACATTGAATTTGGTTTCTGAAAAAGATTATTTGGCTACAGCCAAAAAAGGAATTAAAATTGCTAAAGCACAATTAGCAACCTATAATTTGGTCGATTTGCCCCCGAATACAGTTAATCCAAAATACTTGTCGAATTGGGCTAAAGAGACTGGTGAAAAATATGGATTTGATGTAGAAGTTCTAGGTTATGAAGCTTCAAAAATTGCAGGTCTTGGCGCATTTTTGGCGGTAGGGAAAGGAAGTGAAAATGAACCTCAATTTATCATTATGAATTACACTCCTGCAGCCGAAGTGGAACACATAAAACATGTTGGATTGGTGGGAAAAGGAATAACCTTTGATACCGGCGGATTAAATATAAAAACAGCAGGAATGGTTCACATGAAATGTGATATGGCTGGCGGTGGCGCTGTACTAGGAGCGATGCAACTTATAGCCGATTTGCAATTGCCTGTGAAAGTAACTGCTATTGTTCCTTGTGCCGAAAACTCGGTTGACAGTAAGTCCTTTTTACCTAGTGATGTGATTCATAGTTATAGTGGACATTCAATAGAAATAATTGATACTGATGCTGAAGGCCGACTCGTTTTAGCCGATGGATTATCGTATTTAATTAAAAATTTCAAACCGGAATATATTGTTGATATCGCTACACTTACAGGAAGCAGCGTTGGTACTTTTGGTTATGAATGTGGTGCTTTGTTTACCAATAATGAGGAAATTGCAAAGAAATTGCAAGAAAGTGGGGATGCAATCGGAGAACGTTTGTGGCCTTTACCACTTTGGGATGTTTATAAATCAGACATTGAAAGCGATATTGCAGATGTCAAAAATTATAGTGGAAAACCAGTTGCCGGAGCAATAAGCGCAGCTAAATTTTTAGAATATTTTACCCAAGAGCACAAAGCTTGGGCACATCTTGACGTTGCAGGCGTAGCATTTGGCGATGATGAATTTGCTAAGAGTAAACATGCTACAGCATATGGAGTTCATTTATTAACTAAATTCATAGAAAATTTATAACGTATGGAAAACTCTAAAACCTTCCTTTGTATTTCAAATTATTTTAAGGGTGCTGATTTTTTAATTAATTTAAAAAAGTTAGGCAACAAAGTCTATTTAGTGACGAGTGAAAAACTGAGAGACAAGCCATGGCCACATCAATATATTGATGAGATTTTTTATATGGAAGGGCAAGATGTCGATTGGAATTTAGAGCATTTACTACTGGGCGTTGGCAATTTCATGAAGTCCACGAGAATTGATGCTATTGTAGCTTTGGATGATTATGATGTAGAAAAAGCAACTTATCTCAGGGAAAATCTTCGTATTGACGGAATGGGACAAACTACAGGTCGCTATTTTAGAGATAAACTTGCCATGCGTATGAGAGCGAAGAGTTGCGGTATTTCAATTCCTGCTTTTTGTTCCTTATTTAATGATCATGACATCAATTCTTTTGCTGATGCGATTCCAGCACCATGGGTTTTGAAACCGCGTTCTGAAGCTTCTGCGGCCGGGATTATAAAAGTATATGACAAGGAGAGTTTATGGATTCACATTAATGAAATGGGGAATAATAGATTCAAATATTTGTTGGAGCAATTCAAACCTGGCGATGTGTACCATTGTGATAGTTTAATTTCGGATAGTAAAGTTATCTTTAGTTTGACTTCAAAATATTTGGCTACACCAATGGAAATTTCACAAGGTGGTGGTGTTTTTCGTTCGGCCAATATTCACTATGATTCAGAAGATGATAAAGCCATCAAAAAAATAAATGAACAAGTATTGAAAGGCTTCGGATTGAAACATGGTGCCGCTCATACTGAATTTATAAAATGCAAGGAAGATGGGAAAATCTATTTTCTGGAAACGTCATCTCGAGTAGGAGGAGCACATCTGGCAGAAATGGTTGCCGAAGCTTCCAATATTAATTTATGGAAGGAGTGGGCAGCAATTGAAGATGCCTTGGTAAAAGAAAGTAAAAACACTTTACCAAAAGTAAAAAAGGGTTATGCCGGAATTGTTTTGACTTTATCTAAATTCCAGCATCCGGATTTATCATCGTTTTCAGATCCTGAAGTTTGCTTCAGAGTTCCGTTGGAATATCATGCGGGACTTATTGTAAAATCAGATAAACAAGAAAGGGTTTTAGAACTATTAGAAGATTATGGAAATCGTTTAGCTAATGATTTTACAGCCATAGTGGAACAAAATTCGGTTTCAAAATTGCATTAATTCATTCCTTTGTAAAAACAATTTATTTTTATTTTAAATTCATGAAAAGATATTTAAGTCTCATTTGTTTTTCATTTTTTGTTTTTAATAGTGCTCATGCACAAGGGCTTCTTGGACAGAAAGAACAAGTTTTTATCCGCCAGGATTCATTACGAGGAAGTATTACAAAAGAAAGAGCTTGGTGGGATGTAAAATATTATCACTTGGACATTAAAGTAAATCCTACTGACAGCACTATTACAGGTTCTAATACCATAAAATATTTAGTATTAAAAGAATACAATATCATGCAAATTGATTTGCAGAATCCAATGATGATATCTAAAGTCATTCAAGATGGTATTGCTTTAAAATACAAAAGAGATGGAAATGCTTTTTTCATTGAATTGATAGCTCCTCAAAAAATTGGTTCAACAAAAGAACTTACTGTGTTTTATGGAGGAAAACCTAAAGTTGCCGTAAATCCACCATGGGATGGTGGGATAACTTGGAAAAAAGACAGTAATCGAAATCCTTTTATAGCTTCTTCTTGTCAAGGCTTAGGTGCTAGCGTTTGGTGGCCGAACAAAGACCATATGTATGATGAAGTAGAAAGCATGCTAATCAGTGTAAATGTTCCAAAAGGTTTAATGGATGTTTCCAATGGTCGTTTACAAAGTGTAAAAGAAATGAATGATGGATCTAGAACATTCAATTGGGTTGTGTCAAATCCCATCAATAATTATGGCGTAAATATCAATATAGGTGATTATGTCACCTTTTCAGAAAAATACAAAGGAGAAAAAGGAGATTTAGATTGTACTTATTATGTATTGAGAGACAATCTTAACAAAGCGAAAAGGCAATTTCAAGACGTACCTCGAATGTTGAAAGCTTTCGAGCATTGGTTTGGACCTTATCCATTTTATGAAGACAGTTATAAACTAGTAGAAGCTCCCTATTTAGGAATGGAACATCAAAGTAGCGTAACGTATGGCAATGGTTTTAAAAATGGATATTTAGGAAGAGATTTGAGCGGAACGGGTTGGGGTTTAAAGTTTGATTACATCATTATTCATGAATCAGGTCATGAATGGTTTGCCAATAATATTACTTATAAAGATATTGCTGACATGTGGATACATGAAAGTTTTACGGATTATTCTGAAAGTCTTTTCCTTGAATATTATTATGGCAAGGAAGCAGGGTATACTTATGTAAGGGGGATTAGAAAAAATATTGCAAATGATAAACCAATAATTGGAAAATATGATGTCAACAATGAAGGCTCCAGTGACATGTATTATAAAGGGGCAAATATGCTACACACTTTGCGGCAAATTGTAAATGATGACTCCAAATGGAGAACTATTTTAAGAGGATTAAATAGTACTTTTTACCATCAAACGGTTACCACAAAACAAATTGAAGACTACTTAAGTCAACAAGTTGGAATAGAGTTAAATTCATTCTTCAACCAATATTTGAGAGATATCAGAATTCCAACATTAGAATATTTTTTCAAAGACAATCACCTTGGGTATCGTTGGACAAACTGTGTTCCAGATTTCAATATGCCTGTAAAAGTAATTTTGAATGGAAAAGAAGAATTGCTGAAACCAGAAACGGAATGGAAGGACATTCCAGCTAAAACTGAAAATCCAAAACTAGAAATTGACAAAAATTTCTATGTGGCAGGTTTTAATATAACGGAGTAAAATATAGAAAAGGTTGTATTTATCTTATAAAATTGAGGATACAATCTTTTTTATTTCTTCAAAATAGGTTTTAACTCATATTGTAGATCTTTACCTATTCGTAAAATAAAAAGGAAGTTTCAAATAGACCATAAACTTTTGAGCTTTATGGTCTGTCTATTTGAAACTTCCTTTTCGTTTGTAATGAAGTCCTTTTAAATATTAGTTTTAGAGTAAATTCTCCTTAACATAAGCACAACTTGCTTTTACAGATTCCATAGGATTTGGATAATAATTTGTTTCATGTTCTACAAAGAAATGTTTCATTCCTGAAAGTTTTGCTTGTGCAAAAATGGATTTAAAATCAATTGCACCTTTTCCTATTTCTGTGTTCCATTCTGGTTTTGCTTTGTCCATGTCTTTTACATGCCACATTTTAAAACGTCCTGGATTTTCTTTGAATAATTTTAATGGATCATTTCCAGAACGAACCACCCAGTATAAATCCAATTCAAAATCTACTAATTTTTTATCCGTTTCATTCAATAAAATTTCATAACCAGTTGTTGATCCAAATTTAGTAAATTCAAAATCATGATTGTGGTAGGCTAATTTTAAACCAGAAGCTTTACAAAGTTCAGCAGCTTTATTTACTTTATGTGCTAGTTTTTTATAGTCATCACCTCCATTTCCACGCAAATCTGGAGACAGCCATGGTACTACTACATATTCACTATCAAGTATATTAGCCGCTTCAATGGAAGCTTTTAAAAAATCAGTTGAATCATCTTTTATGTATTTACTGAAATCATAATGGCCACTTGGTGCTTTTAAACCGTTATCACATAAAATCTTATTAAAATCTTTTACAGATGTACCAAAATAACCTTTTTCTACTGAAAAACCAAAGGTTTCAACTTCACTAAAACCTGCTTTAGCTACTTTCTCCAAAGTACCTTTTACATCTTTAGGAAATTCTGCTCTTAAAGAGTACAGTTGTAGCCCTACATTTTTTTTCATAGTTCCAAAAGCAAATGAAGGTGCTATTGCTAATGCTCCTAATGCCAAACCACTATTTATTATAAAATCTCTTCTTTTTATCATGACTTAATTTTTTTATTAGTTAAATATCACAAATAGTGATAGCCTTTTTCAATGAACCAATCTTATCCGCATTTTTGGGTATAAATTCTTGTCCCACAAATCCTTTAAAACCAGTTTCTGCAATAGCTTTCATTATTGCAATATAATTTAGTTCTTGTGTTTCGTCAATTTCATTTCGTCCCGGAACACCGCCAGTATGAAAATGTGTAATATATTGATGGTTATCCTGTATAGTCCTAATCACGTCACCCTCATCGATTTGCATGTGATAAATATCATAAAGGAGCTTGAAATTTTCAGAATTTAAACGCTTTGCTAATTCTACTCCCCAAGATGTTTTATCGCATTGATAATCTTTATGATTAATTTTACTGTTTAAAAGCTCCATTACCAGCGTTACATTATGCTTTTCAGCCAATGGAATTAATTTTTGCAAACCAATTACGCAATTATTCCAACCTTCTTCATCTGTCTTGTCTCTTTTGTTTCCACTAAAGCAAATAAGATTTTTAAATCCTGCTTTTGCTACTAGCGGAATCATTTCGGTATAATTCTTTATTAGCGTTTCATGGAATTTAATATCGTTGAAACCATCAACTAAATTAATCTCGGCTCCGTTGCACATAGTAGAAACAAGACCATATTTCTTCAATGTTGGCCATTCTTTAGGACCAACTAAATCAATTCCTGTGATTCCGATTTTTTTTGCTTCGATGCAAAGTGTTTCTAAGTCAAAATCTTTAAAACACCATCGAGCAACAGAGTGATTTATCTTTCCTTTTAACATACTTGATTCTGTTTCGTTTTTTGGCATAGCCAAAGCAGAAAATCCAGAAGGAATACTCAACGCTGCTGTTCCAGCGAGAATTCCTTTTATAGCCGATCTTCTATTTAAATTTGTACTCATATTTTTATTTTTTATACTGCAGGAATTTCCTTTTCTGTTTTAGTTTTATCATTAAATAAAAGTGCAAAAAGTAAAAATACTGCAAGAGCAATTCCTGCTGGAATAATCCAAACCATTTTCCAATCTATAGTACCATCCAAAGTTTTGTAATTATCAGTTATCCAACCTGCAACACCAAAACCTACTAACATTCCTATACCATAAGTAGCTAATGTTATCAAGCCTTGAGCAGCACTTTTATATTTTTCACCTGCTTTTGAGTTGGTGTATATTTGACCAGATACAAAAAAGAAATCATAGCAAATACCGTGTAAAGCAATACCAATAATAAGCATAAAGCTCAATTCACTTCCATTACCATAAGCAAACAAGACATAACGAATCGCCCAAGCTAACATACCAACCAGAATAGTTTTCTTAAAACCAAAACGAGTGAAAAATACTGGAATTAATAATAAGAACAATGCTTCTGATATTTGGCCAATAGCCATTTTTCCTGTTGGATTTTCAACTCCTGCTTCTGTTAAAAAGGGGTGTGCATTTTGATAATAGAAAGCTAATGGAATACAAATAAGAATTGATGAGATAAAAAAGACAGCGAAATTTTTATCTTTCAAAAGTTTTAAAGCATCAAGACCGATAATATCACCAATTTTAATTTTTTCGGTTGCAGCAACTTTAGGCGGTGTTTTAGGTAATGAAAAACTAAATATTCCTAAAATAAAAGCAGCAATTCCTGCCAAAAGAAACGTATTTTTTAGTAATCCCTGTGTAACACCTTCTGCTGAATCCCAATGAAATAAGAAGCTTATCGATAATCCTGCTAAAATCCAACCGATAGTTCCCCAAACTCTAATATTTGCAAATTCTTTTTCGGGATCATTCATTTGATTAAAAGAAACTGAATTTACAAGTGCCAATGTTGGCATATACAAAATCATATACCCTAAAACATAAGAATAGAAAAAAGTTATATCATCTGAAACATACATTTGATACATTAAAAATGCTCCGATTAGATGAAGAATACCTAAAATTTTCTCGGCGTTGAAATAGCGGTCTGCAATCAAACCAATAATAAAAGGTGCAATGATGGCACCCCAAGATTGGGTTGAAAAAACGGCAGCTGTTTCTGAACCTGTAGCATGCAAATTGCTTGCTAGAAAAGTTCCTAATGTTACAAACCATGAGCCCCAGATAAAAAATTCTAGGAACATCATTATAGATAATTTAATTCGGATTGTGGTATTCATTGGTTTTAGGTTAGTTAATATAAATGATTTAATAGTTTTTATTTTTAATGTAATTTCCGAAATAATCTCGCCGAATTACAATTCTTTAATTACAATATTTCTGTACCAAACAGCATCACCGTGATCCTGTAAAGCTATTTTTCCTTTTTTGAATGTTCCAAAATCTTTCCAGACTTTAAATTTACTTCCTGCAACAAGTGCTTTCCAGTTTTCATCCCAAAGAGTTGTTTTTACAACAGTTATTCCGTTTAAAATAAAAGTTAATTCTCCTTTTTTACTGATTATTTCAACGGTGTTCCATTCACCTACAGCTTTTACTGGCTCAGCATCGCTTTTTATTAAATCATATAAATTTCCAGCTCGGTGTTTCGTTATTTTTCCGTCAGGATGCCCATCATTATCTAAAACCTGCATTTCCAGACCAGTTTCATACGTGTTTTTATATTTTTCAGGATTTTCATTAATGTAAAAAATGATTCCACTGTTGGATTTCGGAGCTACTTTCCAGTCCAACTTTAGATGAAAATTAGCATATTCTTTATCTGTTACAAGGTCACCGCCTTGATCTTTTTCTTTTGCAGTTGGCTCCAAATGCAATATGTTTCCATCAATTTTCCAAGCTGTACCGACAGTAGTTTTTCCATAACTATGCCAGCCTTTTGTAGTTTTTCCATCAAATAATGGTTTAAATCCAATTTGGGCATTTGTTAGTTGTACCATTGCGATCAGAATTAAAGAGGTAACAATATTTTTTAACATGATTTAGGTGTTAAGCATTAATTTTTATAAAGATAAATTTTTCCAGCCTTGGCGGTAGTCACGTTTCACAAATTGATTTACATCATCAAAATTGGTGATTTTCATATTGTCATTATCCCAAAGTAATTTTACAGATCGACCCGGATATTTAGTTTTCCCAAGTGTTTCTTTTTGAATATCATATCCTCTGATAGCCAAATTTGCCATTAACAAAGCCTCGGTCAAAGGACCTGCGATTTCAAAAGGAGAACTTAATTCTTGTTTGCCATGACCGGCAATAGCAGCTTCAACCCATTGTTTATAATGTCCATTTGCTCCGTCATGTACTCTGGCGTATTTTTGGGTAATATTTACATTTTGATTTATTGTCAAAGGAAGCAAACGAGGATTCATCCCATATGTGTCACACATCATTTTACCTTTTGTACCAACAAATAAGGTGCCATTTCCTCCGTCTCCAAAAATTTCGTTTGGTTCTAATTCTAAAGGTCTTTCAGGCTGAATTCCTCCATCCATCCAATGTAACGTTACATCGCCATTTGTTTTATTAGTCTTAGGAAAGGTTAAAGTTACGTGGCTTGAAGGGGGACAACTTTGTGGGAAATAACCTCTTTTAAATTCATCAACATATACGGATCCAACGCTACATTGCACATCTTTAGCATATTTTAAATTTAACACACTAAAAGGAGCTTCAATAAGATGACAACCCATATCTCCCAAAGCACCTGTACCATAATCCCACCATCCACGCCAGTTGAAAGGAACTAATTTATCTACATAATCTTTTTGAGGAGCCGTTCCTAACCATAAATCCCAATCTAATTCTTTTGGAATTTCTGCTTTTGTAGTAGGCCAGGGGATACCCTGTGGCCAAACTGGGCGATCAGTCCAAGCATAAACAGTATGAACATCTCCAATTAAATCCGCTTCATACCATTCTTTCATTATTCTGGTTCCATCGTTAGAAGCACCTTGATTCCCCATTTGGGTTACTACTTTATATTTTTTAGCAGCTTGAGTTAATATACGAGCTTCATAAATATCATGCGTTAATGGTTTTTGAACATAAACATGCTTTCCTAATTGCATAGCAGCCAGAGTTTGTATCGCATGATTATGGTCTGGTGTTGCTATTGAAACAGCATCAAAATTTTTGTGTTCTTTGTCAAACATTTCACGCCAATCTTTGTAATATTTGGCTTTAGGAAATGCATTTACACTTTTAGAGGCTCTCCGGTCATCAACATCACAAAGAAAAGCAATATTCGCTTTTCCACTTTTATCAAACATAGCAATATCAGATTGTCCTTTACCACCCACACCAATACTGGCAATTAATAAACGATCACTTGGAGCAACAAAACCTCTTCCCAAAACATGTCGTGGAACAATCATAAAGGCAGCAGCAGCCAAAGCACTTGTTTTTATAAAATCACGACGATTCGTTATGATTTTATTTTCTTTATCGTCTTCTTTTTTTATACTCATTATAAGATCTTTATTGTTTATTATGAAATATAGAAATTTGTTGTTGGTGCTTTAGATTTTACTACTGTCTAATTTGAGTTAAGCTTTGATTTTTTTATAATCCCAAATTTTTCATATTAAATGCTTTGTTCGTCTCTATTGCTGCAAAATCATCAAAGGCTTTATCCGTTACTTTTATAATATGCTTTTTTATAAATTCAGCACCTTCCCGAGCACCATCTTCTTGATTTTTAATACAACATTCCCATTCCATAACGGCCCAACCTTTATAATCGTATTGCGCTAATTTGCTAAAAATAGTTTTAAAATCAATTTGTCCATCTCCAGGGGAACGATAACGTCCTGCACGATTAGCCCAACTTTGGTAACCTCCAAAAGTACCTTGTTTTCCTGTTGGGTTAAATTCAGCATCCTTAACATGAAATGCTTTTATTCGTTCGTGATAAAAATCGATATATTGAATATAATCTAATTGTTGTAAAACAAAATGGGAGGGATCATATAAAATACATGCTCTGGAGTGATTATTTACAGCTTTTAAGAACATTTCATAGGTTTCACCATCAAATAAATCTTCTCCGGGATGAATCTCATAACAAAGGTCAACACCGTTTTGATCAAATTCATTTAGGATAGGCAACCAGCGTTTGGCCAGCTCTGCAAATCCATCTTCAACTAGACCAGGTGGTCGCTGAGGCCATGGATGAAAATACTGCCAAAGTAAAGAACCACTGAAAGTGGCATGCGCATTTAAACCTAAATTATTAGATGCTTTTGCAGCATATTTTAACTGCTGAACAGCCCATTCTTGTCTTGCTTTTGAATTTCCGTGAACATTTTTTGGTGCGAAAGCGTCAAAAAAATCATCGTAAGCAGGATGAACTGCGACTAATTGACCTTGTAAATGGGTTGATAATTCAGTGATTTCTAATCCGTATGATGCAATGGTGCCTTTTAATTCATCCGCATAGGTTTTACTTTCAGCTGCCTTTTGTAAATCAATGAATCTAGTATCTAATGTTGGCATTTGAATACCTTTAAAACCCAAATTAGCTGCCCATTTACAAATTCCATCTAAGGAATTAAAAGGAGCTTCATCACCAATAAACTGAGCTAAAAATACTGCAGGACCTTGTATTGTTGTCATTTATTTATTTTAATTTTTTTATGAATACCCTTTTACTACAAAACGTAAGGAGTCCATTTTTGATCTGAATGTGCTGAAACTACTACGTTATCAATAAATGCCATACCTCTTAATCCATCTTCAACAGAAGGGAAATCTAACATTTCTGGAGTAGGTTCTTTACCATCTAATTTGCAACCAAGTGTTAATGCAAAATTACGGTAGATATTGGCAAATGCTTCTAAATAGCCTTCCGGATGTCCTCCGGGTGTACGGCAATTATGTGTAGCGAATGAGGATAGATGTGCATAATTACTGCCTGCTCTTAAAATTTGTGCAGGCTCATCTAACCATCTTACAATTAAAGTATTGGGGTCGTGTTGCAACCATTCGATTCCACCTTTTTCACCATAAACTCTAATTCTTAAAGCATTTTCTTCTCCTGCAGCAACTTGAGACGCCATTAAAACTCCTTTGGAACCATTATCAAATTTTAACATTACGGCTCCATCATCATCCATTACACGTCCTTCAACTAGTGTATTTAATTCTGCACATACATCTGTAATCTTAGATCCTGTAATATATTCTGCTAAATGAGCTGCATGAGTTCCAATATCGCCCATTACAGAGCTTTTCCCTGCCTTTGTTGGATCAGTTCTCCAAGCAGCTTGTGCATTTCCTTCTCTTTCGGATAATTTACTCAACCATCCTTGAGGGTATTCTACCCAAACTTTTCTAATCTTTCCTAGTTTGCCTTCTCTTACCATTGCCTTTGCCTGTTTTACCATTGGGTAACCAGAATAAGTATGTGTCAAACAAAGGATTAATCCTGTTTCTTTTATTTTTTGTTCTAAAAGTTTGGCTTCTTCTAATGAAAAAGTGATTGGTTTTTCGATTACGACATTAAAACCATAATCTAAAGCCATCATAGCAGGTGCAAAATGCGCAAAATTGGGAGTAACGATAGTCACAAAATCCATTCGCTCATTAGCTGGCAATGCTGCTTCAGCTTTAAACATTTCTTCATAAGTCAGGTATATTCTTGATTCAGGGAGAAACAAGGCTTTTCCTGATGCAATTGCAGTTTCTGGTTTTATACTTAATGCACCACAACTTAATTCTATAAGTCCATCCATATTGGCGGCTAAGCGGTGAATGGCACCTATAAAAGCATCTTGGCCACCACCGACCATACCCATTTTTAATTTTCTATTCATCTTTTGTATACTAAATATTCCCTTTTTTTAATTCTTTTACTGCATAATCACAAGCTCTAGCCGTTAATGCCATAAAGGTCAATGATGGATTTTGGCAAGCAATTGATGGCATACAAGAACCATCTGTTACAAATACATTATTTACTTCATGCATTTGATTCCATTTGTTTAAAACAGAAGTTTTAGGATCGTTACCCATTCTGGCAGTTCCCATTTCGTGGATGGCCATTCCGGGATAACATTCATTATCATACGTCTCTACATTCTTAATTCCTGATGCTTCAAGCATTTCCGCAGCATCATTCATCATGTCAATACGCATTTTTTTCTCATTTTCTTTGTATTCGCAATCAATGGCTAATACCGGTTGACCCCATTTGTCTTTTTTATCATGGTTGATATAAACCTTATTTTCATAATAAGGTAACATTTCACCAAAACCACCTAATCCCATATTCCATGTATCAGCCGGTAGACTCATTTTATCTTTAAAATCACCACCAAAAGCTAATTCGGCAACTTCTTCATGCCAAGGATTTCTACTGGCACCACCTTGATAACCAAAGCCTCTTAAATAATCTCTTTTATCATTGCCTATGTTTTGATATCTTGGAACATAAATACCATTTGCTCTTCGGCCATAAGTATATTTATCTTCAAAACCTTCTGCTTTTCCTGAAGCGCCACAACGGAAATGATGATCCATTAAATTATGTCCTAATTGACCACTGGCATTACCTAATCCTTCCGGATGTGCTTCTGAAGTTGAATTTAATAAAATAAATGTTGAACCTAAAGTTGAACCATTTACAAAAACAATTTTAGCATAAAACTCCATAGTTTCATTTGTTTCTGCATCAATCACCATAACCCCTTTTGCTTTCTTAGTATCTTTATCATAAATGATATGATTTACGATAGAGTAGGGTCTTACAGTTAATCGTTTAGTTGCCATAGCAGCAGGAAGAGTAGCTGATTGTGTACTGAAATAAGCCCCAAACGGACAACCGCGACTGCATAAATTTCTATATTGACAATTCCCGCGACCATTATGAGGAACAGTCAAATTTGCTGTACGTCCAATGGTAAGAATACGGGTTCCTTTATAATGCTTTTCCATTCTTTCCTTAACAGATTTCTCCACACAGTTCAAATCCATTGGAGGTAAAAATATTCCATCAGGTAAAAGAGGCCAATTTTCTGCTTGACCACTGATTCCTGCAAATTTTTCTGCATAATCATACCAAGGAGAAATATCTTTATAACGAATAGGCCAGTCATTACCATGCCCATCTTTAGCATTATCTTCAAAGTTGTGATCACTTAAACGGTAACTTTGACGTCCCCACATTAAGGATTTTCCACCTACATGAAAACCTCTGTACCAGTCAAAACGTTTATCTTCGGTATAAGGGCATTCTAAATCATTTACCCACCATTTTTCATTTGCCTCACTATATGGATAATCTCTTGTTTGAACAGGATGCGTTCTTTTTTGCTCTTCGGTCATTTTTCCGGCATGCTTAAATTCCCATGGATTTTTCATGGCAGAATCGTAATCTTTTATATGTTCGATGTTCATTCCACGTTCCAACATCAAAACTCTTAATCCTTTTTCAGTTAGTTCTTTTGCAGCCCAACCACCACTTATTCCTGAACCTACAACAATCGCGTCATAAGTATTTTCTTCTTTTAAATTTGAATTTATATTCATTCTAGGGAGTTCTATTTGGTTAATTTGAAGATAATATTTCGAAAAAATTAAATTGCTAAAATCCTAAATAATTTATTAAAAAGGATTTCTATAGTCAATTAATTTCTAAGTAGCCCAAGCTTTTTGTCCAGGCTTGTAATCCGCATTTCCGTCATATCGACCAGGAACGGCTAAATATTCACGAGCTTGCGTACAACCAATTTCTGATGAAAAGTATCCTAGAATTGTTAAGTCTCTAGCTAGAATAAAAAAGGAAGGTTTTTTAATATCAACAAGCGATTCAGTTCTTAAATGTTCCATTATTTTAACACGTTCTTCAGGGGACAATGCAATGAAATTTTTATTATATTCCTTTTGACATTTTTCTTCCATCTCTTTCATTCCGGTTGCGAATGTTTGTTGTAAATCTGCAGGGTAACACTCTTTAATCATCATAGGAATAAAAGGTCCTAAACCAGCAGCTTTAGCTCCAGGTGCAGCTTTTGTAGTTGGAATAATAATATCAGCAAATTCGGCTAAAAGTTCTTCGTCTGTAGCAGAAAACGATACATTACTATTTTCGTTGTCAGGAATTACAATATCTTTAATTAAAATTCCAACTGTTGTGGCTGAGATTACACCTCCCAGCACCAACGCCAAGTTTTTGATTGCTCTACGTCTATCCATTTACTAAATTATTAAAAGTATTAATGATTATTGAATATTATGCATTTATTATAACAATACAATAATAAATAAAAATAAGATAGATTCATTTTTTTAATGTTAAATTATTGACAGAATTCAATAATTTGTAAATTATTAAGTAAATCACTTTGAAAAATTCATTAAAGTGTAAGACTAATCAATTAAAACAAGAAAAAAATTAGATTTTAAAAATACCTGATACAGTTAAAATTATCTCAGGAGGCATTTATTAGTATATTTAACATTCTTTATCTTACAAAATAAAATTTTATTTTCAATAAAACTAATGTCAATGCGTTAAAATGACATTTACTTCAAAAAACTTAATCTTAAAAAGTATTTAAAATACTAGAAATAATATAACGGTGATTAATTGTAAAAAAAGATGCTTTAGTATTTAAGATATGGAAACAAAAAATGAATTTACTTTAATCGAGTGATGCTGTCAATATAAAACAGATTTATCTTTCAAATAATCCCAGGGTACCGCCAACCCAATCCTTGTCTTTATTGAATTTTACGCCGATCATTTCACCGCGACTCAATCGGACTAAGTTACAAAGTAGCGTAGGAGCGGTATCTTCTTTCTTCCAAACACAAAGCATACGTACTTCAGCTTTTACTTTTTCCTCAGGAGATTGTACTATAGGGATATAGTTGACCTTTTTTTGAAGAATATAAAGTTCTTTTTCAACTACCCCTTCGATGTCTTCTTTTTTTACATGAAAAATAACACCCGTTCCTGAAAAAGAAAACAAAGGTTTTAAAACATAATTTTCTAAATCCTCGGGAATTTCTTTGAGTTCACTTAATAGTGTAGTTTCTATGAAATATTTTCCTTTTAAAAATGGCAAAATGAATTTACTGATTCTAAAAAACCAATTAGGATGACCTGCCCATTCTACATCTAAATCATCTGAGAAATGAAAATTTAATTTTAAATCAGTACGTAAATCCAATTCATCAAAAATAACACGATTATAAATTCGTTTTACCAGAATTTCGTCCCCTTTTTCATTTTTGTAGAATAGTTGTTTTCCTTTTTTTAAAAGTTCAGTAACACAAACTATTGGTATTCCAATATCTCTGCGACAGTAATAAAAATCGATTTTTGTATTTTGTTTTTCCGGTTCTATTTCAAGAAGAATAACATTTTCTTTTGGATGATTGTTACAAATCGCTTCTTCAAGTATATCTAGGTATTCTTGTTGTTCAATGTTATTAATAAAAGGAGTTAATTCGCTAAGAAAAGGATACTGTTTCTTAAATTTTTCATACAAATTAATTTGATAATTATACAAAGAAGGGAATCCTTGCACTTCAATTAGTTTAGGGATAATCACTCCGTCTTCTTCGCAAATTCCAAAATCAATTGCTAAAAAAGTAGTGTGCTCGTCTTCATTTGGAACCTTATGATTTAACTCTAATGATTTATTTGTAAGTGACTTAAAAGATTCGTTTTGAATTAAAGCTATAACTTGATTGCTACCTTCAATCAATTGCGATTTTAGTTCATTTGAAATAAAAAAAGGTGTTTCACCCAATCGAAAAGTAGGCATATAATTAAAATCGGAAGCAATATCATCTTTGAGTTCTTGATATTTTTTTTCTGTAAATTGAGCATTAAATAACTCCCGATATTTTGAAATCATTTGGAATGGATTGTATTAATTAGAAAGCATTTTCTTTGTTTTCATCAAGTCATTAATGGCTATTCGAAGGAAATTTGGAATCAAAGTTTCATTGGTTCTGTATATTTTATCGTCATCCAATAAATCTTCCAGCATATTTCTAAACTTTCTTTTTCCTTTCATAGCTCTGATTTTCTCTTTTGCATCTTTATTTCTCAAATGAGAAACAAAGCTAATGGGATCGGCTTCCGGGTGAAATTGAGTACCTACAAAATAGTCGGTAAAACGAACTGCCATAATTGCACGTTCGTATTGTATATGGTCTCTAATTTTCTCCAAAGAAATAATTTTAGCCCCTTTTTTAGCAAAAATACTCAACTTAGGTTGTATAACCTGATAATCTCTGGAATCAATCGCATAGAACGGATCCGCTAATCCTTCAAAAAGTGGATCAACAAGTCCTTCTTTTGTTTTATGAATGGTCATAACACCAAAAGAAGTATCATTTCTTTTGGTAACAGTCGCTAAACCAAAATGCAAACATGCCATTTGAAAAGAGTGACAAATAAATAGTACATGTTTTTTAATTGCATTTTCATTGTTCCATTTGTTCAATGAATCAATAAATTCATAATATTTAACATCCCAATTCCCATCACCAATTAATGGATTCCCAGGTCCTCCGGTTGAAATGTAAATATCAAACTTGTTAATATCTGGCAATTCACATTTTACACGAACATCGAATATTTTAAAACTCACAACGGGACTAAACCGATTCACTACATCAATAATACAACGCATACCTTGATTTGGTTCACCGTTATACATATCTAAAAGAGCAATTTTTATAATTTTATTGGACATAACCTATTTTTAAAAAAGAATGCACAAAGGTAATTTATATTTTACAATCCCTTGGTAAATTCACCAGTTATAAAGTCTACGACTCTGCAAAGATCTCCCGTTTCTTCAAAAACAGCTAATTGTTTATCTGCTCCCGTTCCGTTTTTCAAAATTGTATGTACATAATTAATATCCTCACGACTTCCTAATTCATCAACTACATCATCAATAAAATCAAGTAGTTCAAGGATAAGCATCTTGGTTTCAACTTCTTTCTGCAATCCAAAATCAATCATATTATTGTCAATTCCATAACGTGCAGCTCTAAATTTATTTTCTTTTATTAAAGCCAATCGATAGATGTTAAAACTGGTATTGTTCATATTCAATTTGTAGAGTTTAGCTACAATTGCCTGAATTATCGCAACAATACAAATTGTTTCATCTACAGTTAAACACATATCACAAATCCTAAATTCTATCGTATTATAAAACGGGTGTAATCGTAAATCCCACCAAATTTTCTTTGGATTATCGATACAATTGGTCTTTACCAATGTCTCTAAATAATTCTCATACGATCCAACCGAATCAAAATATTCGGGCAATCCAGTTCTTGGAAATTTATCAAAAACCTTTGTTCTAAAGGATTTATAGCCCGTTTGTCTTCCTTCCCAAAAAGGAGAATTCGTCGAAAGCGCAAAAATATGAGGCAAGAAATAAGTCGCCTGATTCATCAGTTGCAATCCAATTTCACGGTTTTCAATACCCACATGACAATGCATTCCAAAAATTAAATTGGAACGTGCTGCATCTTGCAATTCATTTACAATATCATGATAACGAGGATCATCAGTAATAGGTTGATCTTGCCATTTCGAAAAAGGATGCGTCCCGGCACCGCCCACAATCAAATCTTGTTTATCGGCTAATTCAACAATTTTGGAACGCAAAAATCTAATTTCGTTTTTGGCATCAGTGACGCTATTACAAATATTAGTACCTACTTCCACAACCGATTGGTGCATTTCGGCCTTTACCTGTTCATTCAAAATTATTTTGGCGCCATCTACAATTTTAGACAAATGTGAACGCAAATCCCTTGTTACCGGATCTATAATTTGATATTCTTCTTCTACACCAAGTGTGAAAACTGGTAATTTTTTCATTATTTTTTTTTTAGGAGCTATTTCCCTCTTTTCGTTTCAATCTTTCTATAATCGGGGCTAGGCAATTCCGTTTATCTATAATTTTTATTTTACAGCTACGGCGTCTTTAATAAAAGTTCCCCAAGTAAGATTGATTTTACCCGGCTTTTGTTTTTTTGCGGCAGCGATAGCCATTTTTGCAGCTTCTTCAACTACCCATTCAAAATTCTCAGCACCTACCGAAGTCAATTCAGCATCAGGAGCAGGATTTCCAAAATCAATTGCATACGGTATTCCATCACGAACGGCAAACTCAACTGTATTGAAATCATATCCCAATCCTTTACAAAGGCGTAAAGTGTAGTCTTTTATAGTTGCCAATAATTTTTTATCTACCGGTGGTCCATCAATCACATAACGCAAATGATGTGGATTTCTAGGTTCATATTGCATAATTCGAACCGCTTTACAACCCAAACAATACACTCTGAAATATTCTGTAAAGACAATTTCTTCTTGCAGCATCATCACTAATTGTCCCGTTTCCTGATGCTTTTCCCAAAACTCTTCTTTATTTTCCAATCGATATACGTTTTTCCAACCGCCACCAGCATAAGGTTTCATATACGCTGGAAAACCAATGTATTCAAAGATTCCTTCCCAATCCATTGGGTATTTTAGGTTGCGGAATGATTTTCCGGTGGTATCTGTAGGATGTTCCGCAGATGGAAGTATAACCGTATTAGGAAGTGGAACTCCAAGAGTATCTGCCAAAGCATTATTGAAAAACTTATCATCAGCACTCCACCAAAATGGATTGTTGATAACATTTGTTCCTGTTAAGGCTGCATTTTTTAAATAAGCACGATAAAAGGGAACATCTTGTGAAATTCGGTCAATAATTACAGCATATTCTCCATCTTGATTTTGAACTACTTTATCAACAGCAACTGCTTCGGCAATGATTCCTTTTTCGTTTTTTGAATTTACGCGATCTATAAATGCTTGCGGAAAGGTGTCTTCCATTCCAAATAAAATTCCTATTTTTTTCATCTTGCTACGTTTATACTTTTAAAAAAATTTAATTCTTGATAAATAATGTGGAAACATTTCTTGCCAAACTGGCCAATCGTGTTTTCGCTCCTGACGAATATCCAGCCAATGATGCATATTTTTGTCGCTTAACACTTTACTTAGTTTTAGATTTGCATCAAAACAAATATCCCAATTTGAGGTTCCCAGAACGATATCCATATTCCACAATTCATGATCATTAAGTCCATATAAATAATCTTCCGGACTGTTGTAAAACACATCATCATTATGAAAACCATCCATAAAACTCTTGATATTAAAAGCACCACTCATGGAAAATATATGACTCACATAACCTGGATGTCGAAACGCGAAATTAGCGGCATGATACCCGCCAAAACTGCAACCCGCAACAACAACTTTTCCGGAAGAGGTATTGTTTTTTACTTTTTCAACGATTTCATGACAAATCATTTTGTCATATCTAACATGATTTTCTATGCGATGTACAGGATGAATTTGTTTATTGTAAAAACTGTCTTTATCGATACTGTCCGGACAAAATATTTGGATTAAACCTTGTTCAATATACCAGTTTGCAGAATCAATCAACCCCATATCTTTATTTTCATGGTAACTGCCCATAGAAGTAGGAAATAAGATTACAGGATATCCTGCATGTCCAAAAACTAGCATTTCAATATCTTTACCCAGATTGGGGGAATGCCATTTGAAATATTCTTCCTTCATAACTTTATTTTTAACAATTATAATGAAAAAAACCGAACCGATAGCATAAATAATTTTACTTAACTAATATTTATTATAAAAAACATTGCGATTATTAAATCATAATTTAATTGTAATATTTACATCAATAAGGGTCTTTTTTTTAAATTATAGACAACAAATCAATTCAATTTAACATATCGTGATTTCTAAATAGCGTCTTTGAATGGACTACAATAAATAAATCAGATTATATGTCTTGATTGATCTCAAACAATTGGACTTGGTTTTTTAATCGTTCGATAAGCATACTCATCATCCTTTTGTTGATATTAGATGAATTTTTTATATACTCAGCATATTCATCGGCTGTAAATAATGCGATTATCATTCCTTTTAAAGCATTTCTAAACTTGATGTCTTTTTGAATAGCATTTTCTATAACTGATAATTTTTTTTCGGAAGTATAACCATAAAAATCAGCTTTATTTTTTACCACATAATTAATGAATGAAGCTATGAATAAATCGTTTTGCAATTTCAAAATTGGCCTAAGCACTTCATTTTGAAATGATTCCTCTATTGAAGATTGAGTAGTTACGGATCCTATTGTTTGTCCTCGGAATTCTTTTAAAAAAGTATCGCGTTCGTTCATGGTTTTTTCTTTAAAAATAAAGAAAATAGCCATAAGAAAAGTTTATTTTTGCAGATATAAAGAAAAATTATGAGATTTCACACTAGAAAATGGGTAAAACCAGAAGATTTAAACCCAAACGGAACCTTATTTGGAGGTAAATTATTAGCTTGGATTGATGAAGAATTAGCGTTGTACACCATCATCCAATTAGAAAACACAAGAATTGTCACTAAACATATGTCTGAAATCAATTTTAGAAGTTCAGCAAAACAAGGTGATATTATAGAAATTGGTATTGATGTTGTCAAATTTGGAAATTCTTCACTTACGCTAAAATGTGAGGCTAGAAACATGATGACACGAGAAACAATTATCACAATTGACCATACTACAATGGTAAGTTTGGGCGCTGATGGAAAACCAAAAGCACACGGGAAAACTGAAATTGAATTTGTTAAGGATCGTTTGTAGATTACTATTAATCCACGGAATCATTTTCAGAGCCGGATTCGAAAATTTCCAATTCGAAATATTTTACGGAAGCAATGATATGATCAAATATGTCGGACATAATATATTCATAGTTTTCAAATCGTTTGTCATGTGAAAATGCATAAACTTCAAGAGGAACACCGTGAGAAGTAGATTGTAATTGGCGACAGAGTGTAATCATATCTTTATTTAATCCTGGATAATGATGAAGATATTGGGTTATGTATTTTCTAAATAAACCTAAATTAGTCAAATTCCGACCATTGATAGCTAATGACTTATCGATTTTATTACTCGAATTAAAAGTATCAATTTCTAATTTTCTAGTATCAATATAATCTGAAATCAGTTGGATTTTTTTTAATTCGTTTAATTCTGCTTCTTCTAAAAACCGAATACTGCTTGTTTTAATAAGAATGTGTCTTTTAATACGTCGCCCATCAGAATTAAGCATTCCGCGCCAGTTTTGAAACGAATCAGAACTTAAACTATACGTAGGAATAGTGGTGGTAGTATTGTCGAAATTTCGAACTTTTACAGTAGCCAGATTAATTTCAATTACATCTCCATCTGCTCCAAATTTATCCATTGTGATCCAATCGCCAATGCGAACCATATCATTTATAGATACTTGGACACTCGACACAAATCCTAAAATTGTATCTCTGAAAATCAAAATAATTACCGCTGAAACCGCTCCTAAAATGGTCAGCAGTTCTTTTTGATCTATATCAAATAGCTTCGAAATTATAACTGTAATTCCAACCATCCAAAGCACAATCATAATAACCTGAATAAAACTATCGATGGGTTTATCGCTGTATCTTGGTTTTAGCTTTAAATAATCTCTCAACGCGTTAAAAACAGTTCGGATAATCCATAAAACTAATATGACAATATAGATCCCAACCAATTTTCCGAAAAATCCTTCCCAATATTCAAACCGCTCTAAAATTATTGGAACTGATTTGTAAATAAATAGCAACGGGATTAAATGGGCGATGTATTTTGCCGTTTTGTTGGTTACCAATAAATCATCAAACTTAGTTTTTGTTTTCTTGGCAACAATGATCATTAAAGTAACCAAAATAAGTCTGAATAGTATGTATATACCATAAGCTATTGCACATAATAAGGCAATATTTATAATCAAACTTAGGTAGCTTGAAAAACTACTCCCAAATCCTATTTTCCGTAATATAGGATATAGAAAAGTGAATATTTTTTCTATGAATTTATACATTTTTCAAGTATTTCTTTTCCATATAAAAAGTACCAAATGGAATTATTGATGCAAGACAAATAATCCCAAATTTTTTAAAATCCCAATTTTCTTTAAATTTCAATAGTATTGCCAATATAATATAGGTAATAAACAACACTCCGTGAGCCATTCCTATTGGAAATAAAAGTATTTTGTAAAGAACTAAATTTGTAGGTTTTACAATAAGCATATTTGAAAATAAAACCAAATAAGAAACCCCTTCGAGAATAGCAACAATCTTAAAAAATCTAAGCATAAAAATTAAATTAGAGTATAAAAGTAAAAAAATAGGTTTTGAAAAACTGATTTGTCCATTTATTTATGCCAAAATTAAGTATTATCATTGATTCGAGATGTATTCATTCCTAAAGTAATTTACTTTTGTATTCTTAAACTTTGATAATGAGCAAACGCGATTTAAAAAAATATTTAGCTGAACTTAATAAAGAGCAACTCGAAGAGCAGATTATCGAATTGTACGAGAAATTTAGTCCGGTAAAAGTCTATTATAATTTTGTTTTCAATCCAAAGGAAGAAACACTTTTGCAGGAATGCAAACTCAAAATTTCAAATGAATATTATCCTTTAAAAAAGGCGGGAAGACGCAACAAACCAAAAATGAGACGGTCCGTTGCCCAAAAATATATTAAGCATTTCGCACTTTTGGGAGTGGATCCTTTCATAATTGCTGATGTGATGCTCTACAATATTGAAATTGCACAAACATTCTCCTCGGAACACATTATAAAACAAGACTTGTTTTTCAAAAGCATGTATAATTCTTTTGAACAAGCAGTGATTTTCTTGATTGCAAATGGAATTCTTAATGATTTCAAAACAAGAATATTAGCCATTCACAACGAAACCATTACACAAAAATGGTACAATGAACCCGAATTCAATGCAATTATAGAGCGATTTGAATATTAAGTTTGCTGCATAATTCAATTTTATTTAAACAATCGTTTTTTTTTAATTAAAAATTGACAATTAAACTGTTTTTTAGGCGTATTTTTGCAAAAATCCAACAATAAGCAATGTCCCAAAACACTTTAGAAATAGAAATCGAAGACAAAAAAGAACTTTATGCATATCAAAAAGGTGATATTGACGCCATATTTGAACGCATAGATAATGCTCCGCCACAACATCATTTGTTATACCAATTGCCTACTGGTGGTGGGAAAACAGTAGTGTTTTCAGAAATCGTGCGTCGTTATTTATCACAACATGATAAAAAGGTGGTTGTTTTAACCCACCGAATTGAGTTGTGTAAGCAAACTTCAAAAATGTTGAAGGGTTTTGATGTGAAAAACAAAATCATCAACAGTAAAGTAAAAGAACTTCCGGATCAAAACGATTATTCTTGTTTTGTTGCCATGGTGGAAACTTTGAAAAATAGAATCAATGACGAAAAATTACATTTAGATAATGTAGGATTGGTAATCATCGATGAGGCGCATTACAATTCGTTCAGAAAATTATTAAGCTCATTCAAAAATGCCTTTATATTAGGAGTTACAGCAACACCTTTAAGTTCGAATATTAAATTACCAATGCATGAAAGCTACGATGAATTAATCGTAGGAGACACCATTAGTTCGTTGATTGCAAATGGCTTTTTGGCCAAAGCGATTACCTATAGTTATGATGTAGGTTTAACCTCGTTAAAAGTAGGAATAAATGGAGATTACACCGTTAAATCATCGGATGATTTATACACAAATATGGCCATGCAGGAAAAATTATTGCATGCGTATACCGAGAAATCCTTAGGCAAGAAAACCTTGATTTTCAATAATGGTATCAATACCTCTTTATATGTATATGAAACTTTTAGAGAAGCCGGTTATGCGATTCGTCATTTGGATAATACCAGTAATAACGAAGAAAGAAAAGATATTTTACATTGGTTTAAACATACTCCTGATGCTATTTTAACTTCAGTTGGGATTCTTACAACTGGTTTTGATGAACCTACCGTAGAAACCATTATTCTAAATAGAGCAACAAAATCGTTGACATTATATTATCAAATGATTGGTCGTGGTTCCAGGAAACTACCTAACAAAGACATTTTTAATGTTATTGATTTAGGGAATAATGCAGCACGATTTGGATTGTGGAGTGAGCCGGTAAACTGGCAACATATCTTTAAATCACCGGAGTTTTACCTGGAAAATTTACGCGATGATACGGAAATTGAGTTGTATTTCAAATACAATATGCCACCTGATGTACGCGCAAAATTCAGCAAAACAGAAGTAGTAACTTTTGATGTCGATGAAGAACATAAACTCATCATTAAACAAAATTTACGCTCAAAAGAAGTGCTTGAAAAATCGTTGGACCAGCACGCAGCCATGTGTGTTGATAATTCGGAGACTTTGCAAGAAGCTAAAGCATTAGGAAAACTGTTAGATGATGATATCGATTGTCGCATCAAACGCTATTCTAAATGTTTGAGTCAGTGTAGTAAAAATTACCGCGAATGGCTTGTTGATGATTACAAATTAAAACTGGTATTGTTAACGGGGAAAAAATATCGTGAGAAAATCATGAACGAACCGGACGAAGATTAATATTTTCTTTTCAAGGAGCTAATCCCGCTGTACACTATATCTGTTGTGGCGAACCCCGCCACAACAGGATGCCGTTTCCATCGGGGCTAAAAATTACGTTTACAAAACAATTTTTTATAAAATTATAAAATCCAAAAAAATGCCAAAGCAATTCTCTGATTTAGGAATTTCAGCCCCCATATTAAAAGCGATAAATGAATTGAAATTTACTGTACCAACAGAAATTCAACAAAAAACAATTCCGTTGCTTTTATCAAATACAACGGATTTGGTTGGACTTGCCAAAACGGGTACTGGAAAAACAGCGGCATTTGGATTGCCTATTTTACAATTAATAGATACTAATTTATCTGTTATACAAGCAGTAATTCTTGTACCAACAAGAGAATTGGGACAACAAATCTTTAAGAATTTAGAATCTTTTGCTAAATTCCTACCCGAAGTTTCTATTGCAGCAACTTGCGGAGGAATTCCAATCAAACCACAAATAGAAAGACTTACATTGCCTACACATATTGTGGTGGCAACACCGGGACGTTTAATAGATTTGATTCAGCGCAAAGCAATAAACTTAAAAGAAACCAGATTCCTCGTGCTTGATGAAGCCGATGAAATGGTTACCATATTGAAAGAAGGTTTAGACGAAATCATCGCCGAATTACCTAAAAATCACAATACTTTTTTATTTTCGGCAACCATGCCAGGAACCATAAAACAACTGATTCAAAACTACTTAAACAAAAACGTAGTTCAAGTTAGTGCTAATATGGAAACAGTAGGAAATCAAGGCATTGACCACGAATATATTGTGGTGGATCCAATTGAGAAACTAGATGTTTTGATGCATTTCTTAAATACCAAGGAAGGCGAACGCGGCATTATTTTTTGTAAAACGAAAGCCGCTGTCAATAAATTGGCTAAAAATTTAGCCATCAACCGGTTTTCATCAGGAGCATTACACGGTAGTTTATCACAAGGAATTCGAGACAGAATCATGGAGCAATTCCGTGAAGGACATATCAATATATTAGTAGCTACCGATTTAGCAGCAAGAGGAATTGATGTAAAGGAAATCTCTTATGTGGTTAATTATCATTTACCGGATGTTTATGAAACGTATGTTCACCGTAGCGGGAGAACGGCAAGGGCAGGAGCAAAGGGGCTCTCTTTAACGGTTTTACAAGCGGAAGAAGTAATAGAAATTGCTGATTTTGAAAAAGAATTGGGAATAAAATTTGTTGAATTTAAAAAACCAACCGTTGCCAGCATCGAAGAAAACAACACATTATTGTGGGCCAAACAAATCTTTAAAACCAAGCCCAATCATGATGTTGATGCGGAACTTAAGACCAAAATAAAAACAGTTTTTCATCATTTGACTAAAGATGAATTAATTGAGAAGTTATTGGCTAATTATTTGTTGCAAAACAAAAATGAACCTTTGGAAAAGCCCATTAAAAAACTAAAAAAGAAGTAAAAAATTCTTTTCTATATACATTTACAAAACCATTGCAATTGCTTTAAAAAGTAATGCAATGGTTTTTTTTTGCGAAAATTCTATATTCAAAATTGGATAAACAATACAATGATTTTCTTACAGGTAGAGCATGTAGATAAAAAAGGACACTTTTGCTCAACAAAAACAAAATAGAAACTATCAAGCTTTTCAACGCTATCGTTTTCGTTGAAAATAAAATGGAAAAACTCAGAAAACACTAGTGAAATAGCTGTTTTTTAACCCTTTTTTAGTACTAATTATTCGAGTCTCCTCTATAATTTATGTAATTTTGTAACAATTATTTTTTATAAAACTATATCAAAATTATTATATGGAAATTGTTATTATCGGAGGAGGATTTGCCGGATTAAATCTTGCTAAAGAATTAGTAAACGAAAAAGGAATTAATGTAACGCTCGTTGACAAAAACAATTATAATTTCTTCCCACCACTTATATATCAGGTTGCTACCGCTTTTTTAGAGCCTTCCAGTATCAGTTACCCTTTCCGAAAATTTTTTTCCGGTAAAAAAAATCTACAGTTCCGCATGGGAAACTTATTAAAAGTAACCCCTTCAGAAAATAAAATTATTCTCAACAATGGGGAATTAAAATACGATTACTTGGTTTTTGCTACAGGTGCTGAAACAAGTTATTTTGGAATGGAAAATGTAAAGAAAAATGCCATTCCAATGAAAACGCTGAATGATGCCATTGTGATGCGTAATACATTGCTTAAAAACTTGGAAAAAGCAGCCATTTGCAAAGACATTCGCGAAAGAAGGAAATTATTAACCATTGTAGTTGCCGGTGGTGGGCCTACAGGTGTTGAAGTTTCGGGAATGTTTGCTGAAATGCGTAAAAATATTTTGCTGAAAGAATATCCTGAATTAAGTACTACAGCAAGTAATATCTATCTTGTTGACGGAGCCAATGCTGTGTTATCTCCAATGAGTAAAGCTTCGCAGGAAGATACACTGGAGGCGCTAACCAAATTAGGCGTTGTAGTAAAATTAAATAATACAGTTACTGATTATATTGATGATACTGTATATTTCTCTAATGGTGAAACTATCCAGACCAAAAATTTAATTTGGGCTGCAGGAGTTTCGGCAAAAGTTTTCGAAGGAATTCCAGCTGAAAGTTATGGTCGCGGAAAAAGAATGGCCACCGATGCTTTTAATAAAGTTAACGGTACTGAAAACATCTTCGCCATCGGCGATACTTGTATTCAACTTACAGATGCAGATTTTCCTAATGGACATCCGCAAGTGGCACAAGTTGCTATTCAACAAGGAATAAATCTGGCAAATAACTTTAAATTAATGAACCAGAGTAAGGCGTTAAAACCCTTTAAGTATAACGATAAAGGATCAATGGCTATCATTGGAAAAAATAAGGCTGTAGTCGATTTACCTAAACCAAAAATGCATTTCAAAGGATTTTTTGCTTGGGTAATATGGCTATTCATTCACCTTATTTCATTGATAACGTATCGCAACAGGATAAAAACATTCTTCAATTGGATGATTGCTTATTTTGCAAAAGATCAATCTTTACGTATGATTATCAGACCTGATAAAAAAGTAAAATTAGAAAAACAAGAATAAATTAAACCAATAATTAATGAACTATTGCAATTCCTTCATCATGAGAAGTTGCAATAGTTTTTTTTATGGTTCGTTTTCCAAAAATCAAAATGATCAATGCCAAAATTGTTGTAACGGTCATAATCACCACCATGGGCAACATAGAGTTTTTTACAAAAACCCCTACTGCAAAAGATGCCAAAGCTCCCAGTCCTAACTGAATAGCACCCATTAAAGCCGAAGCACTTCCCGCATTTCTTGAGAAAGGAGCAAGAGTAAGTCCCGCAGTATTGGGATTTGAGATCCCTAAACAACCTAAGAATAAGAATAGCATAGCAATAGTTTCGTATAATCCCAAAAGATCATTCATTGCTAAAATGAGGAATAAAATACTAACAATGGATTGCGTAATCAATGCACCATAAATCATTTTCTCACTGGTAAATTTTCTCAATAATAATGAATTAAGCTGACTGGCGCCTATAAAACTTAACGACATAAAAGCAAATATCCATCCGTAGGTTTTAGCATCCACTTTGAAAATATCCATGAATAAAATAGGAGACGCAGCTACATAAGTAAACAATCCTGAGAAAGCGATAGCTCCGGTAAAAGCATAGGTGTAAAACTGAGGCTCTTTTACAATACTGATAAAATTTGTAATAATAGGTCTTGGTTTTAATGAAATTGAAGTGTCCGGTTTAAAAGTATTTGGCAAGCCCATTTGAGCCGCCAAAAGAATTAAAACACCCATACACATTAATATAAAAAAGACGGTATGCCAACCATAATCAGCTGTGATATAACCTCCAACTGTAGGCGCTAACATTGGCGAAAGCCCGACAACCAACATCAATAAAGAGAATACTTTAGGAATATCTTTAACAGGAAATAAATCGCGAACCATAGAAACCGATGCTACAGTGGCTGCACAACTGCCAATAGCCTGAATAAAACGCAACCCTATGAAAGTATCAATGTCAGTGACAAAAACACAACCTAATGATGCTAAAATGTAAACTAACAATCCTATAAATAAAGGTTTTTTTCTGCCAAAACGGTCTAATAATGGCCCATAAAGTAATTGTCCTGCGGAAATCCCAATGAAATAACTGGATAAAGTCATGGAAACATTGGCAACCGAAGTATTTAAATCCTTTGCAATTCCAGCAAAACCTGGCAAATACATGTCTATTGAAAATGGACCGAGCGCCGTTAACGAACCTAAAATTAGAATTAATTTTATATATTTTGTTTTTGTGATTGATTTACCGGTCATCAAATTGCTTTTTTTAATTTTTTGCAAAGGTAAATATTTAAGATGCCAATCGAACCACTTTCTTAAGTAATATTACTTTTTGAAGCCAATCTGTAATTTATTAAAACAGCGATCTAAATATTAATCAAGTAGGTTTCTTTATATATTTTTTGATAAACATCTTTACTAAACATAAAAAGTTGAGAAGGTCTTTTTGAAACTCCCACTTGTTTTTCATCTAGCTCAATAATATATTTCTTTGTTAGCAGTTTTCTCCTGAAATTCCGATTATCGATTCCATTTCCAAGTATAGATTCATAGGTGTCCTGTAATTCTTTGAAGGTGAATTTATCTGGTAAAAGTTCAAAAATGATCGGTTTGTATAATGCTTTTTCTTTTAAATCGGCATAGGCTTCATTGATTATATCCCTGTGGTCAAATCCTAATTCCGGTAAATCATTTACGGGAAACCATTGCGGATTATTTTGATTATTTTCTAAAGTAACCTCTTGCGTTTTCAATAAAAAATAATAAGCTATGGTTATCGTCCGTTGATTAAAATTTTCATTTTTGGCCCAAAGAACATCTTTTTCATTCATCAACCGATTGGGGTCTCCAAAAACTTTAAATTGTTTTTTATATACGTTATCAAGTCCTGTTAACTCCTTCAAGACTCTGGCAGCAGTTTCATCTATGGTTTCATTCTCGAACGTATGATATCCGGTTAGAACATAATCGTTAACCAGAGGTTCGTGATTTTCTTTAGATTCTAAATAACGTTTTATCAACAATACGTTTAGTGATTTTGTATTGGCGTCAAACCCAAAAACGACGCAGTCTACAGATATATTTGGAATTATTTGAGGCATCATAAGATAACAAAGAATATAATTAGTTTCTTGAAAGATTGTACTGTTTTGCACAGCCTTTTAATAGTACAAAACTAATGATTTATTTGTAATAATATATTTAGTACAATATACTTCAATTTCAACAACAAACGTCATTATTACGTTATATATTATTTATAAAAAATTAATTATTATTTATTAAAAAATCATACAATTAGGCTTAAATATATTATAAATGAATATTTATTTAATTTTTTTTATTGTAAATTAAAAAAATATAATACATTTGAAAAATAATATTCAAAATGACGCTTAATAATTAAAATCAATAATGATAATCCGAAACCAATATTTTAAACAACAAATCAATCAAAGTATTAAATACTTCAGAAGCGCTAAAAAAGAAACTATTTAATAAATCTATTAGACGTTTAATCAACTTTTCAAACACTTAATAAACCTTTTTAATTCTATTTTTTCAATACACGCCTAATGCAAAAAACAATTTTTATACTTTTTTTTTCAATAACATCAATACATACTTATTCACAAGTGGTTATAACTAATTCAAATTTTTCATTAGGAACAACGGGTCGCATTGGAGTTGGACTTTCTCCAAATGGTGAAGGGAACATGTGGAAACCTTTGAATCTTTCTGGTCAAGGTTCGTTAGGAGGCCGTATGGAGCAGGTTGACTATATCGATATATTACCAGCGATACATTTCACTCCAAAGATTATTGGAAAAGACAGTACTAACGTGACTTTCCAAATGCGTTTAGGAATGTATTCCGCTAACGGACAATTTGTGGGAAATGTAAGTACCCGTTCCAATAATGGTTTAACTTTTATCCTTCCCGAAGCTTATATCGAAGCTAGAAATATTATGGGAAGCAAATGGTCGGCTTGGGTCGGATCTCGTTTTCGCCGCTATGACGACATTCACATCAGTGATTATTTTTATTTTGACGACCATTCCGCACAAGGATTTGGCGTAAGCAATAAAAACACTGAATTGACCATGTTGATGCCAGCTTCATCTGATTCAACCGGCGTTTTCCCTTATAATTATCAAGTTACTGTTGCCGGTGCAACAAATCCAGCCATTCGCCAACGTATGGTTTGGATAGGGGAACATAGTATTCACTTGAAAAATGATAATGTAATTAAACTTTTAGGTGAATTTCATTATGTTGCTGCAAACTCAAAAAATGCTTCTAAAAATTATCCATCCGATAACGGTTGGGTTGCTGGTATTAAATACAACAATCCGCTAAAAACAGCTTTGCCTGGTTCGTTTAATCAGCTTTCTGTTCGATATGGCTCCGGAATTGCAAATGGAGGTGATAATGGAAACACTTTTACTTGGGCAACTTATGGTGCGCCTGATTTGGAAGGAAAATATAGTAATGCGCATTCCTTTACAATGGTAGAACATTTTCTGCTCAACCTTTCACAAAAATTTAGCATCAACGGATATGGTGTTTTTACAAAAAGTAAAGGGGGTTCTGCCAGTACAAATACAGATGAATACTTCAACGGAAATCAATTGTATAATCAAAAAACAGATTTTGTAGTAGGCTTTAGAAGTTTCTTTTATGTAACAAAGTGGTTGCACTTAATTGAAGAAGTACATTATGCCGTACGAAAAGATGGAGATAATCCAGAAGCCAATATGTGGAAATTCTCTTTTGCTCCAACAATAGTACCATTAGGCAAAAAAGATCCTTGGAGTCGTCCTCACATCCGTCTTGTTTACACGCTGGCTCACTACAACGATTACGCCCGAGATCATAATTATTCCCCGTACTTGCAAGTGAACCAAAAAAGTTGGGGTTCTTATATTGGAGTAAAAACAGAATGGTGGTTATTTTAAAAATTAAGAATCTGAAAAATAGAAATAAATTTAAAATTATATAAATATGCCAATATTTGGAACAACAATTTTATCATTTATCCCCGGATGGAGTACCGAAGGAGGTCGTTTTGCAATAGAAAAGACTGCGGAATATGGTTTTGAGATGCTTGAAATTATCTTACCGGCTTCATTAGATTTCGATGCTAAAACAACAAAAAAACTACTTGATAACAATGGCATTTTAGGGCGTTGCACGTTGAATCTACCAACAAACTGTCATATTCCTTTATACCCAGACCAAGCCACATCCCTTATAAAATCAGCACTTGATAAAGTGGCTGAAATGGAAGGTGATTTTTTAGGAGGTGTTTTGCATTCTGCCATTGGAACATTCACCGGAAATCCTTGTACAAAAGAGGAAAAGATAATCATTCGACAAGTATTTACGGAAGTCGCCGATTATGCGAACAAGCACAACATAACGATTGCTCCCGAACCAATTAATCGGTACGAAAGTTATGTTTTTACTGCTGCAGATGAAGTTTTAGATATGATTGAAGCTATTGGCATAAATAATATTGGATTGCATCTGGATACTTTTCACATGAATATCGAAGAAAGGAATTTCTACGATCCAATTATTCGTGCGGAAAATAGGTTGAAACACATACATATAACCGAAAGTGATCGCGGTATGACTGGTGAAGGCAACGTTCATTGGGATGATTTTTTCAAAGCTTTGGCTGAAATTAATTATCAAGGTCCTTTAGTTCTTGAAAATTTCTCTTCACAAATTAGAGAATTAGTTGGTCCAACTTCCTTGTGGAGGCCTTCTAAATACAATTCGGAAGATCTTGCTAAAGGCAGCCTGTTATTCATGAGGAAAATGGTCGATAAATGGTACCATTAATCATAAATGATACTAAAATTAATTACCTAAATATATTGTTTTACACAAAAAATAAAAAAAAATGAAAAAGAAATTAAACGGTGTTTGTTTTGGAGAAATCCTTTTTGATGTATTTCTGGAGCACAAAAAGATTGGCGGAGCACCACTAAATGTAGCTTCAAGACTAAATTCGCTAGGAGGGGAGGTTTCCGTTATCAGTGGGGTAGGGAAAGGTGTGAATGGGAAAGAATTAATAGATTATTTAAGTCTTTCTGGCATTAACACCGACGCTATTCAAATAAAGGACACTTATCCAACGGGTTTAGTCAACGTTATTTTGAATGAAAAAGGAAATGCTTCGTATGATATCAATTATCCATCAGCATGGGACAAAATTGAAACTTCAAACGAGAATATTTCAATAGTTGAAAAAGCAGACTTTTTTGTCTATGGAAGTTTATCTTCTAGAGATTCAGTTTCCAGAAATACGCTGGAACAACTTTTAGGTGTTGCCAAATATAAAATATTTGATGTGAATTTAAGAGTGCCACATTATACCAAGAAAAATGTTTTGGATTTATTGCACGCAGCTGATTTTATAAAGTTTAATGATGATGAGTTAAATGAAATTTGCGAGGATTTAAATTCAAATAAAAAGTCATTAGAGCAAAATATTAAATTCATTGCCAAGAAAACCAATACAGATACTGTATGTGTTACTTTAGGATCTCATGGAGCGGTGTTGTATTGTAATGATACATTTTACCATAATTGTGGATTCAAAGTAAATGTAGTTGATACTGTGGGTTCCGGAGATTCTTTTTTAGCTTCATTAATCATAATGTTACTCAATGGAGAAGATCCTCAATATGCCATTAATTTTGCCAGTGCTGTTGGCGCTATTGTTGCTCAAAACGAAGGAGCTAATCCCGTAATTTCACAATCTGAAATAGAAGATTTTTTATGTGGTTTTGAGCAAGTAAAAGAATCAAATACATTTTTAATTAAATAAACAAAACAATGAATCAATTCAAAAAAATCCCTGTAGTCAGTAAAGAATTTGTTTTCCAATTTATAATAATAACCATATTATTTGCCCTTTGGGGAATTGCTAATGATTTAACGACACCGATGGTTTCTACTTTCAAAAAAGTGATGCCAGAACTATCAAACACACAAGCATCATTAGTGCAATTTGCTTTTTATTTTGGATACTTCTTTATGGCATTACCGGCTGCGTTATTCATTAGAAAATACAGCTATAAATCTGGAATAATATTAGGACTGCTATTATATGCAACAGGTGCTTTTTTATTTTATCCGGCAGCACATTATCAAAGTTATACGTTCTTTCTTATTTCATTATGGGTAATTACTTGTGGTTTAGCCTTCCTTGAAACCACCTCAAATCCTTTAATTTTGTTCCTTGGTAATAAAGAAACGGCAACACAACGTTTAAATTTAGCACAAGCATTTAACCCAATTGGAGCAATAACGGGATTGGTTATGGCTCAGTTTTTAGTGATAAAAAAAATAAAATCAGATGATTACACACAAGAAGCCTATAAAGCTTTAACTTCAAATGAGTTATCCAGTATTAGAGAAAATGATTTGAGTGTTATTAGTATTCCGTACATTGGATTAGGAATTTTTGTCTTAATAATTTTAATCATTATTATTTTAACAAAAATGCCTAAAACGGCTCACGAAGATAAAATGTCTATATCGGAATCTTTCAAAAAGTTATTTGCCAATAAAAATTATAAACATGGTGTTATAGCGCAGGCTTTTTATGTTGGGGCACAAATTATGTGTTGGACTTTTATTTTTCAATACGTAGATAACATCAATAAAACATTTGGATTAGAATTGACTGCCACATATTACAACATAACTGCCATGATTTTATTTTTATTAGGCAGATGGATTGGAACTGGTTTGATGAAAAGCATAAATCCGTCAAAAATATTAATGGTATTTGGTATTGGAGGAGTAATTTGTGCAGCTGGGGCAATTTTATTACAAGGCATGGCTGGATTAATTTCTTTAGTATGTATTTCTATTTTTATGTCTATTATGTTTCCAACTATTTATGGCATAGCACTAAAAGACATGGGAGACGAAGCAAAAATTGGATCTGCTGGTTTAGTTATGGCTATCGTTGGTGGTGCATTGATGCCTGTTATACAAGGAAGTATTTTGGACTTAGGAGGTTCAGGATTTTCTGATATTAAATTATTTGGGTATATTCCTGAAGTAAATTTCTCCTTTATATTGCCTTTAATTTGTCTATCAGTTGTAACGTATTATGGCTATAGTACTTTTAAATTGTCAAAAAAGAGTATAATCAAAAAGGCTAGCGTAATTGTAGACGCAATACTTTAACTTGATTAGACTTTTTGATTTTGAAAAGAAACGAACAGTAATGATACTGTTCGTTTCTTTTTTGGTTTTAAATATACTATATTTACAATGTCATTATTTGAACTATAATTTATATTATGTAAAATAGAATGTTTAATAAATCTTGTATACAATTACTATTAAATACAAAAAGCATTACCTTTCAGTAATGCTTTTTGTATTATAATCTTTTAAAAAAATTATTTAACAGAAAATGGTATGTTCCAATTTTCCCAACTTAAAACAATATTGTCTTTATTTATTGTGTAAACTAATTTTTCAGCGGTGGAATTAGCAATTTGCTGTTTTACCGTAACTCTTAATTGATCTTCTTTATCATTATATTTATAAGCTCCCCATTGTTTCACTACTTTATTAAAAATGATGACACATTCTTTTTCATTTGGTAAAACAAAAAAAGAATATTTCCCTGCAGGTAATTTTGATCCTTTAATAGTAAGCTCTTTGTCTGTTTCAAAAGTGCTCGCTTCATTTGCGCCAGCGCGCCAAACTTCATTAAACGGAACTAATGTACCCCAAATTTGTCTTCCTTTGACTGAAGGACTGCTGTAATTAATACTAATTGTAGCTCCATTAATTTTCCCAGTTGCAACAGCTGCCGGGCTAGCTTTCTCTTGAGCATTTAAAAAATTAACAAACAATAATGTAAAGGCCAAAAAGGGTATTTTTTTAAGTAATCTCATGATTTAAAATGTTTTAGTTATGATTACAAACTTAAAATAACTTTATTTAATTTATTATAAATTCTTACTAATTTTAAAAAAAAAATAAGGATTGTATAAAATATTTGTTTTACTATAAAATTGACAGTCTTGTAATTATTTAATTTGCTATTTTTACAAACAATACTTTATTTATTTGCCTAACTATGAATACAATTGCTGAACACATTGCTGATTTTTTAAAGGAATACCCACCATTTAATCACTTGACGTTTGAAGAACTATCTGAAATAGCTACAAACATTCGCGTTGTAAATTTAGAAAAACATAAAATATTATTTCAAGTAAATGATGTTTTACATGATAGTTTTTATGTTGTTGCATCAGGAGTTATTAATCTATCTGTCATAGCAGATGCTGAAGAAACCCTATTGAATAAATGCAATACTGGTGACATCTTTGGTTTGCGTCCATTTTTTGCCAAAAACAATTATATGATGACGGCAAAAGCAAGAGAAGAAAGTATTGTTTACGCCATTCCCATAGCTACTTTTCGTCCTTTTGTCGCCAATAATTCTGAAGTTTTAAACTTTTTATTAGAAAGTTTTGCTGTAAATACGCGTAATCCAAAAGATAAAGAAAATTTAATAGGAAAACTTATTTCTGACAATGTTTTCTATTCTGATCAGCAATCTGAAATGCAATATTTTCAATCCTTATCCTATAACATTTCTCCATTAAAAACAACAGTTACGGCTATTGTACAAGACGTTGCGCAATTGATGACTGAAGCTTTAAAAAACAATATTATCATATGTGATAATAATATTCCTTTAGGAATAATTACAGATACGGATATGCGTTCAAAAATTGCCACTGGACGATTTCCGATCACAATATCCGTAGATAAAATAATGTCATCGCCCGTGATTACAGTTGTAGAGAATGTTTCTCTGGCAGAAGCTCAATTGCTTATGTTGAAACACAACGTAACTCATTTATGCGTAACGCAAGATGGAACTGATAAATCTGCTTTAAAAGGAATAATTTCTGAACATGATTTAGTAGTCGCTCAAGCTAGTAATCCTGGAGTTTTGATTAAAGAAATAAAACGTTCTCAAAATCCAAAAGAACTAAAACAAATACGGGAACGTTTGACGGATCTGATTCAGACTTCCCTTTCTAAAAATATACCGCTTTCTCATGTTTTCAATATTGCGAGTGAAATCAATTTGGCCATCATTAAGCGTTCCGTAGAACTATCAATTTTAGATTTAGGCTCACCTCCTGCACGTTTTGCTTGGTTGAGTATTGGTAGTCAAGGAAGAAAAGAGCAGTTATTATTAACTGATCAAGACAGTATTTTAATTTTTGAAGATGTCTCTGCAGATAAATACCGTGATGTGAAAGACTATTTCCTTAAACTTGCAAAAAGAACCACAGGCACACTTGAAAAAATCGGTTATGAATACTGCCCAAATGGTCATATGGGAAGTAATATGCTATGGTGTAAGTCTTTGACTGACTGGACAAAACAATATGACAGTTGGATGAATACTCCCGGTGAAAACAGTAATGATTTAAGTAGTATTTTCTTTGATTATGAAATCACTTTTGGAGAACAAAAAATTGAAGATGCTATAGGAAATATAGTATCAAAAAACGCAAAAAATAATACGCTGTTCTTTGATTTCCTGGGAAATGATGCGTTAAGAAAAAACGCTCCGTTAAGTTTTTTCAAAAAATTCAATGTTGAAGAAGAAGGTCCACATAAAGATAAATTTGATATAAAAACGCGCGCTTTAATGCCGTTGATCGATGGCGCTCGTTTATTTACATTGCATTATGATTTGAGAGGAATTAACAATACGTATCAACGATTCAAGCAGTTAGCAATTATAGATTCCAAACATTCCGAGATTTATCTTAATTGTGCCGATGCCTTTTTGACACTATCAAAATTTAGAACATTAGAAGGTTTAAAAAATGATGATTCAGGCCAATTTATAAATTTGCATGAATTATCAAAAATTGATAAGGAAAAACTGAAAAATGCTTTCGCTCCAATGAGAGAACTGGAAGAATTAATTAAAAGTAAATTTCAACTCACTCAATTTTCATAATTATGTTAGACTGGCTGAAAAATTTAAATAAAGAATACCCTGAATTTTGGAAAACCTATTTGGCTAAATTTGATAAAAAATCAACTCGTTTTGTAGTTCTATCAACAGAAACTTCAGGCTTAAATCCTGTAAAAGATGTTATTTTATCAATTGGTTCTTTTGCTGTAGTTGATAATAGTATACTTATTGGTGACAGTTTTGAAACCGTTTTATTGCAATATAAATTTTTACATGATAACGGTCTTTCGAATGAGTTTATAGTCGAAAGTAAAATGAAAAAACTTGGGGAAGCTGAAGCGATACAAACTTTAATAGAATATATTGGAAATGCCGTTTTAGTAGGACATCATATTGATTTTGATGTAGAGATGATTAATGCAGCGCTAGAAAGATTAGATTGCGGCCGATTAAAAAATGAAGCTTTGGACGTTGATGTTATGCATCGCAAACTGAATGATATCAATGACAAACAATTTTCACTAGATGAACTTTGCACTGCATATAATATTCCTAAAAGTGACCGGAATTCTTCTGCTGAGGATGCTTATAAAACCGCTTTGTTATTTTTGAAATTAAAATCTAGACTGGGGATAAGATGATTTATTCCCTTAGTTGTCAATAAAAGCTTTTAAAATAAAATCTTAATTTATTTAATCAAACAACATTACACCTTCCCAAAACCTTCCATGATGACTGATCGAAACAGGTTTTTCAATTTTGGTTTGCTCATCAATTATAAAAGGAATTGCGTTTATTTTAATGATTTCAGTTTTAGAATTTAAAGTCTTTATTTGATTAAAATATTCCTTTTTTACAACTGCAATAGTGTGTATAAATTCATCCGAAACTATAGTTTGTGTGTAATATGTGATTTCATTACAAATAACCGTTCCTATAATTTCATTTTCAAAATAGCAAATCAACTGCAGTGGAATAAATGCCCTGATTTGAGTTTCTCTGTTATAGATTTTATAGGCAGCTTCTTTCCTGCTCCATAAATTCCAAACCATAACTTCTGGATTTATAGCATTAGAAATTAACAACTGCTCTTTTGTAGTAAAAATTTTATCTAAAAAACCTTTCCGTTTCCAATTGCTTTCTTTTTTGGCTAAAGCCAAATCTACAATGTCATTTCCAATCATCTATGAGCTATTTTTTTTAACACAAAAGGCACAAAATAGATTGCATTTTAATGTCGCTTTCAATCATTTTTTAGGATAATTTGGCATCAATAATTTGCATAGCTGCTTTTACATTTACCATCTGTTCCATAGATTCATTATCTATTATTATATTGTATTTTTCCTCAATATCAAGAATTACATCAACTAGATTTGCGGAATTAATCTTCAAATCATTGATAAAATCAGTATCTTCAGTAAGTGCATCAAATGCCTCTTGGTTTTGAATATAAGGCTTTACAATAGCTTTTAATTGCTCGATTGTTTCTTGTTTATTCATAGTTTTTTAATTTTTTTTAGCTCGTAAAGACTTAAATCGAAGTTGTTTGTTTTTATTTAGCTTAATTTACAAATAGATTTTTTACAAATAACACTTATGTTTTCGGCTTCGGCTCCATTCCTTCGGTGAAGGGCTGAGGATGGGATTTCCATCTTTTAAAAATCACACAACCGTTCACATCGCCAAAACCAAAACTGGCTTTTGCAATAATATCCAATTCTTTTTCAACCAATTGTTTTGGAATTCTTGATTCATCAATCAGAGCGGTAATCTCATGGTTTAAATCTTCACAATTAATATTTGGGAAAACAAATCCTTCATCCAATTGCAATACTGAGGCGACACTTTCTATACTTCCCGCTCCTGACAAACAATGTCCTACCATTGATTTCAATGAGTTTATATAAGGAAAATCTTTGCCTTTCCTTCCTAAAGCTTCACTCCAATTCTGGATCTCCAAACTATCTTTTGATGTGGCTGTTAAATGTCCGTTTATAGCGTCAATATCATTAGCCGAAATTCCAGCATTTTCAACAGCATTTTTGATGCACTTTTGAACGGCTATGGGATTTGGAGCGGTCATCGTTCCTAAACCGCGTTGGCCACCAGAATTTACATTTCCACCCAAAACCTCTGCATAGATTTTAGCACCTCGTGCCAATGCACTTTCTAAATCTTCCAAAACTAGTGCCCCTGCTCCACTTCCAGGAACAAATCCTGAAGCACTTTCTGACATTGGTCTTGAGCCTTGTTCCGGATTTCCATTATGTTTAAATGTACAGACTTTCATTGCATCAAATCCACCCCAAATATAGGGACCAGAATCACTCGTGCTTCCAGCCAAAATGCGTTTTGCCTGCCCTGATTTTATACGCTCATACGCCATCAAAATACTTTCAGTTCCTGTTGTGCATGCCGAAGAATTGGTCGTGACTTGATTTCCTAATCCTAATTTCCCGCCTAAATAAGCACTCACGCCACTATTCATAGTTTGTGCCACGGCTGTACTCCCTAATCGACGGGTTTGAAAATCATCGATTTTATAAATGCTTTCGCGAAATTTATCAATTCCAGAGGTTCCTGTTCCAAAAATAGTTCCGCTATCCCAATCCGGTTCTTCATTGATTTCCAAAGCTAAACCAGCATTTTTCCAAGCATCAATCCCGGCAATAACACCATATAAAATCCCTGTTGAATTGAAATTCCTCAACTCTAATTCCGAAAAATAGTGTAATGCTAATTCAGTCGAAATTTCAGGTTTCCCCGAAATCTGACAAGAAAATTGTAATCTTTCTAATTCTGGATCATGTTTGATTCCCGAAATTCCGTTTTTTATGGCATGAGTAAAAGCATCAAGTCCTACTCCATTTGGAGCAACAACACCAAGTCCAGTAATTACGACACGTTTTTTCATATAAAATTCAATTTTAATGGTAATGAAAATTTCAATAGATTAATCCAATTCGGTTTTGGCTCCCTCTCCTTTGGAGAGGGTTGGGGTGAGGATTATTCCCGCTATTGTCCCCATACAAACCATTTCTTCTCTTTCATTTTTCATTTTCACTTTACATTTTAATTTCCCAAATCTAAAATATATTTTTTCTGAAATTACAGTCACTTTTTCATTTGGAAAAACAGATTTTAAAAACTCTATTTCGGTTGATGTTAAAGCAATTGAATTCATTTTATTAAATGAATTATCTAATAAAAAAATCCCCAAACAAACTAACCCGATTTGTGCCATAACTTCAGTTAAAATTACTCCTGGAGTAACTGGATTTTCTTTAAAATGCCCTTTATAAAAATCTAAAGTTGAATCAAATGTATAAGTACCTTCCACTCCATTTTCATTGATATTGATTATTTCATCAACAAATAGAAAAGGTTTAGAATAGGGTAATTTAGCTATGATTTCTTCTTTTGTCATATTTTACTTTTTCATTATTTCTCGTTAATCGAAATGATAAGATTGACTACTAAAACTGTAACAAAACCCGTTGTGCCGAAAATCCTGGACCAAAACTCAACATTAATCCTTTCTCTCCTTTTTTAGGTTTGCTGTCCATAATTCGTTCTAAAACATATAAAACCGTCGCACTTGACATGTTCCCATACAATCGCAATACTTCTTTTGTGTCATTAATGTTTTTTCCTAAATCAGAAAATAAAGCTTCTACTGTTTGAATAATTTTTTTTCCACCTGGGTGAAAAATCAAATGATCAACATCCTCCATTTTTAAATTATTTTTCTCTAAAAATGGATGAATAATATCCGGAAAATGTGATGCAATAGTTTCTGGAACTTCTATATCCAATACCATTTGTAAACCTGAATTAGTCAACTTAAATCCCATCATATGGATATTATCATAGAAATGATACATTTCTTCGGCTAGAATTTCTGGACCTTCCTCATCCTCATGAGAAGAAAGCAAAACACAAGCCGCACCATCGCCAAAAATAGCTGCACTAACAATATTAGCCATCGAAAAATCATCTAATTGAAATGTAGCTGTTGGACTTTCAACCGCAATTACCGCTGCCCGTTTTCCAGGATTAGCCTGCAAAAAATTTTTAGCGTAAATAATTCCTGAAATCCCGGCGGCACAGCCCATTTCAGTTACTGGAAGCCGAACTATATCTTGACGCAATTTTAATTTATTAATCAAATAAGCGTCCAATGACGGAATCATAATTCCAGTGCAACTCACCGTAATAATATAGTCTAAATCTTCCGGATTCCAATTGGCTTTCTTTAAAGCTTTTTCTAATACTTTTTCGCCTAAATCGATAACTTCGCGAACATAAATATCATTTCTTTCTTCAAAAGAAGTTTCAGTAAAAACGGCAATTGGATCCATAATTGAGTACCGCTTATCGACAGCTGCACCTTCAAATATTTTTTTTACTTTCCTAATGAAACGTTCGTCTTGTCCTACTAACCAAGCATCCAAAAATGGAATGATTTCTTCGGTTGTTCGGGAGTATTTTGGTAATTGTTTTGTAACGGCTTTTATTTTTACACTCATATTTTCGAAATTATCCATTGGTAGCGAAATGCCCATTTCCACTGAATTTTATAGTTGCTAAAATTTAATTTTTCAGAAAAACTAACTAGTTCTTCTTTTTTAAAACCTCGTAAAATTGAAATTAATCCATCTTCCCGTGACATATCATTTAATCTAAAAACAAAACATAATGCCTCAAATAAACGATAAGCAACAGCACTCCTTTGTAGATCATTTATAACAATCCCAATATTCGAATTATTATTAAAAACATGTAACAAATGAATAATGTCATCGTCTTTAAAATGATGTAATGTCAAAGTACACAAAACAATATCGTATTTTAATTCTTCAAAAGATTTATCAAATATATCTTCGCATTGGTACGATATATTAGAATACTTTTCAGATAATTTTCGTGCATGCATAATAGTGAAATTATTAGCATCTATGCCTATTAATTGAAATTTCAGATTGTTTTTTAATCCAAAATCCGCTAATGTTCGTAACATATCACCATTCCCACAACCTACATCTACTATTCTAATTTCTTTTGATTTAGAAATATCCTGAATCAAACTCTGAACACCTCGTAAAGTTAACTGGTTTCCTCCCAAAAGCTGATTGATTTGGGCAATTTTATCTAATGCATCCCGTAAGATTTCTCCTTCCATTGCAAAATCATCCATCGTTTCAGGCTGATCCGTTCTGTATTTGGTGTTTATAGACATCTATGAGTTTAAAATTATAGATTTTCCATGCGTTTTTTTTATAATTTTTGGCAATAAAAACGGAAATGTGATCAATATACGCATTAATACACTTGAGAGTTTTTGCTTTTGCAAAAGATTCGATAAAAATCTCCCTATTTTTAATCTTTGACTAAAATTAGAACTCCATTCCTTACTATATTTTTCTTCTAATTCGTTTCTGGATTTAATTTCATTATTGAAATATTTCTCCACTAATTCCGAAACAATTTTAGCACTATGAATAGCCATTGCCATTCCATTTCCACACAAAGGATGAATTAATCCGGCGGTATCTCCAATCATTAAAACATGATTTTCAACCGCTTGTTTTTTTTCGAAAGAAATTTGGCTTATCGTTAATGGTTTTTCGAAAAGCAAATTACTTTTTTCGAAAATTGTTTTTAAATGTAGGTTTTGAGTAACAACTTTATTTTGATATTCCTCCACGTTTTTAAACCGTTTGAAGGTTTCATAATCTGCTAAATAACAAATATTAATTACATCATTTTCAACTTTTGAAACCCCGCAATAACCACCTTTAAAGTTATGTAATCCCACCAAATCACTTGGGAAATTTCCTGAATAATGTCCTTTGACAGCCAACCATGGTGATTTCTTCTGAAAATTGCGATTTAGTTTTTGATCAATAATAGAACGTTTGCCAAAAGCTCCAATTACAATTTTAGCTTTTAAAATAATTTTATTTGAAGTTGTTACAGTAAATATTTCATCCTCAAAAGCGATGTCTTCAACTAAATCTTGAATAATTTCACAACCATTAGCAATTGCTTTTTTATATAAATATTCATCCAAGATATAGCGACTAATTCCAAATCCACCAAGAGGTAAAGTACTTTTAATTTTCTTTCCGCTGACAGTTGAAAATTCAAGCTTTGTGATGGCTGTAGGATATAAATCAGCTATTTTTAAATCCAGCCAATTGAGATAGGGTAAAACTTCATTAGAAATGTATTCGCCACAAACTTTATGTTTTGGAAATTCATTTTTTTCTACAACGGTTATTTGAAATCCAATTTTGGATAAATGAATTGCAGCAGTTAATCCTGCTAAGCCACCACCAATAATTAAAACTTCATTATTTTTCATAGAGAAGTAAATTTATGGATTTGTTTGGGAACACAACTATATTATCGAATATAAAACTTACATAATTATATACTTTAATAAACTGAAACTCTTTTCTTTTTTAGAGTCAATTAAACAATATAATTCAAAAAAAAAAGCTGTTTTATTACAAACAGCTTTTAATTAATCTATAATTTTCCTTCTTTTATTTCTTCAACAATTTCAGGATTTAATAATGTTGTAGTATCTCCAAAATTTGAATAATCTCCTTCGGCTATTTTACGTAGAATTCTACGCATGATTTTTCCGGAGCGAGTTTTTGGTAAACCGGAAACAAATTGAATTTTATCCAGTTTAGCAATTGGACCAATGTGATCCGTTATGTGTTGATTAATCTCTTTAATAAGATTTTCTTTATTTCTAGTTTCTCCGGTTTCTTTTAAAATTACAAAACCATATAAGGCATTTCCTTTGATATCATGAGGAAAACCTACAATGGCTGATTCAGCAACTGCCGGATGTTCATTAATAGCATCTTCAATTGGAGCCGTTCCCAAATTGTGTCCTGAAACGATAACCACATCGTCTACACGACCCGTAATCCTGTAATATCCTACTTCATCACGCAAAGCACCGTCACCAGTGAAATATTTCCCTGGAAAGGTAGTAAAGTAAGTATCTTTATATCGTTGATGATCACCCCAAATGGTTCTGGCAATTCCAGGCCATGGAAATTTAATACACAAACTACCTACAACTTGATTGCCTTCAATTTCATTGCGTTTTTCGTCCATTAATACCGGTTGAATTCCAGGTAATGGCAAAGTAGCATAAGTAGGTTTTGTTGGAGTAACAAATGCAATTGGAGAAATCATAATTCCACCCGTTTCGGTTTGCCACCACGTATCGACAACTGGACATCTTTTATCTCCAACATGGTCATTGTACCAGTGCCAAGCTTCTTCATTTATTGGCTCACCTACTGAACCGATTACTTTTAATGATTTTAAAGGAAACTTTTGCACGTATTCTAAGCTTTCTTTTGCCAAAGCACGAATAGCCGTTGGCGCCGTATAAAATTGAGTTACTTTATGTTTCTCGATGATTTCCCAGAAACGACTAAAATCGGGATAAGACGGAACTCCTTCAAAAATTACAGTTGTTCCACCATTTAATAACGGACCATATAGGGTATATGAATGTCCGGTAATCCAACCTATATCAGCAGTACACCAAAAAATGTCGTTTTCTTCATGATTAAAAACATTTTTAAAAGTATAAGCGGTGTAAACCATATATCCTGCGGTCGTATGTACCATTCCTTTTGGTTTACCGGTAGAGCCTGAAGTATAAAGGATAAACAATGGATCTTCGGCATCCATGATTTCAGCGACATTATTATCTGAAGCTTCATCTAGAAGGCGTTGCAACCATTGGTCACGTCCATCTTTCATATTTACGGAAGTATTGGTTCTTTTTACCACCAAGACAGTTGATACACCGGGACAGTTTACTAATGCTTCGTCAATAATTGCTTTTAAATCAATGGTTTTGTTACCACGATAACCACCATCTGAGGTAATGACCATTTTACAATCGCTGTCATTTATTCTAGTGGCTACAGCTGAAGATGAAAATCCTGCAAAAATAACGGAATGTATGGCTCCGATTCTGGCGCAAGCCAAAGTGGTTATAGCCAATTCAGGTATCATTGGTAAATAAATACAAACACGATCTCCTTTTTTTATGCCTTGCTCCCGCAACACATTTGCCATTTTACAAACACGTTGGTGTAATTCATTATAGGTTATATGTAATGCTGTTTCTGTTGGATCATTCGGTTCAAAAATAATAGCCGTTTTATCACCTCTTTTAGCAAGATGTCTGTCAATACAATTTTTAGTCATATTTACTTTAGCTTCAGTAAACCATTTTATTTCGGCTTCAGCCATATTAAAATCGACAACTTTATCCCATTGTTGGTACCAAGTGAAATTTTCTTCTGCTATTTTACCCCAAAATTTTCTTGGCTCACGAACTGATTTATTATAATGTTTAAAATATTGTTCTAAATTATCAATTTTATAGTAGCTCATGTTTTTTAATTTTTTATAAAAGTATTAAATCTCTTTCTATTCTTAAAATTATTTAAATTATAAATTCCTATGTTAAATTAAATATTAAACAAAAAAATACGTTTTTTAATGATAATTTATTTGTTTTTTGCTATTTATAAGAATTGGGATTAAAACAAAAAAAGCGAGATAGAATTTCTACCTCGCCTTTTATCTCAACAAAAATTTAACAACAAATAATTTTACTAATAAAAAATGCATTATTGTAACATCAATTGAAGCCTCTCAAAATCTAATTTAGACATTAAAAAGTATCTAATTCTGTTTTAGAAAGGAATTACTTCACTTAACTTTCAAATCGTTTGAAGTTAAGTGAAAGTAATATGCATCCATATCTCTTTTTTCTTTTAATAAGTGCTTACTAATTCAAAATATTATGGATTCAAATGATATAATGCAAATCCCAACACACCCTCATGTGTGTAATTCCTAATTTTTATTATCCTATTTTTTTCATAGCCGTCATAGATTCTCTCAACCACTCTCCTACTTCTTCAATAGGGTGTTGACGAATACTTTTATTTACCGCAATAAGAACTGCATTATCTACTCCGTTAGAAGTTGAGAACGGTTTACCAATTACGTTTGTATCTACAGTTTTCATATAATCAACCAATAAAGGTTTACAAGCATGGTCAAATAAATAACAACCATATTCTGCAGTATCCGAAATGATTCTGTTCATTTCATATAATTTTTTTCTTGCTACTGTATTAGCAATCAAAGGCAATTCATGTAAAGATTCGTAGTAAGCTGATTCTTCAATGATTCCTGATTGTGTCATTGTTTCGAAAGCCAATTCTACACCTGCTTTAACCATGGCAATCATCAAAACGCCATTGTCAAAATATTCTTGTTCTGAAATATGAGCTGCTGTTGGAGCCGTTTTTTCAAAATTAGTTTCTGCAGTTGCAGCTCTCCAAGTCAATAAATTAACATCATTATTGTCCCAGTCAATCATCATGTTTCTTGAAAATTCTCCAGAAATGATATCATCTTGATGTTTTTGGAATAATGGACGCATAATATCTTTCAATTCTTCCGAAATTTCGTAAGCTTCGATTTTTGCAGGATTAGAAAGACGATCCATCATGTTAGTAATTCCACCATGTTTCAAAGCTTCAGTTACAGTTTCCCAACCGTATTGAATTAATTTTGAAGCATAAGCTGGCTCGATTCCTTTTTCAACCATTTTGTCGAAACATAAAATTGAACCTGTTTGTAACATTCCACAAAGAATGGTTTGTTCTCCCATTAAATCCGATTTTACTTCAGCTACAAATGAAGAGTTCAAAACTCCTGCTCTATGTCCTCCAGTAGCAACTGCATATGCTTTTGCTTGTTCAAAACCTTCATTGTTTGGGTCATTTTCAGGGTGAACCGCAATTAAAGTTGGTACACCAAAACCTCTTTTATATTCTTCACGAACTTCAGATCCTGGACATTTAGGAGCACACATAATAACCGTGATGTCTTTACGGATTTGCATTCCTTCTTCTACAATATTAAAACCATGAGAATACGCTAATGTAGAACCATTTTTCATCAACGGCATGATTGCTGTTACTACAGCTGTATGTTGCTTGTCTGGTGTAAGGTTACAAACCAAATCAGCAGTTGGAATTAATTCTTCATAAGTTCCCACTTTGAAACCATTATCAGCAGCATTCATATAAGAAGCTCTTTTTTGTGCAATTGCTTCTGCACGCAATGCGTAAGAAATATCTAAACCTGAATCTCTCATGTTCAAACCTTGGTTCAAACCTTGAGCTCCACAACCTACGATAACTACTTTTTTTCCTGCTAATGCTGCTATACCATTTGAAAATTCTGATTGATCCATGAATTCGCAAACGCCTAATTGCTCTAATTGTAATCTAAGTGGTAATGAATTGAAATAATTTGCCATCTTTTTTTATTTAATGATTTTAAAATTTAATAATTGAAATTTTGATTGATACAGTAACATTATAAAGTGTTACTGCAATGAGTTCTATTTAAGCTCTTCTAATAACGTTGATATTTCCATTTTTTCTTTGGAAACAGATATTCTTCCTGAACGCACAAACTGCATGATTCCGAAAGGTTTTAATTTTTCATATAATTCTTCAATCTCAGAACGTCTTCCTGATTTTGAAATTACAAAAAAGTCTCTTGATACGGTAACGATTTCTGAATGACTCTCTTTTATAATATTTTGTATTTGTCTTTCATCAAATAACAAACTTGAATTTATTTTGAACAAAGCACTTTCCAAGAAAATAGTTTCTTCATCAACATGATAAAACGCTTTGATTACTTCGATTTGTTTTTCGATTTGACCTACAATATTTTGCACCCATTTTTCAGTTGTATCCACTACAATGATGAATCTGGAAACATTTTCTATTTCTGATTCGGACACATTTAAACTTAAAATATTGATATGGCGTTTCAAGAATATTCCTGATATTCTGTTTAATAAGCCAACGTTGTTTTCTGAATAAACAGAAATGGTGAATGTTTTATTTTCCATAATATTAACTTAATCGCATATCAGAAACCGATGCTCCTGTTGGAATCATTGGGAATACGTTATTTTCTTTTTCTACCATAACTTCAAGGAAATAGGATTCTTTTGAAGCCATCATTTCAGCAACAGCAGCATCTAAATCTTCTCTTTTGGTTACTTTTTTAGCTTTAATATAATAGCCTTCAGCAATCGCTATAAAATTAGGATTGGTCATTTCCGTAGAAGCATATCTTTTGTCAAAAAACAATTGTTGCCACTGACGCACCATTCCTAAAAATTCATTGTTCAAGACTACAATTTTTACAGGAACTTTAGTTTGAAAAATGGTTCCTAATTCCTGAATAGTCATTTGAAAACCACCATCACCAATAATAGCTACCACTTCACGTTCTGGCATTCCCATTTTGGCACCAATAGCAGCTGGTAAAGCAAATCCCATAGTTCCTAAACCACCAGAAGTTACGTTACTTTTTGTCGAATTGAATTTGGCATAACGACAAGCAAACATTTGGTGTTGTCCCACATCCGAAACCATAATTGCATCCCCTTTAGAATGTTTATTAATCATTTCGATAGTTTCACCCATAGAAATTCCTTCTTTCTTAGGTTTTAACTCCTCATTGATAACCGCTTCCAATTCAATTTTATACATTTCCTTGAACTCGTTGTGCCAAGATTCGTGTGTATTATTTTTGATAAAAGGAAGTAAAGCAGTCAGAGATTCTTTGACATCAGCTAAAACAGCAACTGTTGTTTTTACATTTTTATCTATTTCCGATGGATCAATTTCAAAGTGAATTACTTTGGCTTGTTTCGCATAAGTAGCTAAATTTCCTGTAACACGATCATCAAAACGCATTCCAAGCGCAATTAAAACATCACATTCATTTGTCAATAAATTAGGACCATAATTTCCATGCATTCCTAACATTCCCACATTTAATGGGTGATCTGTTGGCAATGCCGAAAGTCCTAAAATAGTCCAAGCAGCAGGAATTCCTGATTTTTCAACTAATGCTTTCAATTGTTCTTCGGCTTCACCAAGAATAATTCCCTGACCAAAAACGATATATGGTTTTTTTGCATTGTTGATTAGTTCCGCAGCTTCTTTAACTTTTTCAATGTCTAAAGTTGGCTTTGGGTTGTAACTTCTGATGCTGGTACATTTTTTATAACTAAATTCAATTTCGTCAAATTGCGCATTTTTTGTGATATCAATCAATACTGGACCCGGACGACCTGATCTTGCAATATAAAATGCTTTTGCAATGATTTCAGGTATTTCATGTGCCTCGGTAATTTGATAATTCCATTTGGTTACTGGAGTCGAAATTCCGATAATATCTGTTTCCTGAAATGCATCTGAACCTAATAAATGTTTCCCTACCTGACCGGTAATACAAACCATTGGTGTTGAATCAATTTGGGCATCAGCAATACCGGTTACAAGATTTGTTGCTCCGGGACCTGAAGTAGCTATTGCCACACCAACTTTTCCTGTTGCTCTTGCAAATCCCTGAGCGGCATGAGTTGCCCCTTGTTCGTGACGTACTAAAACATGCTGCAATTGATCTTGAAATTTATATAATTCGTCGTAAACTGGCATGATGGCACCACCTGGATAACCATAAACCAAGTCTACTCCTTCTTCTAATAAGCATCTAATAACGGCTTCTGCGCCTGATATTTTATTTGTTCCCATGGGTACGTTTATTATTTTTTCTCATCCCTCCCGAAACTTCGGGGCTCTCCAAATAGAGAAAGCTGAGATTGATATAGTATTCTTATTTTTTACTTTCAAATAAAAGTCCAACCCTATTTTATTATTATTTCCCTTTCGGGAGTTAGGGGATTATTTATCGGTTACACATCCTTCAGAGGCACTTGAGACCGAACGCATATATTTAAGTAACACTCCTTGTTTAATTGGTGATTTCGGCTGAACCCAGTTGGCTTTACGTTTTGCCAATTCTTCGTCAGATATTTTCATATTGATCGTGTTTTTCACAGCATCAATTGTAATAACATCTCCATTTTCTATCAATGCAATTCCACCACCTTCATAGGCTTCCGGAGTAACGTGACCAACCACGAAACCGTGAGAACCTCCAGAGAAACGTCCGTCAGTAATCAAAGCGACAGTACTTCCTAAACCAGCTCCCATAATGGCAGATGTTGGTTTTAACATTTCAGACATACCAGGGCCACCTTTTGGACCACAATACCGAATAATCACTACGTTTCCAGGCTTAACTTCACCACCTTGTATTCCTTTAATTACATCTTTTTCATTTTCATAAACTACTGCTGTACCTTCAAAAAACTCTCCTTCTTTTCCGCTAATTTTAGCGACACAACCTTCTGAAGCAATGTTTCCGTATAGAATTTGAATATTTCCAGTAGCTTTTAATGCTTTTTGGATTTCATGAATTACTTCTTGACCATCATGCAAATCAGGAATTGAAGCTAAATTTTCAGCTATTGTTTTTCCTGTTACTGTCAAACATTCACCGTGTAAGAAACCTTCTTTTAATAAATATTTCATTACTGCTGGAACACCTCCTACATTATGTAAATCTTCCATTAAGTATTTACCACTTGGTTTCAAATCGGCTAATAATGGTGTTTTATCGCTGATATCCTGGAAATCTTTTAATGTTAGTTCAATACCTACAGCGTGAGCCATTGCAATTAAGTGCATTACCGCATTTGTAGAACCTCCTAAAACTGCTACCATCGTAATTGCATTTTCAAATGCTTTACGAGTCATAATGTCTCTAGGCTTAATATCTTTTTCTAATAATATTTTGATTGCTTTACCAGCATCAGCACATTCTTGTTTCTTTTCCGGACTCAAAGCAGGATTAGAAGAACTGTAAGGTAAACTCATTCCTAATGCTTCAATTGCTGATGACATCGTGTTAGCAGTGTACATCCCACCGCAAGCACCTGCACCTGGACAAGCATTTTGTATTACTCCTTTGAAATCTTCAGGTGTAATAGAATTGCTGAATTTTTTTCCTAATGCTTCAAAAGCAGAAACAATATTTAAGTCTTCACCTTTCCATTTTCCTGGGTGAATTGAACCTCCGTAAACCATAATAGAAGGGCGATTTACTCTACCCATAGCCATTAAGGCTCCTGGCATATTTTTATCACAACCTGGAACGGCAATCATACCATCATACCATTGCGCTCCCATAACAGTTTCAATAGAATCTGCAATCACATCACGAGAAACCAAAGAAAAACGCATTCCATCATTACCATTAGAAATACCATCACTTACACCAATAGTATTAAAAATCAAACCCACTAGATCTTCTTTCCAGACGCCTGTCTTAATATCTTTAGCCAAATCGTTTAAGTGCATGTTACAAGGATTCCCATCGTAACCCATACTCACAATTCCTACCTGCGCTTTTTTAAGATCCTCTTCTGTCAAACCAATTCCGTAAAACATCGCTTGAGAAGCGGGTTGTGTTTCGTCTTGAGTGATTGTTTTGCTGTATTTATTTAATTCCATTATATGATTGTTTCTGTATTTTTTAAAATTTATTCCAAAAAAAAACCTTCCAAAATAATTGGAAGGTTTTAAATATTTTTTTAATTATATCTATAACATTCCTACTGCATATGTGATTACCACATTGACATTAATAATTGAAGAAATAATAGTTACGATTTTCATTTTTTTTATTTGCTTCAAAAGTATGAAAAACAAATAGAACAAAAAAATAGAACCTTAAAATTATAAGCGCTTTTCAATTATTAAATGCACTTTTGATCATTGTTTTGTTAAACAATAGTCGATTGTCCTATTTGGACATTGTCACTTTTAAAATATAAATCATCTTTACTTAAAATGACATTCGAAATAAAGTCTCCAACTTCATTGGTACCAAATTTTGAATCTGCTTTCAAATCTATTGTCACCACATTATATTCAATCGCTTTTTCTACTGCTTCATACACTTTTTTAGCTTCTTTATGAAGTCCAAAATGTTCTAAAAGCATTGCTGCTGATAATATTGAAGCAATTGGATTAGCTATATTTTTTCCTTTTGCTTGCGGATAAGAACCATGAATGGGTTCAAAAAGCGCATTTTTATTTCCTAATGATGCCGAAGCCAATAATCCTATAGACCCCGTAATGACACTAGCTTCATCGGATAATATATCTCCAAATAAATTTTCGGTCAAAATGACATCAAATTGTTTTGGATTTAAGATGATTTGCATCGCAGCATTATCAACAAAAAGAAAATCCAATAGTACATCAGGATAATTTTCGCTCACTTTTTTGACAACTTTTCGCCATAAGCGAGATGTTTCAAGCACATTGGCTTTATCCACCATCGTTACTTTTTTACGTCTGTTTTGTGCCGCTTTAAAAGCCAAATGAGTAATTCGGGTGATTTCTTCTTCTGAATATTCACATAAATCAGAAGCTATTGTACCAGCATCATTCAATTTTTTCTCGCCAAAATAAACACCTCCAGTAAGTTCTCTGAAAATAGTAAAATCAGCACCTTCGATTATTTCTCTTTTTAAAGGAGAAGAATCTAATAAGGAATTATATGGTTTTATAGGTCGGATATTTGCAAAAAGACCTAATTCTTTTCTCAATTTTAATAAGCCTTGCTCCGGACGAACTTTAGCGCTAGGATTGTTGTCGTATTTGGGATCACCAATAGCGCCAAACAAAACAGCATCTGTATTGAGGCAAAGGTTAAGCGTTTGTTCCGGAAGAGGGTTTCCAGTTTTATCTATTGCAACAGCTCCCATAAGAGCATCTTCAAAAACAAATTCATGATCATACACTACACCTATAGCATGTAAAGCTTTCTTTGCCTGTAAGGTCACCTCTGGTCCTATTCCGTCTCCTGGCAGTACTGCTATTTTTAAATTCATGGTTTAGTTTTTATATAAAAGGATACTATTATGTAAATAGTGCTTTTATTAGTTTCTTATTAAATCACTTTGTATTTTACAAGCTTCAATAATTTGATGAATATCATCATCTAAAACTTCTTTTTTGATATCAGCAAATTTTAAGAACTCAATATAAACTACATCCAATTGTACTTTAGTAAGTTCATATCCTACTTTTTTTGCTCTGTATGCCAATGCTGCTCTACCACTTCTCGCAGTAAGAACTATTGAAGACTCATTGACACCTACATCCAAGGGATCCATGATTTCATAAGTTGCTCTGTTTTTAATCACACCGTCCTGATGAATTCCTGAACTGTGTGCAAAAGCATTAGCACCAACAATCGCTTTATTTGGCTGTACCATCATACCCATACTTTCAGAAACTAAACGACTCATTTCGTTCAACTGTTTCGTATTGATATCAGTGTATAGATTTAAATAAGGATGTTGTTTGAAAATCATTACTACTTCTTCAAGTGCAGTGTTTCCGGCTCTTTCTCCTATTCCATTAATCGTGCATTCTATTTGTCTTGCTCCGTTTACTGCACCTGCTATAGAATTGGCTGTTGCCATCCCTAAATCATTATGACAATGACAAGAAAGAATGACATTTTCAATACCTTTTACGTTTTCTTTTAGGTATTTTATTTTTGCACCGTATTCTTCAGGTAAGCAATACCCGGTTGTATCAGGAATATTAAGTACCGTAGCACCTGATTTTATTACTTCTTCGCAAACTCTTGCCAAGAAATCATTATCAGTTCTACCGGCATCTTCAGCATAAAACTCTACATCTTCAACATACGATTTAGCGTGTGAAACTGCAAATTTTGCTCTGGCGATAATATCTTCTCTAGTAGTATTTAATTTATGTATTATATGTGAATTTGAAGTTCCGATTCCAGTATGAATACGCGGTTTTTTAGCATGTTTTAAGGCAGCTGCAGCAACATCAATATCATTTTTTACTGCTCTGGTTAAACCACAAACAGTTGCATTTTTTACAATCTTACTAATTTCAGAAACAGACAAAAAATCACCTGGACTAGAAACAGGAAAACCAGCTTCAATAATGTCAACACCCATTTCGTCTAAGCGATTTGCTATAACGAGTTTTTGATTGGTATCTAATTTACATCCTGGGACCTGTTCTCCATCTCGTAAAGTGGTATCAAAAATTTGAACTTTCTCTCTATTCATTTTCATTTATTTAATGTAATTTCACATCTCGATAACAAATTTATATTTCATTACTTTAATATAAAACTCATTTTAACGAAATATACTGCTTATAAAGAGAATTAATACTTTATAACTAATTGATTAACAACAAATTAAGCTACAATATATTACAATGGCTAACCATCAAAAAGATTTCTTATTTGTATTAATAAAATCCCTTTCAAAGTCTGAAAAAAGACAATTTAAGATTTTTGCGAGCCGCCTCGAGACAAGTTCAAATACAAAATTCATCGAATTATTCAATATTTTAGATAAATCAGAAGTATATGATGAAAAACTAATTCTGAAAAGTGGTATTATTAAAAAAGTACAATTATCCAACCTAAAGTCATATTTATACAAACAAATTTTAGTAAGTATTCGATTGAATATTCCAAGTCAAAATATTCGGTATCAACTAAGAGAACAAATTGATTTTGCGGCGATACTATATAATAAAGGCTTGTACAAGCAAAGCTTAAAAATCTTGGATAAAACAAAGATTCTTGCTTTAGAAAATGACGAAAAACTCATGGCGTATGAGATTGTAGAATTTGAAAAACTGATTGAATCACAATATATTACGCGAAGTATTCAGGGACGCGCTGATGAGTTAGTTATTCAGGCGAAGGAGTTGAATTATCGCAATACTATTTCCAGCAAATTATCTAATTTATCACTGCAACTGTATGGTATTATGCTCAAAACAGGTTATGTAAAAAGTGACGAAGAGTATAAATATATAGACGACTATTTCAACAAACACATTTCTAAATTCGACGAGAAAAAATTTGGATTTCGAGAAAAATATTGGTTTTACAATGCTAATCTTTGGCATAGTTTTTTAGTGCAGGACTTTTTAGCGAGCTATAAATATGCCTATAAATGGGTTAATCTTTTTTATGATAACCCCAATATGATTTATCTAAATCCGGTATTTTTCCTTAAAGGAAATCATTATTTGCTGGAGTCATTATATATGCTTAAATACAAATCAAATTTTAAAAAATATTTGGTTTTATTAGAAGAAACTATTAGCGATCCTCGTTTTCCGGTGAATGATAATATTGCTTCTTTATCATTCTTATATCTATATAATAACAAATTAAATTATCATATTTTAGAAGGTACTTTCGCCGAAAGCGAGTATTTAATTCCTGAAATTTTAGAAAAATTAAAACTTCACAGTGAGCATCTTGATGAACATCACGAAATGTTGTTTTATTATAAAATAGCTTCTATTTATTTTGGTAACGAAAAATATAATGAATGTATCTTTTATTTAGAGAAAATCATAAACAACAAAAATCTTTCGATGCGGGAAGATTTAATGTGCTTTTCTCGAATTCTTTGTCTGATAGCTCATTACGAATTGGGTAAAGATTATTATTTGGAAAACCAATTAAAAAACACCTACAAGTTTTTATTGAAAATGAATGACTTACATGAGGTTCAAAAGGAAATTATGCGATTCATGAAAAACCTAAACTCCATTTATCCTGGTGATATCAAAAAAGAGTTTATAAAAATGAGAGAGCGATTTATCGAATTGGAAAAAAACACCTACGAAAAAAGAGCCTTTCTTTATCTTGATATTATTTCTTGGCTGGAAAGCAAAATTGAAAACCGAAAAATCAGTGATATTATTAAGGAAAAAGCGAAATTGAGTAATAGGTAATATAAACGGTTTTGGAAATAAGAAATCCTTTTAACTAGGTTCCTTGAATAGTTTTATTCTCAGGAACCTATTTTATAATTTTATTATCCTAATTTCTCCGTTTTATAAAGAATTGGAGTTTCCTGTAAAAGTGATTTTGAATTTTCAAAAAACGACTGAAGATACAATTGTTGATTATGATTATCCAATCCGTTTTGATTTTCCCAAATTTCATGGAAAATAAAGGTATTGGGTTGGTCCTTACTTTGATGCAAATCATATTGAATACAAGCTGCTTCTTTTGTGGAATTTTGTACTAAATCAAGTAAAAGAGATTTTAATGTTTCTATACTTTCTAGTTTACTTTTTATAATTACCGTTAGGTTTATTTGCATAATTAATTTAAAAATAGTTGTGTTAAATGGTTTTGATACAATTTAATGTCATTCTCTACATCGGCATTCTTTTCAATATCATGAAAATGCATACTTTGCAATGGCTTCATTCCCGTAAAAGCATTCATTCTGTGAAAACCAAATAAGGGTCCTTCATCAACACTTTTCTGTTCAAAAAATTCTCCCGGCAAAGTAAAAGCTTCTTTTGGAGCATTCCAAGATGTGGTTAACATATATTTTTTGCCATGAAGCATTCCGCCAGTTCCGTAATTAATCGTAGGATTTTCCGAAGATCGTCCATCACTTTTGTAAATCCCTTTTGCATGACCTTCGGTGAAAACCACATCAATGTATTTTTTAAATCCGTGAGGCAACTGAAACCACCATATTGGTGTGTGATAAATTATTACATCTGCCCAAACAAATTTATCAACTTCTGCAGCAGGATTGTAATCGTCATTGATATTTGTGGTTTTTATTTCAAAAGCTTTATTGTTTTTAAAAAAATTCAACGTTTCATTCGAAATGGTTTCATTAAATCTCCCTCCGGAATGGCCGAACTTTTGTCCACCATTTATTATAAATATTTTTTTCATGATCTCTGTTTTTAATTTGATAATGCAAAGTTAGAACGAGAAAGTCTATTATTAAAATAACTTAATTCATACCTTTGTATCATAATTATAATAGTTATGGTGAATTTAGAATGGTATCGCACGTTTAAAACAGTTTATAAAACAGGAACGTTGACTAATGCAGCTGAAGTGTTATTTATTTCCCAGCCAGGTGTGAGTTTGCATTTGAGTTCATTGGAAAATTATGTTGGGTATAAATTATTTGACCGAACAGGCCGCAAAATGGTTCCGACAGAAAAAGGAAAAGTGCTTTATAACTTTATAATTGAAGCATTGACCAAACTGGAAGAAGCCGAAAAAAACTTTCAAAGAAGTACTGAAAAAAACACACCAACCATCAGCGTGGGAATGTGTTTTGAAACTTTTCAAATTACACTGGAACAGTATATTTCAACCTTGCCATTTAATGTTATTATTCAATTTGGTGAATATCCTGAAATGGTGGAAAGCTTGGAAAAAGGAATTTTAGATTTAATTATTACACCTCAGATGGTAATTAAAAATACGATCGAATATCAGGCATTTTCATCAGAAACTATTGTACTTGTTGGCGGTAGCGAAATTGATGATTTAGAATTCAATTCGATAGAAAAAAATGAAAATATAGAAGAAATCGAACTTTGGTTAAAACAACAAAAATGGTACGGAACCACCGGAGATATGGAACATTTGCGCCGTTTCTGGCAGTTAAATTTCAATAAATATCCTGATTTCAGACCTAATTATATTGTTCCAAATCTAAATTCAATAATCCGTTGTTTGAGCAGTGGAAAGGGATTGGCAGTGGTGCCTGATTTCCTTTGTAGAAAAGAAATTGACAACGGTTCCATTAAACTGATTTGGGAAGGAAATAATCCACTAAAAAACACGCTTTATTTCGCCACCAGAAAAAAAACAATGTATCAGGATGAAATAGCTTTGATTAAGAAAATATTCTTGGAATTGAAATAAAACTTGCCATTCAAAAAATAAAAGTTTAATTTTATAAGACACTTAAATTCAAACTTATGAATAGTTTCTTTAAAACAATACTGGCAGGTTACGGTGCTAAGAAATTAGGTTGTGGCTGTTTCGGAACAATCATTATTTTTATAATACTCTATTGGCTATTAGGTTATTTTTAGAATTCTAAAAACAGCCTATTCATACGTTTAAAACTTAATATACCAAAAGTTGTTTCAAATCATTTTCGAATCTGCCTTTCGGCAAATATTGATCTTCCAAGGCTTTTGTAAACGGAATTGGTGTATCTAAACTTGCCACTCGTTTTACAGGCGCATCTAGATATTTGAAACAATTTTCCATTATCATTGCCGAAATATCGCTGGCAATTCCGCCAAACATACTGTCTTCTTGATAAATAATCACTCTTCCTGTTTTCTTTACCGATGCAAAAATAGCCTCGGTATCCAAAGGTTGTAAAGTTCTCAAATCTAACAAGTCAGCTGAGATTTCAGGATTTTTTGCTAAAGTATCCAAAGCCCAATGTACCGCAGCTCCAAACGAAATAATCGTAACCTGATTTCCTCCTTTCAACAAAGCCGCTTTTCCTAATGGAATCGTATAATAATCGGTAGGAACGTCTTGGTAAACGCTTCTGTACAATTGTTTGTGTTCAAAGAATAATACTGGATTAGGATCATTGATAGCAGTATTTAAAAGCCCTTTGGCATCATATGGAAATGCCGGATAAACCACTTTTAAACCGGGAGTTTTGGTAAACCAAGCTTCATTGGTTTGCGAATGAAAAGGTCCGGCTTGTGTTCCTCCGCCGCAAGGCATTCGGACTACAACATCGGCTTTTTCTAACCAACGGTAATGTGATTTGGCTAATAAATTTACAATTGGATTAAAACCTGTCGAAACAAAATCGGCAAACTGCATTTCCACAATCGCTTTGTATCCATTAATCGACAATCCCATTCCCGCCGAAACCACAGCACTTTCACAAATTGGCGTATTGATAACCCGCTCTTTACCAAACTGCGCTACAAAACCATCGGTAATTTTGAAAGCACCACCATATTCAGCAATATCCTGACCCATGATTACTGAGTTTTCATGGCGCTCCATCGATTGTCTCAAACTGGCAGAAATGGCATCAATAAAACGAATATTTTCTTTTCCCTCAGATGGTTTAACTTGTTCGAATGTATATGGTTTATAAACATCATTTAATTCTTCACTTAAAGAAGCTTCAATCTCAGGTTCTGCATTGGCAACAGCCAGGCTTTCGTCAATTTCCTTCTTTATTTCAGCATGTAAAGCTGTATCAAAATCGGTTGTAAGAATGTCATTTTCAGACAAGTATTTTCTATAATTCTCTACCGGATCTTTAATCGCCCATAAATCCATTAATTCCTGCGGAACGTATTTAGTACCACTCGCCTCTTCATGCCCGCGCATTCTGAAGGTTTTGAATTCCAATAAAACAGGACGTGGATTTTCTTTCATCGAAGCTTTCAATTCGGATAACAAATTATAGACTTCCAGAATATTATTACCATCAATAATATGGCTTTCCATTCCGTATCCTTTTCCTTTATCGGCTAGGTTTTCGCAACGGTATTGCTCATTAGTAGGTGTCGAAAGTCCATATCCGTTATTCTCTATAACAAATAGTACCGGCAATTCCCAAACCGAAGCAATATTTAAAGCTTCATGAAAATCGCCTTCACTGGTGGCTCCTTCGCCCGTAAAAACCGCAGTAATTTTTCCGTTTTTCTTGAGTTTATTGGCCAAAGCGATTCCGTCAGCAACACCTAATTGTGGTCCCAAGTGGGAAATCATGCCTATAATCTTATATTGTTGTGTTCCAAAGTGAAAACTTCGATCACGACCTTTGGTAAAACCATTGGCTTTGCCTTGCCATTGCGAAAACAATCGGTACAATGGAATATCTCTTCCGGTGAAAGCACCAAGATTTCTATGCATTGGCAAAATATATTCATCTGAATCTAAAACAGCAGTAACTCCAACAGAAATAGCTTCTTGTCCAATTCCAGAAAACCATTTGGATACTTTTCCCTGACGAATAAGTATCAACATTTTTTCTTCTATTAGTCTTGGCTTCAGTAATCTTTTATATAAATCTAATAATTGATCGTCAGTAAGATTTTTTCGGTCAAAGGTCATTTTTTCTTTTTTAATGTATGGCTCAAAGATAGAAAAATATAACAGTTTGATGTTTTTTTGTTATATTTTTTTAATTTGTTTGCAAATTTTAAAATTAAGATATAAAATTATTCTTTACATTTGTATCTGCAAGGTTTTTGACCTTCAAGTTATTAAAAAATATTTTAAAAGTATGCAAAACATTCCTAGTGTTGACTTGCGTGATTTCCTTTCGGACGACCCGAAACGTAAACAAAAATTTGTAAATGAAATCGGAAGTGCATTTGAAGATATTGGCTTCGTAGCACTCAAAGGGCATTTTTTAAACGACCAATTGGTTGATGAATTGTATGGTGAAATCAGAAATTTTTTCTCTTTGCCTTTAGAAACAAAGCGTAGTTATGAAATTCCTGGAATTGGCGGACAAAGAGGCTATGTTTCTTTTGGAACAGAGCATGCCAAAGGCAGAAAAGAAGGAGATTTAAAAGAGTTTTGGCACTTTGGACAATATGTGTCCAAAGATTCCAAATATGCTTCAGAATACCCTGAAAATGTTGAAGTTAAAGAACTTCCCCGTTTTAATATTGTAGGTAAAGAGGCCTACCAAATGTTGGAAAAAACAGGAGTTTATGTTTTAAGAGCTTTGGCTTTACACTTGGGCTTAGATGAATTTTATTTTGACCAATATGCCAAAGAAGGAAATTCAATCTTAAGACCTATACATTACCCGCCAATCACTTCTGAACCTGCAAATGCCATTCGTGCCGCTGCTCATGGCGACATCAACTTGATTACCTTATTGATGGGAGCACAAGGAAAAGGATTGCAAGTACAAAGTCACGATGGTGAATGGATTGATGCCATTGCTGAACCCGATGAATTAGTAATTAATGTGGGTGATATGTTATCGCGTCACACTAACAATAAACTGAAATCTACAATTCATCAAGTGGTAAATCCACCAAGAGAATTGTGGGGAACATCCCGTTATTCTATTCCGTTTTTTATGCATCCGGTGAGTGATATGAAATTGGATTGTTTGGAGAACTGCATTGATGCGGAACATCCCAAAAAATTCGAAGATATTACTGCAGGAGCTTATTTATACGAACGTTTAGTAGATTTGGGACTTATTAAAAAATAAAACTTAAATTTACGTCAAAATACTAAAAGACATTGAGTGTATGCTTAATGTCTTTTGTTTTTTACTCTTTAGAAATTAAGAAAATGAACTCCGTATTCTTAATTTCTAAATGGTTTTAAATAAAAATTAATTTTAAAATTATGGACTTAAAAGACCAATTAAAAAACCTTTTTCCGGATCATGAGCCATCACCTGAAGAAGCAATTGAACAAGTTGCTCACGAATTATACGTTCAAAAAGAACCTATGATTTGCAAATTCGAAAAACGAAAAGGAAAAGCTACCACTATAATTGAAGGCTACGAAGGAACAGACGAGGATTTTAAAATTCTGGCTAAGGAAATCAAAACCAAATTAAGCGTTGGTGGAACTTTCAAAGATGATTCCATCATTATACAAGGCGATTATCGGGATAAAATCATGACTATTTTAAAAGAAAAAGGCTTTAAAGTAAAACGTGTTGGAGGCTAAAAAAAGTGTTCAGTGTTCAGTAATTAGTATTCAGTTGAGCAACTTGAAACATTAAACCTTAAACAAAAAAACAATGATACAATCATCAGAATTAATATTAAATCCAGATGGTAGCGTATACCATTTGAATTTAAAACCGGAACATATTGCGCACGATATCATCTTTGTAGGAGATCAAAATCGGGTCGAAAAAATCACACAGTTTTTTGACAGCATCGAATTTTCTACTCAAAAAAGAGAGTTCAAAACGCAAACCGGGATTTTCAAAGGGAAACGAATTACCGTGATGTCAACGGGAATTGGTCCAGATAATATTGATATTGTCATGAACGAATTAGATGCTTTGGTTAATATTGATTTGAAAACGCGTCAACCAAAAGAAAATCTTACTTCGTTAAACATCATCCGTATTGGAACTTCGGGTTCTTTACAAGCTGATATTCCTGTGGATAGTTTTGTATTGTCTAAATTTGGATTAGGCTTGGACAACATGCTCCGCTCCTATTTGATTGATGAAGTTTCGAATATTGAAATCGAAGATGCTTTTGTAAAACATACCAATTGGGATTTGCGAAAAGGAAAACCGTATGTGATTTCGTGTTCTTCGACACTGGAAAAAATGATTGAAAGCGACAAAATGCATAAAGGAATTACCGCAACTGCCGGAGGTTTTTACGGCCCACAAGGTCGTGTGTTACGTTTGAATATTCAAGATGAAAAGTTAAATTCTAAAATGGATAATTTTGAATTTGGTGACCACCAAATCACAAACTTAGAAATGGAAACCGCTGCTATATATGGACTTTCGGCTATTTTAGGACACAATGCATTGTCATTAAACGCTATAATTGCCAATCGCGCTTCGGGAACTTTTAGCGACGATCCTTATAAAGCGGTCGATGAATTGATTGCGTATACGCTGGATAAATTGAGTAAATAGCTTTTGATTTAAGAATGCATATTAACGATTTTTGATCTCAGATCTATAAAAACATGAACTTACGTATTGCAAGACACACCGACGATTTAGAAAAAATAGAAAATTTTTATGTTAACATTCTTGGTTTTGAACGTCTTGGAGGTTTTCAAAACCATAACAATTATGATGGTGTTTTTATTGGAAAACCAAAACTAGAATGGCATTTTGAATTTACACAATCTGAAGCAAAAGCCGATCATCATTTTGATGAAGATGATATTTTAATATTCTATCCTGAAACTATTTTAGAATATAACAGTCTAATAAATAACATTTTAGAAAACAATATTTCAATCATAACTTCAAAAAATCCATATTGGAATAATCCCGAAGTTTCGAGAGGAAAAATGTTTCTTGATCCTGATGGATTTCGAATTATTATTTCTGATTTGAAAGCAAAAGGTTTATAATTATTGATTGTCTATTTCAAAAACTCGATGCGACTTTAAACCTGAAATATTTAGTATTTAAAACTATCTTTGCTTTTACAACAATACCAATAATGAAAATAATACTTACAGGTGCTACAGGAGTTTTAGGTTCTCATATTATGTATGAAATTCTGGAACTTTTTATCAACAATAAAATTGATGGAAAACTTTTTCTTATTGCAAGAAATAAAGGAAAGAACTCCGCTTTAGATAGAATAAACGAACTCTTATCCAGTAGTTACACCCCTAAAATTGTAAAAGACAAAGGCATAGAAAAACTACACCAATACATCGAAATCATTGATACGGATTTGGCTTCAATTCAGGATACTTTTTCGAACCAAATTAAAGGTGCTTATTTTATTCATTCGGCTGGATACGTAAATTTATCTACCGATGAAGAGCAACGAGAGAAAATTTTTGATGAAAATACTACAATCACAAAATCACTTTTCAGTATATTTCATCCCTTTATAAAAAAGTTCATATATATAGGAACCGCTTTTTCATCAGGAATCAGAAATGGATTAATTGCTAATGATTTTCATAGTTTAAGTTTCAAACCAGAGCATCGTAATGCGTATGAAAATGCCAAATTCCACTCGGAAAATTTTATAGCCCAAGAATGTAAAAAAATAGGTTTACCCTTTCAAATTCTGCGTCCAAGTGTGATTGGAGGTAAAATGTTAGGAACCGAAAATCAATATTTCATTCCAAAATACATGGTTTTTTATCTGTTGGCAAAATTCTTTCACTTTACTTCCCAACGAAAAGGCGAACAAGAAAATGTCCGTTTTATTGTCAACGAAGACACGGTTTTGAACATTATTCCAGTCGATTATGTGGCAAAAGTGATTGTAAACACCTTCGAAAGAGCCGATATTGAACAGCTCAATATTGTAAATACTAAAAGTTTTAATATGGTAAATGGATTGCGATTGATTATGAAGGAAGTGGGGTACACCAATTTCACTTTAATCCAAAATCCGTTAGATTTCAAATACAAAAACACCATCGAAAAACTATATTATGAAAGCATTGGCAAGCATTTAAACCCTTATTTTACAGCAGCTGCCAACGAATACGATACCACTTTATTGAACTCTATTCTGGAAATACCAAAACTGGATCAAGAAGCGTTTACTAATATGATTCGTTACGCGAGATTGAATAATTTCAAAGATATTAATGTGTAATTTTAGGAGCTAATTCCCGCTGTACACTATAATCTATTGCGCCGAAACCCGGCACAATAGGATTTCCGTTTCCATCTGGGCTAGTTAAAACGATCGACGATAAAAATCAAAAATGACAACAATAAAAATAGCTGGAGTTCCAGAACATTTTAATCTTCCTTGGCATTTAAGCATCGAAAACGGATATTTCGAAAAAGAAAATATCGATTTGCAATGGACAGATGTGCCCGAAGGAACCGGAAAAATGTGCCAAATGCTTCGTGATGGTGAAACTGATATTGCTGTAATCCTAACCGAAGGAATTGTAAAAGATATCGTTGCCGGAAATCCAAGTAAAATTGTGCAAGTCTACGTAGAGAGTCCCTTAATTTGGGGAATTCATGTAGCTGCAAACTCTAATTACAAAACGTTAGCTGATCTGGAAAATACCAAAGTAGCAATTTCCAGATTAGGTTCCGGTTCGCAATTAATGGCGTATGTTAATGCCGATAACCAAGGTTGGAAAACTGATAATCTTCAGTTTGAAATTATAAATACGATTGATGGCGCAGTTGAAGCTTTAACCAGTGGAACTGCTGATTATTTTATGTGGGAACGTTTCATGACAAAACCACTTGTTGACAAAGGAATTTTCCGCAGAATTGCTGATTGCCCTACGCCTTGGCCTTGTTTTGTAATTGCCGTTAGGAATGAAATTTTGGAAAAACAACCCGATATTATTTCTAAAATTTTAAAAATCATCAATCAAACTACTCAAGTATTTAAAGATATTCCGAGTATTGACAAAACTTTAGCATCAAATTACAATCAAAAAATTGAGGATATACAAGAATGGCTGTCTTTAACACAATGGTCCCAAAAATTATTAACTGAAAAAATGTTAAACAAAGTTCAAAATCAACTATTTCAACTTAAAATTATCGAGAAAAAAGGTACTTTTGAGGATATTGTAAAAACAGTCTAGATTGCTGTTTTTATTTTTACTATGATAAAAATAAAAGAAATTAATTTTCAAGGTATCAAACAGAAATTCCAGGTCAAAAAACCTTGGGATGACGTTATTATTTTTGTTTTGAACATATTGATTGCTATACCCGTTTTTATAATTGTACATCAAAATCTAATTAATCCGAATTGGTTTCTGAATATAGACAGAGTCGTTTTGTTTCTATTGATTATCGTTGTTATTCAAATCATTCTGAGATTCTTAAGAACGATTATTCTATTTTGCATCATCTTGTATTTATTAATTTTGATTTATGGTTCTACTATTGGAAACTATGGTTTTAACAGCGTTTTTGAAGATTACAATTCAATGATGTATTCCATGTCTGACAATGCATATCCTCAAGATATAATCATTGCCAAACTACTTCCGTTTCCTAATAAATCAAAAATAATTAATGCTATTGAGTACCAAAATCCAAAAATTAGAAATTTTTCGATTATGGCTACCTCAAAGCATTTCAAAAACTTAAAAGGATATTCTGATTACAGAACCATTATTCAATGTTTTGCAGTATTTAAAGAAATAAATCACCGATGGAACTATGTAAGTGATCCAAAAGAAGGTGATTATATTGCAACTGCTAGTGAATCCTTGCTATACTTTTCAGGAGATTGTGATGATCATTCCATTTTAATGGCAGCAACTATAAAATCGATTGGTGGAACACCGAGATTAATTCATACTAAGGGTCACATTTATCCAGAAATATTAATTGGTTCTCTCGTAGATTTAGAAAAAGTAAACTTTCTAATTAAAAATGTTCTGTTTGCAAATGAAAGCAATGAAAAACAACTTCATTATCACATTGACGAGCGAGGACAAGTTTGGTTAAACCTTGATTACACTGCTACATATCCCGGAGGCCCCTTTTTATCCGAAGAAATCCTGGGCGCATTAACATTGGATTAATCACTAAAAAAATAGGTACCGTATAAATTCTAAAAAAGGTTTATGGGTGCGTGATACCATAGTATAAGAGAAGCAAATAAAAGCGGGTTCAAGAGAAGCAAAAAACACTTTAATTTGTTCTACGAACCCAACTTGGAACTATTTATTTGAAGAAATTAAAAATATAATGACGAAATAACTTTCGCAAAACAAAACAAGAAAATGCTAAACCTCCCTAAAGATAAAAAAATAATCCTGTTTGATGGTGTTTGCAATCTCTGCAATTCAACGGTACAATTCATCATTAAACATGATAAAAAAGATATTTTTAGGTTTGTGGCTCTTCAATCTGATTTAGGTCAAGAAATCATTAAATACATTGGAATTGATGCTAAAAACATTGACAGTATAATTCTCTACCAGCCCGGAATCGCTTATTATTATAAATCGGAGGCAGTATTAGAAATTGCTAAAAATTTAGGTGGGATTTATTATTTTGGAAGTTTATTTTCTATTTTTCCTATTTCCTTTACTAATTACATTTACGATTACATTGCTAAAAATCGATATGAATGGTATGGAAAAAAGGAAGGCTGTATAATTCCTACAAAAGAACTTCAAGCTAAGTTTTTAGAATAAAATTATTAATTATGATAATTATCATGCGTTACTTTTAACAGTAATTCTATATTTGACCAACCTTAAAATTTGAATTTATGAAAGACACATTGCTCTTTTCTTGGGATAACGGTTCATTCATAATGATTGTCGTATTCGGTTTGGTAATAATAGGATTAGTTGCCGCTGTTTTAATTATGATGAATTCTGATGAAAAAAAAGAATAGCACAAAAAAGAGGATGCCTATACGGACATCCTCTTGATGAAATTACTATCTTATGGAAGTTTATTAACTTCTGATTAATTTTCTGTATTTCAATCGTTTCGGAGTTAAATCACCACCCAAACGTTTCTTCTTATTCTCTTCGTATTCAGAAAAACCTCCTTCAAAATAATATACTTCAGAGTTTCCTTCGAAAGCTAAAATGTGTGTACAAATTCTGTCCAAGAACCATCTGTCGTGAGAAATTACCACCGCACAACCTGCAAAATTTTCCAAACCTTCTTCTAATGCACGAAGCGTATTAATGTCCAAATCATTCGTAGGCTCATCCAGTAAAAGGACGTTTCCTTCTTCTTTCAAAGTCATAGCAAGATGCAAACGGTTACGTTCTCCTCCTGAAAGTGTGGATACTTTTTTGTTTTGATCGCTTCCTCCAAAATTAAATCGGCTTAAATAAGCTCTGGAATTCACCTGTCTTCCACCCATCATAATTAATTCCTGACCATCACAAAAGTTTTCCCAAATTGATTTATCAGGATTTATATTAGAATGCGCTTGATCGACATATGCAATTTTCACGGTTTCTCCAATGGCAAACTCCCCTGCATCAGGTTTTTCTTCACCCATAATCATTCTGAAAATCGTTGATTTACCAGCTCCGTTTGGCCCAATAATCCCAACGATACCAGCTTGAGGCAATGTAAAGTTCAAATTATCATATAGTAATTTATCACCATAGGCTTTTGCAACACCCTTAGCTTCGATTACATTGGTTCCTAAACGAGGTCCGTTTGGAATATAGATTTCTAGATTTTCATCTAATGCTTTTTGATCTTCATTTAGCAGTTTATCGTAATTCTGTAAACGTGCTTTTTGTTTTGTTTGACGGCCTTTAGCTCCTTGACGAACCCAGTCCAACTCCCGTTCTAAGTTTTTTCTACGTTTAGAAGCTACTTTTTCTTCTAATGCCATTCTGCTTGATTTTTGATCTAACCAAGAAGAGTAGTTTCCTTTCCAAGGAATACCTTCTCCTCTATCTAACTCTAAAATCCAACCTGCAACATTATCCAAGAAGTATCTATCGTGAGTTACAGCGATAACTGTTCCTGAATATTGAGCTAAATGTTGTTCTAACCAAAGTACACTTTCCGCATCCAAGTGATTCGTAGGCTCATCCAAAAGCAAAACGTCAGGCTGTTGTAACAACAAACGACATAAAGCCACACGGCGACGTTCACCACCAGAAAGATTTCTAATTGGAGTATCAGCATCTGGAGTACGTAACGCATCCATCGCTATTTCTAATTTAGTATCAATTTCCCAAGCTCCAAGCGCATCAATTTTATCTTGTAATAAAGCTTGACGATCCATCAATTTTTCCATTTTATCGGCATCTTCGTAAACTTCTGGAAGACCAAAGCTATCGTTGATTTTATTGAATTCGTCTAATACTGCCATTGTTTCAGCAACGCCTTCTCTTACAATTTCAATAACCGTTTTACTATCATCTAAAATAGGTTCTTGTTCTAAATAACCCACGCTGTAACCTGGAGCAAAAACTACATCGCCTTGGTAATTTTTATCAACACCTGCAATAATTTTTAATAAAGAAGATTTTCCTGAGCCATTTAAACCCAAAATACCAATTTTAGCTCCGTAAAAGAAACTCAAATAGATGTTTTTAAGTACAGGTTTATCTGCTCCTTGATAGGTTTTACTCAATTTTGACATTGAGAATATTACTTTCTTATCGTCTGCCATTTTTTTTAATTTAAAATTTAAAATTCAACATTTAAAATATATTTTATAGTCTGCCTTTAAGCGAACTAAAAACCCACGCATTAGCCAAAAAGCCAACACCTACGGCTGCAAATCCCCAACCCGCTACGTCATCATATCGGAAAGCGCCTAAACCTATAAGCAACAAACCCATTATAATCATTATTAATGTCGCCCAACCTAAGATAGTATTTTTATTCATTCCCATATTTAGGTAAATTATATTTTATCCCGAAGTTTCGGAGTGCAAATATCGGTAATTTTAGTCGCTAATTAAATATTTTATAAAGCATTTCTCTTAATAAATCCGATTGTGACAATGCATTAGCGCCAACACCTTTGCTTTTTACATCAATATCTCTTAAAGCCCCAATAATTTGACTCACTTTTTTCATCGGATAATTCTTCAAAGCCACATCATACTCTTTCAAAAAGAACGGATTAACACCTAATACCGCTGCCACATTTTTTGGATTTTTGTCTTTCAATCCATGGTATTTCAGCAATTGAATAAAAAATCCAAAAACCAAACTCGTTGTTACCACCATGGGATTGTCTTTTGGATTTTGGGCGAAATTTTCGGCAATGGTATAGGCTTTTAATTGATTGCGCTCTCCTAATGCTTTTCGTAATTCAAATACATTAAAATCTTTACTGAAACCTATGTTTTCCTCGATATGCTTTGGAGTTATTGCACTCCCGACGGGCAAGATAATCTGTAATTTTTCGAGTTCATTATTAATTTTGCTTAAATCCGTTCCCAAGAATTCCACTAACATGGCATTTGCTTTAGGTTCAATCGCATATTTTTTTCCTGCTAAAACACGTTTTATCCACTCGCCTACTTGGTTTTCGTACAATTTTTTACTCTCATAAACGACACCATGCTTCGCTAATAGTTTTGTTAGTTTTTTACGTTTATCTAACGTTTTATATTTGTAACAAAAAACCAAAACGGTTGATGGCATCGGGTTTTCAGCATAACTTTCCAATTTATCAATCGTCCGAATCAAATCCTGTGCTTCTTTTACAATCACCACTTGGCGTTCTGCCATCATTGGATACCGTTTTGCTGTTGAAACTACATCTTCTATTGATACATCCCTTCCATATAAAACGGTTTGATTAAAGCCTTTTTCCTCTTCGGTTAATACTTTTTCTTCAATATAATCGGATAATTTGTCAATATAATAAGGCTCTTCTCCCATCAAAAAATAGATGGGTTTGATGTTGCCGCTTTTTATATCATTTACAATTTTTATAACCTCGTCCATTTCTTTGTGTTTAAAGTTTGAAGTTTAAAGTTTGTTGCTTCGAATGAAACTTTAAACTTTAAATTTTAAACTTATTTAATACTTTTGCTTTATGCAAAAACTAAATTTTCAACTTTATAACTTTCGGTTCAAAAATAGCGAAAATAAAGTCTCCATTTTTGATGAAATAAGGAAAAAATTTATCATTCTTACTCCCGAAGAATGGGTTCGTCAGCATGTAGTCCAGTTTTTATTGGAAGAAAAAAAATATCCAAAATCATTGATAAATGTAGAAAAAGTTCTAAAAGTCAATGGCTTGCGCAAAAGATACGATGTTGTAGTTTTCAATCCTGATGGTTCTATTTTCATTTTAATCGAATGTAAAGCCCCTGAAATAAAAATTGCTCAAGCGACTTTTGACCAAATTGCCCGCTACAATATGACGATGAAAGCCCAGTTTTTGATGGTGACTAATGGATTGAATCATTACTTTTGCCAAATGGATTTTGAAAATGAAAAATATCAGTTTTTACCTGAATTACCAATGTATGAAATCCAATAATCAAAACTCTAAATGAAAATAGCTGTTGTCATACTCAATTGGAACGGAGTACAATTATTAGAACAATTTTTACCTTCGGTACTGCAATATTCACCCGAAGCTACTATATATATTGCAGATAATGCTTCAACAGATGATTCCATTTCATTTGTATTGGCTAATTTTCCTTCGATCAAAATTGTAAAAAACGATACTAATTTAGGTTTTGCCGGCGGTTATAATGAAGCATTGAAACATATTGATGCTGAAATTTACGCTTTAGTCAATTCCGACATTGAAGTTACTGAAAATTGGCTACAGCCAATCAGTAAAACTTTCGAAAACGAAGCCGAAACGGCCATTATCCAGCCTAAAATATTAGATTTTAAGCGTAAAGAATACTTTGAATATGCTGGTGCTGCGGGAGGATTTATAGACCAATATGGTTATCCGTATTGCCGAGGACGCATTTTTGAAACTTTAGAAAAAGATAATGGACAATACGATAATAACTGTGAAATATTCTGGGCTTCTGGAGCGTGCTTTTTTATTCGAAGTTCGGTTTATGCAACATTAAAAGGTTTTGATGCTGATTTTTTTGCCCATCAGGAAGAAATTGATTTGTGCTGGCGTGCAACCAATAAAGGATTTAAAATAAAATACAATTCGGAATCCGTTGTTTATCATGTTGGTGGAGCCACTTTACAACAAGGAAATCCAAAGAAAACCTATTTGAATTTTAGGAATTCATTATTGATGTTGACTAAAAATTTACCTAAAGATAAATTGTACTGGATTCTGTTTTGCAGAATGATTTTGGACGGAGTTGCCGGATTGCATTTTCTTTCACAAGGCAAATTCAGTCATTTTCTAGCGATATTAAAGGCACATGGTTCCTTTTACAAATTGTTTTCGAGTAATTTACACAAAAGAGACAAGTTTCAAACTGAAAAATACTATAATACGAAAAGCATCGTTTTTTCTTATTACATTAACAGTGGCAAGGTTTTTGTTAAATAATTTTAACATTAATTTATGTATAATTTCTAACTTTTAAAAACTAAATTTACAAATCAAATCTTTAAAAAAAAATTATGAGAAAAATAGTAATTGCACTATCAGTATTGGCTGTTTTAACTTCTTGTGTTTCTAAAAAGAAATACACCGATTTAGAAGCCAGAAACAAAGAAACCCAAGATTTATTGAATTCTGCTACTGTAAAATTAAATTCTTGCTTAGAAGAAAAAGCGGGACTTTCTGCAACTGTAGCCGGTTTAAAAGAACACAATCAAACACTGATCAGTACGTCTAAAGACATGACGGTATTGACCACTAAAGGGGCAGAAAATATTGAGAAAGCTTTAGAATCTATCAAAGAAAAAGATTTGAAAATCAGTAGAATGCAAGATGCATTAACTAAAAAAGACAGTGTTACACTTGCTGTTGTTACTAGTTTAAAAAGTGCTGTTGGAATTTCTGACCCAGATATCGAAATAAATGTTGAAAAAGGAGTTGTATTTATCTCTATTGCAGACAAATTGTTGTTTAAAACTGGAAGTTATGATGTAACTGACCGAGCAAAAGCAGTATTGGCTAAAGTAGCTAAAGTTGTTAATGACAAACCTGATTTTGAATGTATGGTTGAAGGGCACACTGATAGTGTTCCTTATATTGGAAACGGTGTTTTACTTGACAACTGGGATTTAAGTGTAAAACGTTCTACTTCTATAATTCGTGTATTAACGAATCAATTAGGTGTTAAACCAGAACAATTAATTGCTGCGGGAAGAAGTTCTTATGTTCCTTTAGTTGCTAATGATTCAGCTGAAAACAGAGCTCGTAACAGAAGGACTCGTATCGTTGTATTGCCTAAAATCGATCAATTCTATGAAATGATTGAAAAAGAAATGAAAAAACAACAAAAATAAAAAGTATTCAGTGAACAGTAATTAGTGTTCAGTTTATTTAATAAGAAAACGTCCCGATTGCTCGGGACGTTTTTTTATGCAAATTTTTTCACGAAGATTTTTAACATTCTTAATCTGAAATCTATACACTCGTTTACAAAATATCCAAACTTCCTTTTCCTTCCCTTACCACAATAGGTTCATCTCCGGACAAATCAATAATAGTAGAACCCATATTGTCACCATAACCACCATCAATTACCAAATCAACTAAGTTTTGCCATTTCTCGAAAATAAGCTCTGGATCTGTAGTGTATTCTATCACATCATCATCATCGTGGATTGAAGTGGAAACAATTGGATTACCTAATTGACGGACAATTTCCAATGCAATCGAATTATCAGGAACCCGAATACCGACTGTCGTTTTCTTTTTGAATTCTTTAGGTAAGTTATTATTCCCAGGTAAAATAAAGGTATACGGTCCTGGCAAAGCCCTTTTTAATAGTTTAAAAGTTGCAGTATCAATTTGTTTCACATAATCGGATAAATTACTCAAATCGTGACAAACGAAGGAAAAATTAGCTTTTTCCAGCTTGATTCCTTTTATCTTAGCGACACGTTCTAGCGCTTTGGTATTCGTAATATCACATCCCAATCCGTAAACGGTATCCGTTGGATAAATCACTAAACCACCATCTTTTAAAACCTTAACAACTTTGGCAATCGCCGCTTCATTTGGTTTGTCTGCGTATATTTTTATAAATTGAGCCATGAGATTGAAGATTTTTGATTAACGATTTTTGATTTCCTGATTTAAAATTTTAGACATCTAGTTCTAGATTTACTCCAACTGTCACTGAACACTGAAAAACTGACGACTGAATACTATCCTATAATATCCAATTTTGCAAATCGTAACAATAATTTCTTGATTCCGCCGATTTCAAACTTAATTTCGGCTTTTTTATCAGCGCCAACACCTTCTAAGTTAATGACTTGTCCTTTTCCAAAACGCTCGTGCATAACCACATTTCCCGCAACCAGTTTATTATCAAATAGATTCGCACTTCCAGAAGAAGATGCATTACTAGTAACTGGCTTCAATTTACGAATATTTATATCCGATTTGGGTTCGTTATCGGTAACCTGTTTTGGAGGTGTACTTCCTATTGGTTTTGCCAAACGCAATTTGGATTTATCCACATCACCAAAAATATCACTGTCAATCATTGGTTTATAACGGTAATTATTTTCGGGCGGTGTCATATATTCTAAATACTGACTGTCAATTTCCTCAATAAAACGCGAAGGTTCACTATCTGTTAATTTTCCCCAACGATAACGGGATTGTGCATACGTCAAATAAGCTTGATGCTCCGCACGTGTTAAAGCCACATAAAATAAACGACGTTCCTCTTCCAGTTCGCTTCTGGTACTCATACTCATGGCACTCGGAAATAAATCCTCTTCCATTCCTACCACAAAAACATGAGGAAATTCCAATCCTTTAGCTAAGTGAATCGTCATCAATGCTACACGATCTTCATCACTGGTATCTTTATCTAAATCCGTCGCTAAGGCCACATCCTCCATAAACTCAGATAATGCACCTCGAGCGCCATCAACTTCTTTTTGACCTTCGGTAAAATCTTTGATACCATTTAATAATTCCTCAATATTCTGGATTTTAGCCATTCCCTCAGGAGTCGCATCTTTCTTTAATTCTTGAACCAATCCCGTTTTTTTAGCAACGTGATCAGCAAGATAAAAGGCATCTTGGTTTTCATTTATGGCTTGAAAACTCTGAATCATAGTTACAAAATCAAGTAGTTTTTGCTTCGTTCCCGAATTCAGTTTTAAGTCTATTTTTTCGATATTTTGCATTACCTCAAATATCGAACGCTTGTAGTGATTGGCGGCAATGGTTAATTTTTCGATAGTAGTATTCCCAATTCCACGAGCCGGATAATTGATTACTCGCACTAAGGCTTCTTCATCTTTTGGATTGATAACCAATCGCAAATAACACAATACATCCTTCACTTCTTTCCTTTGGTAAAATGAAAGTCCACCATAAATTCGGTATGGAATATCTCTTTTTCTCAAGGCATCTTCCATCGCACGAGATTGTGCATTGGTACGATACAAAATAGCAAAGGCTCCATTAGGTAACTGGTTTTGCATTTTTTGCTCCCAAATGGTACTGGCTACAAATCGGCCTTCCTCGTTATCGGTTAAACTGCGGTGTACTTTTATTTTTGGGCCAAAATCATTGGCTGTCCAAACTATTTTATCAAGCTTGACTTTGTTTTTATCGATGATGGTATTGGCCGCTTCTACAATATTTTTTGTCGAACGGTAATTTTGTTCCAATCGAAAGGTTTTCACCCCCTCATAATCTTTCTGGAAATTCAGGATATTATTGATGTTTGCTCCACGAAAGGCATAGATACTTTGTGCATCATCCCCTACCACACAGATATTCAGAAATTTATCAGACAACGCTCTAACGATCAAATACTGTGAGTGATTTGTATCTTGGTACTCATCCACCAATATGTAACGAAAACGGTTTTGATATTTAGCCAAAACTTCCGGAAAACGAGTCAACAACTCATTCGTTTTCAGTAGCAAGTCATCAAAATCCATTGCTCCTGCTTTGAAACATCGATCTACATAATTTTGATAAATTTCCCCCATACGAGGTTTTTTAGACATGGCATCGGCTTCTTGCAAATCAAGATCATTGAAATAGGCTTTAACTGTAATCAAACTATTTTTGAAATTGGAAATCCTGCTTAAAACCTGTTTGGGTTTGTACACATCTCTGTCCAATTGCATTTCTTTAATAATTCCTGAAATTGCACGAAGTGAATCTTGGGAATCATATATGGTAAAATTCGAAGGATAGCCCAAATGTTCCGCTTCTGAACGAAGAATTCGAGCAAAAACCGAGTGAAAGGTTCCCATCCAAAGATTTTTAGCTTCGCCAGCACCTACAATATCAGAGATACGCTTTTTCATTTCTCGAGCTGCTTTGTTAGTAAAAGTCAGAGACAAAATACTAAACGGATCTACTCCCTGATTCATCAAATAAGCAATTCTTATGGTCAACACCCGCGTTTTACCAGAACCTGCTCCTGCAATAATTATCATAGGACCGTCTTTTTGTAAAACGGGTTCGCGTTGCGCTTCGTTAAGTTGATCGATATATTTATGCATGGAAATTTTTAAATTATATTATGCAAAAATAGCGATTTTGAATGAGGTTTTAAGTACCAAAAAACAACAATTGGCTAATTCATTTTACGATTCATTTTAATACGATATTCTTATATTTATTATTTAAAAAACACATCGTAAGCAAATCGGATTAAAGTACCGATTACAACAACTAAAAAGAAAATTCGAATAAAACTGTTTCCTTTGTTTATGGCTAGTTTTGCCCCAATCCATCCGCCAAAAGCATTACTTACCGCCATTGGTATTGCTACTGCCCAAATAATTTTACCTTTCAAAATAAACAGGCAAATGGAACCAAAATTAGTCGACAGATTCACCATTTTGGCATTTGCGGAAGCGTGCAAAAAATCAAATCCCATGATAGCGATAAACGCCACCACTAGAAAACTACCCGTTCCCGGACCAATAAACCCATCATACAAACCCACTATAAAACTGATTGCAATCGCATTTAAGATTTGTGTTCTGGGCGAATGCGTTTTTTCAATATGTTGCCCAAAATTCTTCTTTGCGTAGGTATAAACCACTAAAAATGAAAGGACAACCAGCAATAATGGTTTCATGAAATCATTACTCACATACGTCAATAATGTAGAACCTAAAAATGCCGAAGGAAAAGCCAACAACATCATAATTCCAAGCAATTTCCAGTTCATATCGACCTTTTTAAGATATTGATAGGCTGCAAAAGAAGTACCGCTGAAAGCAGGAACTTTTAAGGTCCCAATAACTGTTGAAACTGGCAAATTAGGTAATAATATCAACCCCATAGGCGTTTGTATCAGTCCGCCACCGCCAACAATTGCATCTATAAATCCTGCGGCAAAAGCAGCTAAACAAAGTAAAACTAATACGTACGTTTCCATTCTAATAATCGATATTAAATATTCTTGTATAAATGGTAAAAATACTATTCGAATTGATTTATTGCTAATAAAATCAAGTTGATTTGTAGTCAAAAAAGTATATTTTTGCTTCTATAAATCTTAAAAGCAAAATGGAATCAATACCAATCATAGAATTATTAAGTTATACTTTACCGGCTGTTGTTACAGGAGTTGTGGCCTATTATTTTTTTGATCTTCATACCAAAAACGAAGAAGGAAGACGCCGTTATTTATTAAACAAGGAAGCACAAAAAAATGCTTTGCCCTTACGCTTACAAGCTTTTGAGCGCATGACGTTGTACATGGAACGCATCAATCCTACAAAATTATTGATTCGAATTACTCCTCTTTCACAGGATAAAAATGATTATGAAAATCTCATAATTGAACAAATCGAGCAGGAATTTGAACACAATTTGACACAACAAATTTATATGTCTGATGAATGTTGGACCATTATTGTGACAGCTAAAAATGCTACTATTCAAATGATTCGTAAAGCAAATAGGAACGACCGTGTCGATAGCGCAGATAAATTGCGTGAAGTGCTTTTGAATGATTTAATGGAAAAACAATCTCCAAGTAATGCTGCTTTGGCGTATATCAAAAACGAAGTAGGACAATTATGGTAAACTATTAATTTGTTTTACTCAAACAAAACTCAATAATAAAACCATTTTTTAAATGAACTTATATTCCTTATATGGTTTGTATTTATCACCATATAAGGAATATAAGTTCATTTAAGTTAAAAAATAGCGCACAAAATTCTCTGTTTAATTGCTATTCTTTCAATAACCGATTTAATTGAAATTGTTCGCTTTCATTTAAATTCGGCAGAATTCTTTCGAAAGAAACTCTCATTGTCGCATTCTTTAATAATCTTCTAATGTTATCTCTTCCAAATTTCGAAAATTGCCACATGTGATGTGTTGTTGCTTTTACTAAATTTTTCAATACTTCATCATTGATTATATTAAAAGCAAGTAGTTTCTCTAAAGCATCTTGACGAATGGTTGCTTCATAATTAGACGATGAATAATTAATTAATTCATCTATCAATTGTTCTTTATTTATTGAATAATTAGGTGTCGATAATGCTAACGACAACCATAAAGTTCGCAGATTAAAGTCACTAAAACCGATCCATTCTTTTGATTTATCCAAATATCGAGTGCGTTGTTCCGGAAAATTATTCCATAAATTATATAATACTATTTCTTGTGTTTGATCGGATTTGTCATCGAGTAAAGTTTCATATTGCAATCTAAAACTTTCCGGAATTTCATTTAGTGATGCTGCAACCGCTTGACGTACTTTTATGTTTTTAGTTTCCAAAGCCAAGCTTAAAAGTTTGGATTTATCTTCAACTTTTTCTGGTTTCAATTGATTGACAATTGCTTCTTTAACAGTAAAATAAACATCAGATTGTAGTATTTTAGCGAAAAAAACTTCTTTCTCCGACAAGGATTTATTTTTTAATTTTTCTACTTCAAACAATACCTGAATTGATTTATTTTTATTCAATAAAGCATTAGCCTGTTGTGTATTAAAACTAGTTGTCTCAAGCCATACTTCACTAAAATTATTCAAATCATAATGTGATACTTTTTTTATTTCAGCAAAAAAATTTTGTGTATTTACCGTTTGAAACGAATGTTTTTTCAAATAACATTTTACTGCTTTTTTAAATGCTTTGTCGCCTATCGCTTCGTGTAAAACATACAATGCCCAAGCGCCTTTTTGATAGAATGTCAACGAACTGGCTTTGGCGTTCAAAACTGGAATTGTATCGGTTCTGGAGGCAAACTTCAATTGTTGCGCTGATTCATATAATTTGGAATAAAAATAATCTTCCCCGTAAATTTCCTTTTCGGCTAATAACGCATAATAGGTTGCAAAACCTTCTTGAAGCCAATGGTGCTTGCTACTTTCGGCAGTGACTAAATTACCAAACCATTGGTGCGCCAATTCATGTGCATTCACATTCGTATAGCTTCGGTCTTCAAAACCTATTGAATCTACCACATATCGCGTTGAGAATAAAGTTGCCGACGTATTTTCCATTCCGGCATACAAAAAATCACGAACTGGAGCTTGTTTATAAATTTCCCAGGGATACTTCACCCCTATTTCCTTTTCCAAAAAATCAAATAATTGCTTTGAATACCGATAGGTTGATTCAAATTTAGATTTGTCTTTTTGTTCATAATACATTTCTAAAGGAATTCCTGAATTTGATTTCTGTTTCTGTTTTTCAAATTTCCCTATAGTAAGCATTAATAAATAAGAACTCATTGGTTTTTGCATTTGGTATTGCCAAACCGAGAGCCCATTGAGTTCCGACTTAAATTTCAAAACTCCATTTGAAAGTACTTGATAGTCTTTATTACATACAATATTCAAATTGAAAACCACTTTTTCATTCACATCATCAAAACTTGGAAACCAATGACTGGTATATTTTCCTTGTCCTTGCGTCCAAATTTGTAAATTATCATTTGTCTCAGATCCTATGAAATACATGGTTTGTTTTGGCTTAGCCAAATAATGAAAGGTCAGGCTATTTTTTCCTTTTTTAAATGGAAAAATAATTTGCAATTGTTTTTGTGTGTTGCGAAAATTGATAGGTTTCCCGTTCAGTTTCAAATCAGAAAATTCCATGTTTTGCGCATCAATTTTAATGGCATCAATGGATTTCAAAATTTCAAAATCATAATCAACATCCCCTGAAACTGTTTTTTCAATTGGATTAACAGCAATTTTTCCTGAAACCGATTTAAAATCAACAAATTGCGTTTGTTGGGCGAATGTTATTGTTGATAGTAAGAGGAAAAGGTATTTCATTGATTGCAAAGATTAAAACTTAGATTTTCAAAGTTACAAAGGTTTACCAAACTAATAGTACAAATTTTGTAAGTTTACCCACAGAAAACCTCAAGAAAACCCATTGAAAAAGAAAGCCCTATTTAATTGGAGCAGCGGAAAAGATTCTGCGCTTGCCTTATACAAAACATTCCAAAATTCAGAATTCGAAATTACCTGTTTGCTTACTAGCGTAAACCAACAATTCCAACGTATTTCCATGCATGGCGTTCGGGTAGAATTATTGGAACAACAAGCCCAAAGTATTGGATTTCCACTTGAAATCATGCAAATTCCAGAAATGCCCACGATGGAAGTCTATGAAAAAGTTATGCAGGAAACATTGGAAAAACTAAAAGACCAAGGCGTTACACATTCTATTTTTGGAGATATATTTCTGGAAGATTTACGTAAATACCGGGAAGACAAATTAGCCGAAATAGGTTTCGAAGGCATTTTCCCGCTTTGGAAAATTCCAACACAAGATTTGATTCAAGAATTTATAAGTCTGGGTTTCAAAACGATTGTTGTTTGTGTAAACGAACGCTTTTTGGATAAAAGCTTTGTAGGTCGCGTTATCGATCAGGATTTCATCAACGATTTACCAGAAAACGTAGATGTTTGTGGTGAAAATGGTGAGTTTCATACGTTCACTTTTGACGGCCCGATTTTCTCTAAACCCATAGATTTCGAAATTGGCGAAGTAGTTTATAGAAAATACGAAAAGCCAAAAGAACAAGATTCCTCAAATACCGCTTGTGACACGAGTGCTTCCGATGCATTTGATTTCGGGTTTTGGTATTGTGATTTAATCCCTAAATAATTTTCAATAAAAAACTCCGAAGTCATGAGACAACGGAGTTTTTATTGAAAATTATAAAGAAGTTTTTAATCCAATTTTGGTAAAGAAAAGCTATCAAAAATACTTTTTTCTTTCATAAGCGCTTCAATTTCATTTGATTTCCTAGGTGCTTCTGAAGATAAATTAACAGGACCATTAGCTGTAATTAAAATATCATCTTCGATTCGTACGGCAATTCCCCACCATTTTTTATCACAATCGCTTCCGTTAGGGATATAAATTCCCGGTTCTACCGTGAGTACCATATTTTCTTCAAAATTATTATACAAACCTGGATCATGCACATCTAATCCAATGTGATGGGAAGTCCCATGCGGGAAATACTTTCTAGATTCATCTGCTGTTTTAATAATTCCTAATTTAACTAAACCATCACTGATTATTTTACGTGCCGCCACATCTGGAGCACTAAAGCTATTTCCTGTTTTTGCGGTAGCAATACCTGCTTCTTGGGCATCATAGACTAAATCATAAATTAGCTTTTGCTCAGTAGAAAATTTTCCGTTGGCAGGAATAGTTCGGGTAACATCGGCGGTGTAACCATGATATTCAGCACCTAAATCCATTAGAACCAAATCATTTTCTACTTTCATTTTACTGTTTTCAATATAATGCAATACACAACCATTATTGCCGGCTCCCACGATTGACGGATAGCCTTCAAACTCACTACCATACTTTTTATACACAAACTCATGGACACCTTGTATTTCGGTTTCAGACATTCCGGGATGCATAGCTTTCATGATTTCACGTTGTCCCATTGCCGAAATCCGAACCGCTTTGGTAAGCAAAACCATTTCTTCTTTGGATTTTTTCTCCCGCAAACTCGCCATGTAAGTTGTAATCGATTTGGTATCTGTATTTGCTTTTTGTGCAGTAATACTTTTTTTAGCATTAATTTCCTTTTGCAAATTAGAATCTATTTGCTTTTCTGCTTTTACATCATATCCAATTTGGGTTTTAAAAGCTTCAATTAATTTGTATAAATCGGCTTTGTCACGTTTTGAATTTCTGGTGTCATTTTCAAATTCCTTAAACAGCACATTGTTAAAACTCATGTAATCAATTCCGGAATTCAGAAACTCTTTTCCATTTAAGGCTATCTCAAAACCTAAATCCTTTTTTGCTCCTTCTGTTCCCAGACGTATTCCAGTCCACTGCTCTGCTTTTGGATTTTTTTCCTGCACATAAAGTATTTCGTTATAGGTTTTTCCGTCTTTATCCGTTTGATTATTCGAAAAAATAACCAAAACAGAATTGGGTTCTTTATATCCTGTTAAGTAATAAAAATCAGGATCTTGATGGTACACATAATCAACATCATTAGCTCGGTTGCGAACAGGATTTCCAAAAAATACTGCCACGCTATTATTAGGCATTTTTTTACGCAAAGCCTCTCTTCGTTCTTTGTGAAATTGAGCTGACAAGTAATCGTTTGGGGCTCCATTTTGCGCTATCGAAGTACAAACAAATAGTACAGTGAGGATAAAAGAAAGGCTAAAAGTCATCTATTTAAAGGTTAGGGTTTTAAATGCTACAGAAAACATTTATACATTGTTAATTAAGAGTAAATATAAATAATTTCATGTTTAATATATAACTTTTCTACTCAGAATTGTTTGAAATTTTAGTCTAAACATTGAAAAAGAGCAAACAAAAGTTAAAAAATTTCAAGTACTCTTTTCAGAAGTGCCACATAATTCTAGAATTAACCCTAACCAAATGGTATGAAAAATGTTGTAAAATGTACTTAATAATTTATTTTTTGTATTCTAATCCAGGACCATCACAGCTATTCCAGGTATTTGACAAGTTGTTGTTATCCCTAAAATAAAGTATCTCTTTTTGATTTCCATAACAGCTGCCTATAAGCTCACTGTCATTGGGATATGTCAATTCTAAATATAATCCGTCTGAATGAGTTGTAGTAACGTAAGTTCCAGAAATGGTTGTTTTAATCATATTTCTTTCTCGGGATTTTGTAAATGTTCCATTAGAGTTGAACAAATAAAATTCTTGCCATTCCATTGCCGAACCTGTAGTTTCTGAATTAACAATAGAACCCGACATTTTAACCAAAGTCCATTTCCCGTAATAACCAGTATTATCAGTTACAACAGCATCTTTTGAACAGGAATTAAAAACAGAAAGAAAAGCAACAAGAATAGTAAAATGTTTCATATATCAGTTTTTACAGCTACTACATAGATGATGCCAATTATAAAAGGTTGCGTCAAATTATAATTATTTATTTTTTTTAAAGCTAAATAAATCAGTCCTAATTAGTGTCATTCCGGCTAACTTTTTTTAATGTCCTTTGATTTTTCTTCATACATTTTTAGCAACTGCGTCACCGTATTCCAATTTCGGATTGTGGCAATAACATTCAGTTTTTTCTCGATGTATTTTTGATCAAAACGTGTTTTTCCAGCACCAACGGCGTATTTTATAAAAATTCTACTGTCATCAATACTAGCTTCATCGGGTTTAAACTGACTAATTTTCAAATCATTGATGCTTGTACTTTGTAATGCTGTAGAAATAAAAGCCACGTATAATTTTTTAATATCGATATCTTTTTCTTTCAAAAATGGATTGTTCTTGAAACACGCTTCTAAATCTGCAGAACCAATCACTACAACAGGCACTTCATGACCAAAAGCCTTGAAAATTTCCTGCTTTATTTTGAAACCAACGGCAGCAGCATTTTGTTCTTCTGTATCGACAAAAACATTTCCTGATTGAATATACGTTTGCACATTTTGAAAACCAATGCCTTCCAAAGTGGTTTTCAGTGCCTCCATTTTTATCATACTGTGACCAGAAACATTGATACCACGAAGTAATGCGAGATGAGTTGTCATTTTTAATACTTTTTAAGTGTTCAAAGATATTGCGTTTGAAATGGAATTCACAATTTAATTAATTTGAATCATTGCATAAAAATTCTGAAATGGGAAATAAGAAGAAATATTTTGATTGATTAGAAAACTTCTATTAATGACCATTTTATAAAAAAACAACCCCGCTAAAGAAGACTCAAACGAGGCATTTTATAATTCTTTTTTTAATCTTTAGAAAGGTAACACTATGTTCCAATCGATAGTATTATCAAATTCGCACCTTTACAACAACTTTTTTTACTTTAGAAATTTGTTCCGCTTTTACACAAGGTCGATGAAGATCATCCGGGAAAAATAGGGTAAACATTCCTTCTTCTACTCTAATTAAAGAGGTTTCTCCTTCAAAAAAAGAATAATCTTTTTCTTCATCGGTAAATATCATTTTTTGATTGTTTTTAGTTGTAATCCCCATTAATTCAATACCTTTTATGATATATTGAATATCGATATGCTGAATATGTCCTTCTAATTTACAATCTCCTACTTCCTTTGTATCATATTCCTGCACTATTGCAAAAACATCGTCATTCTCAATTTGATATTTCCCAGACTCTATTTGAGCTAAATCAGTGTTTCTAATAAATTCAAATCCTTTAGCGATTCTTTCGCTCAGGTTCAAATAAAGTTTATAATTTTCAATTTTATCTAATATCATTTTATATTTTTAATTGATAAGTAAGTCGTCGTCATGATAGACTTTTTTATTTTGCGAAGATATTGTGTTTGAAGGGAGTTTTTGAATTTTAATTTATGAGCTTAAATAGTAAAACTAAAATCAAAATGAAAAAAATCAATAAAATTGCAGGTAAAAGCAAGTTTAAAATAGATTTACCTATAGATAATTTCTGTACTTCTGAAATTCCAATTACACACAATACAAATGACCAAATCCCTAATATAAGTTCGATAATAAAAAAGCCATAATAAATAACACTCTCCACTAATCCTGAGCTATAAAAATCATTTTCCGATTTAAACATTGTGTCGCCATAAATCGCAATTTGAGGAATCAGTATAATTAAACTAAGCACAGAAGGAAACAAAGCATAAGCAAGAATTCTTAATATGGATTCTGTATTTCCCTGTCCATTCAACCAACTGCCGGACCAACTTATCAATGCTGAATAAACATAATAAGTAATCCATCCAAATAGACCTCCAAAAATAATACTAATTAAGATTATTGCCCAAATGGAATAATTATCTCCCATGTTTTTAGTTGATGCTCTATCAAAAGATCGAAGCATACCAGCTAGAAATAATAATATATATAAATGTTTTTCGTAATTGTAATTATTTATAAACTTGAAAGCTTCTCTTGGAGATGTCAATATTTTTATAAAAATATCACTTTCAGAGATTTTAGCTTTTTCAGGTAAATCTTCTAAATCATTCATTTTTTAGTTTTTCTTTTGATTTGATTTATGATTTTAATTTTTGAGGTAAATCAATTGTAACAAAGACTTTGAGTACGGATTCAACAGCTGTAATTAGTCTTTTTCCACAAACCCTTTTTCCTTTAGATTATTATAAACTTTTTCTCCAATCTCTTTTCCCCAGGTTTGTCCAGCTTGCATTGATTCTTGCAAAACTAAGGGCATTGTCGATATTACTTTCTTCCCTAAAGAGGACTGATAAAATTCGGTTAGTTGCATTATTTCCGATTCAGTATAATATTTATCATAAATTGGAATAATCAAATTTATTAGAGTATCAGAATTCATCTCTTTTAAAAAATTATCCCAAAATTCTACTGGCACATTCGGATAATTTTTTTTAAAACTATTAATCATACTTTCTCCAACTTGAACACCTAATTTTCCCGAACCTGTTAACTCAAGAAGGTTTTTAATATTATCAGTTTTTGATATAGTTTGTGAAAATCCGCTTGTTAGAAGCCCACATAAAAAGAATGTAATTGAAAATCGTTTCATTTAATTATTATAGTTAATGGATAAATACTATGTTTAAATAAAAAACATGTTCAAATGAATAACATTATTCATTTTCCAAATATACCAATTTTCTTACACCAATTTCAATTTTTCCTATTTCCAAATTTCCAAACAAAAAACTATCTTCGCTTTTTAAAAGAGAAAAAAACATAGTCCTGTTAAAAAATCTATTTCTGCATTCTGTATTCCATTTTCTAAACGATCTAAAAGCCCAGCTATATAAATGTACAATAATCTCCTACTAACTCCCATAGAATACCTCAAAGGCGTTGGTCCCAATCGGGGCGAATTACTTCGTAAGGAATTGGGCATTTATAAGTATGTGGATTTGGTTAATTTTTTTCCAAATAGATACATTGACAGAACACGGTATTACAAGATTAACGAACTGCAAAACAATGTAGCCGAAGTTCAGATTATTGGTAAAATAATAAACATCAAAACCGTTGAATTTGGCAGAAACCAAAAACGTCTGGTAGCGACTTTTGTGGATGATACGGGACAAATGGAACTTGTTTGGTTTCAAGGTCACAAATGGATTCGGGAGAGTTTAAAGCTCAATGAAATATGCGTAATTTTCGGGAAATGCACGTCTTTTGGGAATGCGTTCAATATGGCGCATCCGGAAATCGAGTTGATGAGCGAACACGAACAAAGTCTGCGTTCGGCGATGCAACCCGTGTATCCTTCGACAGAAACCTTGACGAATCGCGGGATTTCAAACCGGGTGATTAATAAATTGATGCAACAATTGTTTTTGGAAACACAAGCGTTGTTCACGGAAACCTTGCCGGATTATTTAATCAACGAACTGAAACTGATTCCTAAAAAAGCAGCTTTATTCAACATTCATTTTCCAAAAAGCACCGAAGTTTTGGCGAAAGCTAAATTCCGATTAATATTCGAAGAATTGTTCTTTATTCAGTTGCAATTAATCACGAAAAATCTCATTCGGAAACATAAAATAAAAGGGCATCCGTTTAACACTGTGGGCGACTATTTCAATGATTTTTATCAAAATTATTTGCCTTTTCAATTGACCAATGCCCAAAAAAGAGTAATCAAAGAAATACGAACTGACATGGGCAGCAACGCCCAAATGAACCGATTGCTGCAAGGCGATGTGGGTTCCGGTAAAACAATTGTGGCTTTTATGAGCATGCTTTTGGCACTTGATAATGGCTTTCAAGCGTGTTTGATGGCACCCACGGAAATCCTCGCCAATCAGCATTTTATTGGTTTATCCGAATTAGCCGAAACTTTAAATATCAATATCAGAATATTGACGGGTTCCACTAAAATAGCGCAACGTAGAATTATACATGAAGAACTGGAAAACGGTACGTTACACATTCTTATCGGAACACACGCTTTACTGGAAGACAAAGTGGAATTTAAGAATTTAGGACTTGCCGTGATTGATGAACAACACCGTTTTGGCGTAGAACAACGTTCTAAATTGTGGAAGAAAAATGTGATTCCACCACACGTTTTGGTGATGACCGCTACGCCTATTCCCAGAACTTTGGCGATGAGCTTGTATGGCGATTTAGATATTTCAGTAATTGATGAATTGCCACCGGGAAGAAAACCAATTCAAACGGTACACCGGTTTGACAGCAACCGATTAAAAGTTTGGAAATTCCTGCGGGACGAAATCGCTTTGGGCCGACAAATATATATTGTATATCCGTTAATCCAAGAATCGGAGAAAATGGATTTTAAGGATTTAATGGACGGTTACGAAAGTATTTCGAGAGATTTTCCGTTGCCACACTATTCGATTTCAATCCTGCATGGAAAAATGAAACCTGCCGATAAAGATGCCGAAATGAAACGCTTTTCGGAAGGAAAAACCAATATTATGGTAGCAACGACGGTAATTGAAGTCGGCGTGAATGTTCCTAACGCCAGTGTAATGATTATCGAAAGTGCGGAACGTTTTGGATTATCGCAACTGCATCAGCTAAGAGGTAGAGTTGGTCGTGGCGCCGAGCAAAGTTATTGTATCCTGATGACGAGCCATAAATTGAGTTCCGACAGTAAAACCCGAATGGAAACGATGGTGCAAACCAATGATGGTTTCGAAATTGCTGAAGTAGATTTGAAACTACGTGGTCCGGGCGATTTAATGGGAACCCAACAAAGTGGTGTCCTCAACCTTCAAATTGCCGATTTAGTTAGAGACAGGGATACTTTGGCATTGGCCAGAAACTATGCATTGAAATTGCTAAAGGAAGATGCTGGAATGCAAAAACCGGAACATACCGCTTTAAGAGCTGTTTTCATAGAAATGACAAAAAAGAAAAACATTTGGAATTATATTAGTTAAATAAAATATGTGACATTCATTTTTTAAACCATTTAAGAAATGTAAGTTCATTTAAGAAATTTGTTAGTTATAATTTTAACACCTATTTATCACTTTAAATTCACATTAAGACTTTATTAATCAATACTTTGTTTCTGTTTAACTATAAAAATATAATTCTCTTTTAATAGTAGTAAAAACTTAGATGAACTTATTTTTTTTATGGTTAAAACCATTAATTAATTCTACTTTATTGAATTAATTCTTCGAAAATGTTTCTTTTTTCAATTACTGATTAAACCATTTCATCTTTTAAACGTCCTATAATTTATAACAAAAAGGATTTGTTGTTTTAAAATTTGTAAATTCCAGATTTCTTGGCTATTAATATTTGTATGTACAAACGTTAAATAAAAATTAACAAATCCACTAATCCCAATTCTATATCCTAAATTTGTATTTTAACAATAATTATTAAGACTTAATCCTACTTTATACCCAGAAATATGAAAATAAAATACCTTGTTTATACCTTATTACTTGTCGGAATTGGTGGTTTTATTGCCTATCGAATTTCAACAAACATGTCCAAAAATGGTGATTCAAAAGATAAAAATGGGAAAGACAAACCCATGAACGTAAGTGGGATTGTTGTTAAGACTCAAACTTTCGATAATAATTTATCGCTTTCAGGATCTATTGAAGCGAATGAACAAGTGGAGATTCGAAGCGAAGTTTCTGGTATTGTTGAAGGTATTTATTTTCAGGAAGGCAGTAATGTCAGCAAAGGACAAGTACTTTTTAAAGTAAATGATATTGAGCTTAGAGCGCAATTGAGACAAATGACTACCAAAGAAGGTTTAGCATCCGAAAACGAAAGAAGAGCCAAATTATTATTGCAAAAAGAGGCCATCAGCCAAGAAGAATATGATGTTGCCAGAGCAGATTTAAAATCGGCACAATCTCAAAGCCAACTGATAAAAGCTCAAATATCAAAAACATCCGTAAGGGCACCATTTTCAGGAAAAATAGGACTGCGTTCTATTTCGCCTGGAACGTATATCACACCAACTATTCTAGTAGCAAAATTGGTAAATATTGGTAAACTAAAAATTACTTTTTCGATTCCTGAAAAATATGCAACTCAAGTAAAAACAAATACGCAATTAACTTTTACTGTTTCAGGTTCACCTGAAAAATATACTGCTAAAGTTTATGCCATCGAGCCAGGAGTTGAAGTAACAACAAGAACATTACAAGTTCGAGCAATTGCAGAAAACAGAAACGGCAAATTATTACCAGGAACATTTGCGAATGTTGAATTGCCTTTGGATATCATTAAAGACGCTATTGTAGTTCCTTCAGAAGCCATTATTCCGGTACAAAATGGGAAAAAAGTTTTCATCTCAAGTAATGGAAAAGCTAAAGAAGTAATGATCGAAACCGCAACAAGAACCGATGCTTCTATTCTAGTTCTTTCAGGCTTGAAAGCTGGAGATACTGTTTTGACAAGTGCTGTAATGTCATTAAAAGATGAAATTCCTGTTAAGGTGAAAGTTAAGTTATGAGTTAATAAATTATGATTTATAATTTTTGTTACTAAAATATAAATCATAATTAAGAAGCAACAATTCCTAATTCATAATTACTAATATATAATTCAAAAAATGAGTTTATCTACTACAAGTATAAGAAGGCCCGTATTTACCATTGTCATTAATTTAGCAATTGTATTATTTGGTCTTATTGGATATAGTTTTCTGGGAGTTCGTGAATTTCCTTCGATTGATCCGGCCCAAATTTCGATTCGGACAAACTATGCCGGAGCTAATTCAGATATCATTGAATCCCAAATTACTGAACCACTCGAGAAAGCCATTAACTCAATTGACGGAATCCGAAACGTTACTTCTTCGAGTGCTCAGGGAAGCAGTAATATCACAATCGAATTTAATTTAGATAAAAATCTGGAAGAAGCTGCCAATGATGTGCGTGATAAAGTGTCACAAGCCGTGAGAAGCTTACCACAAGATATTGACGCTCCTCCAGTTGTTTCTAAGGCTGATGCCAATGGAGATGCCATTATTTCGATGACGGTACAAAGTGATACCCGAAATGCATTGGAACTTAGTGATTATGCCGAAAATGTAATTTCCCAACGATTAGAAACAATTCCCGGCGTAAGTGGTGTTCAAATTTGGGGACAAAAACGATACGCGATGCGTTTGTGGATTGACCCTGTGAAATTAGCGTCTTATGGCTGTACGATTTCGGATGTTCGAGATGCGTTGAATAAACAAAATGTGGAACTCCCTTCAGGAAAACTGACAGGAAAAAACACGGAACTTACCGTTAAAACTGTTGGAAATCTATCCAAGCCTGAAGAATTCAACAACATCATTATACGTTCAGTTGGTGAAAAAGTAATTCGCTTAAGCGATATAGGAACAGCAAGTTTAGGTCCTGAAAATACCGAAACTCAAATGACACAATCAGGCACGCCTTTAGTTGGTGTGGCTATTGTGCCACTTCCCGGAGCTAATTATTTAGATATTTCAGCCGCTTTTTATAAAGAATTCGAAAAATTAAAAAAAGACTTACCTAAAGATATTAAGTTAAATATCGCCATCGACAATACCATATTTGTAAAAAAATCAGTTATTGAAGTTGCTGAAACCTTAGGGATTTCTATCATTTTGGTAATTTTAATTATCTATTTATTCTTTAGAGATTGGGCTATTGCTTTCAGGCCTTTAATTGATATTCCCGTTTCGTTGATTGCAACATTCTTTATTATGTGGCTTTTTGGATTTTCGATAAATGTATTGACTTTATTGGCGATTGTTCTTGCTACTGGTCTTGTGGTCGATGATGGAATTGTAGTAACCGAAAATATTTTCAAGAAAGTAGAAGAAGGCATGACGCCTATTGAAGCAGCAATAAAAGGATCCAATGAAATATTTTTTGCAGTAATTTCGATTTCGATAACCTTAGCCGCTGTATTTTTACCTGTAATTTTCCTCGAAGGATTTGTTGGGCGGTTGTTTAGGGAATTCGGTGTGGTTATTGGTGCTGCAGTACTAATTTCAGCATTTGTCTCATTGACCTTAACCCCTATGTTGAATGCTTATTTGATGAAAGGTGGCGAACAAAAAAAATCAAAATTCTATATTCGTACAGAACCATATTTTGAAAAACTAAACAGTAGTTACGCTAGCGCTTTACAGCGTTTCATGAAAAGGAAATGGTTGAGTTTTCCTATTTTGATTGCTTGTTTTGGACTGATTTATTTGTTTTTTAATATTTTGCAAAAAGAAACTGCCCCATATGATGACCGTAGTGGATTTGTAATGCGAATGTCAACTCCTGAAGGATCTACTTATGAATATACCGATCGTTTCATGCAGGAAATGTCAAAATTAGTAGATGATTCCATTCCTGGAAAAAAAGTGAGTTTAGTGATTACTTCTCCTGGATTTGGATCTTCATCTGTGAATAGTGGATTTATTCGGGTTTCTTTGGTAGAACCTAACGGAAGAAAGGATTCTCAGAAAGAGATAGCAGAAAAATTGACTAAATGGTCCAAACGATATCCTGATGCAAAAACCTCGGTAATTGAGCAACCTACAATCGCTGTAAACAGACGTGGAGGTTTACCGATTCAATACATTATACAAGCTCCCAACTTTGAGAAATTAAGAGAAAAAATTCCAGTATTTATGGATGAAGTGGGTAAGAATCCAACTTTTGCAGTAAGTGATGTAAATTTAAAATTCAACAAACCAGAAGTCAATGTAAGCATTGACAGAGAAAAAGCAGAGAGTTTAGGAATATCTGTGATTGATATTGCACAAACCCTGCAGCTTTCCTTAAGTGGTCAACGTTTTGGTTACTTCATGAGAAATGGAAAGCAATATCAAGTCATTGGACAGTTTAATCAAGAAGACCGTTCAAAACCATTGGATTTAACCTCAATGTATGTCAAAAACAATAAAGGGGAATTGATTCAAATGGACAATGTGGTAACCATTGAAGAGAAAAGTAATCCTCCACAATTGTATCATAATAACCGATATATGTCGGCTACGGTTTCTGCTGGTCTTGCTCCAGGCAAAAGTATCAGCGATGGAATCGATGCGATGAATGAGATAAAAGCCAAAGTTTTAGACGATACTTTTACAACGGATTTGGGTGGAGAATCCAGAGATTTTGTCGAAAGTAGCTCGAATACTTCTTTCGCATTTGGATTGGCTTTGCTATTGATATTTTTAATTTTGGCGGCACAATTTGAAAGTTTCATTGATCCGTTTATTATCATTTTAACAGTACCAATGGCCGTTGCCGGAGCATTATTCTCTTTGTGGTTATTCAATCAAACCTGGAATATTTTCAGCCAAATTGGAACGGTAATGCTAATTGGTTTGGTAACCAAAAACGGAATTCTGATTGTCGAGTTTGCGAATCAGCTAAGAGAACAAGGGAAATCTAAAATTGATGCTATTTTGGAAGCTTCAGAAGCTAGGCTTCGTCCGATTTTAATGACCAGTTTAGCCATTTCATTAGGGGCTTTACCTATTGCAATGTCGCTTGGAGCTGCTTCAACAAGTAGAATCGGAATGGGAGTTGTAATCGTTGGCGGAACAATTTTCTCTTTGGTTTTAACCTTATTTGTTATTCCAGCTATGTATTTAATGTGGTCGAAAGCCAGAAAACATTACCCTGAATTTGATCACATCGAAGAATATGAAAAAGAAAGTAAGTAACATGATGAATTCAAAAAATATATTTAGAAGCCTGATTTTATTTTTCTTTTGCATCATAAAAATGAATGCTCAAGAAGTTTTAACTGTTGAAGATGCTGTGAAAATTGCATTAGAAAACAATTATGAAATCAAAATTGCGTCAAATAATTTATTAATAGACAAAACCAACGTGAGTTCTGGAAATGCCGGAATGTTGCCAAAAGCTACAGCTACAATTGTGGACAATAATAGTGTCCAGAACAGTTCGCAAACCCGCCAGGACGGAACGGTAACAGAGTTAGACAATGCCAAAAACAACAGTTTGAGTTATGGAATTGGATTGGATTGGACTATTTTTGACGGACTGCGTATGTTTGCCAGACTAGACCAGCTCAAAGAATTACAAAAATTAGGTGAAGCCCAGTTAAAACTAACCATAATCACAAAAATCAGTGATGTAAATGCGACTTATTTTGATTTGGTACAACAACAGCAGCAATTAGTTGCTTTAGACTCAACAATCGTTATTTCAAATCAGCGATTGACTTTGGCACAAAACCGATTTACTATTGGAAAAGCATCAAAACTGGAAGTTTTAAACGCACAAGTGGATTTAAATACAGATAAAGTTACACTGTTAAGACAAAAAGAATTATTTGTAAATACTAAAATTCTATTGAATCAAATACTTGCCAGAGATGCCAAAATTGATTTTAAAGTGGTTAATAAAATTGTTGTTGACAACAAATTATTGCTTCCGGAATTAAGCGCTTTAGCAGAGAAACAAAACCCGCAATTAGAAACCCAAATTATTAGCAAAAGAGTTTCTGAATTACAGTTGAAACAAATAAAAGCGGGACGCTATCCTAACATAAAAATAAATACTGGCTACAATTTTTCTGAAAGTCAATCCAGTCTTGGATTTGTATCACAATCAGCATCCAAAGGATTGAATTACGGTTTTAGTGCTTCCTTGAATTTATTTGATGGATTTGCACAAAACAGAAACGAGAAAATCGCTAAAATTCAGATTGAGAATTCTAAAATAACAATCGAACAGCAAAATTTGGCCTTGCATTCCCAATTAGCCGTTTCTTATCAAACCTATTTAACCAATTTGGAATTGATTGCTTTAGAAGAAAAAAATGAAGCAATTGCAAAACAAAATCTAAATATTACACTGGACAAATTTAGAATCGGAACCATAACTACTTTAGAATTTAGAACAGCACAATTGAATTATGTGAATGCAAAAGTACGTTACAGCAATGCTCAATTTCAAGCAAAATTATCAGAAATAGCATTAAAGGAATTAGCTGGTAATCTCAGTTTTTAATTTAAATTTGCCTAAAATTTTAGCCTAGAATGATTTCATACAATACAAAAGACTGGTTTACTTTTATCTTTCGTTTCCATAAAGCGGATACCTTTAGAACCTTATTTCCAATAATGATGGCCATTGGCGCTTATTCGGGAATTATAGGATATTTAGAAGTCGAATATTGGCAATTAGCAGACAATAGCTATGTGAAGAATATTACCATCATGCACGGAATGTTGGGTTTTGTGATTTCATTATTATTAGTTTTCAGAACCAATACTGCCTATGACCGTTGGTGGGAAGGACGTAAAATGTGGGGAAGTTTAGTCAATAATAGCCGAAATTTTGCTATCAAATTATCGGTGATCTTGCAGGATGAAAAAGACCGTAATTATTTTCGAAAAATGATTCCAAGTTATGCATCTATTTTACACAAACATTTGAATGATGCTGATACCAGTAAGCAATTATTTGATGATGTTGATTTAGAAATTGACCATCACAAACACAAACCCAATCAGGTAGCCAAAATGCTATTCCAAAAAATCAATGATTTATATACTTCAAAGAAAATAACAGGTGACCAATTGATTATTTTAAATGCCGAAGTATTATCCTTTACTGAAATTTGTGGTGCTTGCGAAAGAATTAAAAACACGCCTATTCCCTATTCTTACAGTGCTTTTATTAAAAAATTTATTTTCTTTTATGTGATGACTTTACCTTTTGGCTATTCTTTCAGCCTAGGTTATTATGTGGCGCCGGTTGTGGTTTTTATCTTTTATGTATTGGCTAGTTTAGAATTAATTGCAGAGGAAATCGAAGATCCTTTTGGAACTGATGAAAATGATTTACCAACTCATAAAATTGCCCTAAACATAAAAAAACATGTGGAGGAATTAATTTAAAATGTGTTAAACTGTGTTCCTGTTCTAATTATTTTCATTAAATTTAAACTTTGCCTTCCTTAAGTTTAAAACTATGAATAACAATCGTGCTTTTATAAATCCACCGCATTTATCGAACGAAAAATCATTAAAAACATTAGTAGAAAATAGAACAGTTTACTCGCTAAATCATTGTGAACTGAATCTTTTTGAAACCTATGAATCTTCTGCGTTAGTCCCTTTGAAATTCAATGATTTGGTCGTAACAAGCATGCTAAGAGGCAAAAAAGTAATGCATATTTTTGATGACCCAAGCTTTGATTATTTGCCAGGTGAAACAGTTGTTATTCCTTCGAATGTGGAAATGAAAATCGATTTTCCTGAGGCTACAAAAAGTAATCCTACGCAGTGTTTGGCTTTGGCGATAGACCAAACTAAAATTACCGATACCTTGCAATTCTTAAACGAACGGTATCCAAAAGAAGGCAATTCCCAATTCTGGCAATTGAATTACCAAAATTATTTCTTCTATAACAATGTAGAACTGGCGACAACCATAAACAAATTAATAAAAGAATGCATGGGCACTTCCATCACCAAGGATGCTTTGGCCGATTTGACTTTACAGGAATTATTAATCCGAATTATTCAAACGCAAACTGCAAAAGCAATTGATGACGGTTTGTTTACAGACCCAAAAAATCCTATTACCCAAGTAGTAGAATTTATTCGATTGAATTTGAAGGAAAATATCAGCATGAAACATTTGAGTGAAAAAGCATGTATGAGCACCGCTTCTTTTTACAGGCTTTTCAAAAGAGAATTAGGAATGAGTCCGATAGAATTTGTAATCAGCGAGAAAATAAGATGCGCCAAACAATTGCTCAAAAATCCAACAATACAAATCAATGAAGTTTGTTACTTATCTGGATTTGAAGATTCCAATTACTTTATTCGTTTGTTTAAAAAATACGAAGGAATTACTCCTAAACAATATCAATTGCTATATGTAATAAACTAGCTTTATTCAATATATTTCAAAGGTTCAAGTGCTAGTTCTTCGTCTGGTGTAAAAATCCGGTATTCAATTCGGAATGTTTTTTTTAACGGAGTTTCCAAAGAAAATCCGCCTACTCCAAAAGCATCAATTACATCCAAAGTAAAATGAGCATGTTTCCAATATTCGAATAAATCCTTATCCACCCAGAATTCAGTATTTTCGATTATTCCGATACAAACGTCACCCATTCTTTGGTAAAATCCACCTTTTTCAAAACATTGTGGTTGTGTTCCTTCACAACATCCTCCCGCTTGATAAAACATCAAATCTCCATGTTTTTCCTGCAATATTTGAATTAATTCTATTGTTTTTTCTGTGGCGTCAATTCTTTTTATCATCTTTTTTCTTTTAAAATAAAACCTGACAAATTATACAATCTGTCAGGTTTATCATTAACCAAAAATCTGTAATTACTAAAAGAAACCTAATTTCTTTTTATCGTAAGAAATCAACATATTTTTTGTCTGACGATAATGTCCAAGCATCATTTTATGATTTTCACGACCAATCCCAGATTGTTTATAACCTCCAAAAGGAGCTCCAGCTGGATAGGAATGGTATTGATTGATCCAAACACGACCAGATTGAATCGCTCTTGGAACCTGATAAATTTCGTGTGCATCACGCGTCCAAACTCCAGCTCCTAAACCATACATCGAATCATTTGCAATTGCAATCGCTTCTTCCGTTGTTTTGAAAGTGGTAACAGCCAAAACTGGTCCGAAGATTTCTTCCTGAAAAATACGCATTTTATTATGCCCTTTGAAAAGAGTTGGTTTGATATAATAACCTCCGGCTAAATTTCCTTCCAAATGATTCTCGTCACCGCCAATTAACAATTCGGCACCTTCTTCTTTTCCTAATTTAATATAACTAAGAATTTTTTCTTTTTGAACTAATGAAGTCTGAGCTCCCATCATAGTGGTTCTGTCCAATGGATTTCCTAATTTAATTGCTGCTGTTCTTTCAATTACTCTGGCAATAAATTTTTCGTATATATCTTCATGAACCAATAATCGTGAAGGACACGTGCAAATTTCCCCTTGATTTAAGGCAAACATTACTGCGCCTTCAACTGCTTTGTCAAAAAAATCATCGTCAGCATCTCCAACAGATTTCATGAAAATATTTGGAGATTTTCCACCTAGTTCCAGTGTTACAGGAATAATATTTTCTGTAGCATATTGCATAACTAAACGACCGGTTGGCGTAGAACCAGTAAATGCGGCTTTTGATACTTTTTTGTTAGTTACCAAAGCTCTTCCAAGCTCAGCTCCAAAACCATTAACAATATTTATAACTCCCGGAGGAAGAATATCACCTATCAATTCCATTAAAACTAGAATAGAAATTGGTGTACTTTCTGCAGGTTTTAAAACTACTGTATTTCCTGCAGCCAATGCTGGCGCTAATTTCCAAACTGCCATTAAAATTGGGAAATTCCAAGGAATAATTTGTGCAATTACACCTAAAGGTTCACTTAAAGCAATAGAAACTGTTTGTGAATCCAGCTCAGCAATAGAACTTTCCTCTGCACGAATTACACCAGCAAAATATCTGAAATGGTCTATCGCCAAAGGAATATCTGCAGCTAAAGTCTCTCGGATTGCTTTTCCATTATCTATAGTTTCAACAGTGGCAATATATTCTAGATTATCTTCAATAACTTGTGCAATTTTATTCAATAAATTACTGCGTTCTGTAACTGATGTTTTCCCCCATGTTTGAAAAGCTTCATGTGCTTTATCAACAGCCAAATCAATATCAACTTTAGTAGAATGTGCTGCCCTTGTAAATACTTTTCCATCAATTGGAGAAACAACATCAAAATATTGTCCACCTATTGGCGCGACAAATTTTCCTCCTATATAATTATCATACGTTGCCTTGAATTCAGGTCTTTTTACTATGTTGTCCATGTCGTTATATATTTTATTTTATCAAAAATAGTCTCCTATTCATCATTAGAATAGCACAATTCATTCAACTAGTAGCATTAAATTTTCAAATGTGTTTTTTTAACGTTATTTTATTATTTTATTCTTATACATTTATATCTAATATTATTAAATTACTATTTTGGATACTCCTAAAATGTGACAAATAAGTCATAAAAAACCAAAAAAATTGTTTCTTACTCCAACCTGCAATCCTTATATTTGCACCCGAGACCGTAGGTCGAACTGACGAAGTAATCTCATTAAAATTGACAGATGAAAATATCTTACAACTGGTTAAAACAATTCATTAAAATTGACTGGAAATCCGAAGAAACAGCAGCATTGCTAACAGATTTAGGTCTGGAAGTAGAAATTGTTGAAAAATACCAATCGGTAAAAGGCGGATTAGAAGGCATTGTTGTGGGACATGTTCTTACTTGCATTCCCCATCCTGATGCTGACAGACTAAAAATAACCACTGTAGATTTAGGTAACGGTATTCCTGTGCAAATTGTTTGTGGTGCCAGTAATGTCGCTGCGGGACAAAAAGTTCCAGTTGCTACAATAGGTACTACATTATACGATAAAGAAGGCGTTGCTTTTTCAATAAAAAAAGGAAAAATACGCGGACAGGAAAGTCACGGAATGATTTGCGCTGAAGATGAATTAGGACTTGGCGAAAGCCATGATGGAATCATGATATTGGACGATACTTTATTACCGGGAACTTCAGCTGCAACTGTTTTTAAAATTGAAAATGACGAAGTTTTCGAAATTGGATTGACTCCTAATCGTGCGGATGCTATGAGCCATCTTGGAACTGCCCGTGATTTGAGAGCGGGAATGTTACAAAGTGGTATTAATGTAGAATTAATTACACCTTCAGTTAGTAATTTTAGAGTAGATAAAAGAATACTAAAGATTGATATTGATGTAAAAGAAGCTAAACTTGCTCCTAGATATTGTGGAGTAACTATTTCTGGAATTACTGTAAAAGCTTCGCCAGCTTGGTTGCAAAACCGATTGAAAGCGATTGGAATAAATCCAAAAAACAATATTGTTGATGTAACCAATTATGTTTTACATGAATTAGGTCAGCCACTTCATGCTTTTGATGCTTCAAAAATCAATGGAAAAATAATTGTAAAAACACTTGCTGCGGGAACGAAATTCACAACCCTTGATGACGTTGAAAGAACGTTGCACGAGGAAGATTTAATGATTTGTGATGAAAAAGGACCATTATGTATTGCAGGAGTTTTTGGTGGAAAAAAATCGGGAGTTTCAGAAAATACAAATTCGATTTTCTTAGAAAGTGCTTACTTTAATCCTGTAAGTATTCGTAAAACTGCCAAAAGACATCAATTGAACACTGATGCTTCTTTCCGATTTGAAAGAGGAATTGATCCAACTATTACTGAATACGCATTGAAGCGAGCTGCTTTATTGATTCAAGAAGTGGCAGGTGGGGAAATAACTTCGGATGTAATTAACGTATATCCAAAGAAAATTGAAGATTTTACTGTGTTTTTAAATTTTAGTAAAGTAGCCAAAATAATTGGTCAGGAATTACCAAAAGACACCATTAAGAAAATATTAGTTTCATTAGATATAAAAGTAAACAGCGTTTCTGATGCTGGATTGGGATTAACAATTCCTGCATATAGAGTTGATGTACAAAGAGAAATTGATGTTATAGAAGAAATTCTTAGAGTTTATGGATACAACAACATTAATTTTTCGAAAAAACTAAATGCAACGGTTTCCAATTCTCCAAGAAACGAAGATTACAAAATCCAAAATATGATTGCCACACAATTAAATTCTCAAGGATTTAATGAAATGATGGCGAATTCATTGACTACGGCATCTTACGTTCAACTATCTGACATGCTAAATTCAGAGCATAATGTAACAATGCTAAATCCTTTGAGCAATGATTTGGCAACAATGCGTCAATCTTTATTGTTCTCCGGACTAGAAGCGATTTCCTACAATATTAATCGTAAAAATGCCGACTTAAAATTATTCGAATTTGGAAAAACCTACCATAATTTTCCTTCAGGTTATGAGGAACATAAACATTTGACTTTATTCCTTTCTGGAAACAGAAACCAGGAAAATTGGACTAGTACTCAAAAACCATCTGATTTCTTTTTATTCAAAGGATATGTAAACGCTATACTTTCTAGATTAGGCATCCAAAAAACGCAAAATTCACCAGTAACTTCTGATGTATTTTCTGAAGGAATTGCAATTGGATTTGGCCAAGACATTCTAGTTGAGTTAGGAGTAGTTAAAAAATCAATAGTAAAACATTTTGGAATAAAACAAGAAGTGTTTTTTGCAGATTTTAACTGGGCTTTAATTTTAAAATTGATTGCTACAAAAATAAAATATACTGAAATTCCTAAATATCCTGAAGTTCGCAGAGATTTGGCTTTACTAATTGACCAAAACGTAACCTACGATCGTATTTACAATATTGCACGTCAAACAGAGAAATCACTATTGAAAGATATTAATTTATTCGATGTTTACGAAGGAAAAAATCTTCCAGAAGGTAAAAAATCGTATGCGTTAAGTTTTACGATTCAAGATAATTCAAAAACATTGACGGATGCTCAAATTGATAAAATCATGAGTAAATTGCAAAATAATTTCGAAACTGAACTTGGAGCAAGTTTGAGATAGTACAGTTTTTATAAAATTAAAATCCCAATTCTGAATTTAGAATTGGGATTCTTTTTACAAAAAAGTCCTGTAAATTTACAGGACTTTTTCAATTAACAACTTTCAACCTCTAATCAAAAAAAATATTTTTTTGGTAGTACTACAGTATCAATCACATGGATCACACCATTTGATTGATTCACATCTGCAATTGTAACTTTAGCTTTGTTCATGTTTTCATCTGAAATGTACAACTCTTTTCCTTTCATCCACGCTGTCAAAGTTCCACCACTTACTGTTTTCAGTGTTGCTTTTCCATTTCCCATTTTAATTGCTTTAGCAATATCTGAAGCATTCATTTTTCCCGCTACTACATGATACGTAAGAATTGTTTGTAACATTTTTAAATTTTCAGGTTTTAATAATGTTTCAACAGTGCCTTTTGGTAATTTATCAAACGCAGCATTTGTTGGGGCAAAAACGGTGAATGGTCCTTTACTTTGCAAAGTTTCAACTAAACCCGCTGCTTTTACAGCGGCAACTAATGTAGTATGATCTTTAGAGTTTATTGCATTTTCAATAATATTTTTAGTTGGATACATTGCAGCGCCACCAACCATAACACTTTTTTGAGCGAATGAAGTTGCTCCAAATACTAATGCAAAAAATGCAATCGATAAAAATTTTCTAGTTTTCATAAAATCTATTTTATTAAGTTATATAAATGCATTTACGCTATTGGTTTACTTTTGGTTTTAAAAAAATGAAACTATTTTTAAAATTTAATTTTTTTGAATGAGGTGAAATAGATATTAGCTCTAATTAGCCCCGATGGCAGCAAGTATCCTTTATATTGTGTTATGAAAAGTTAATTTTTAATAGGTCTTCTGTACAATAAAAAGATACTGCAAACAGCGGGAAGATTGTGGATAGTAAATTGAAATGTTCTGCTCCTAAAAAAATAAAGCACAAAAAAAAAGCTCCGCAAATTGCGGAGCTTTCTATATTCAAAAAGTTTCAAGAAATTATTTTTTCTCTGACTTTTCCATTTTAGCTTTCAATGCTGCTAATACATCATTGTTATCACCTAAAGTTGCAGCTGGTGCATTTGTAGATGTTGAAGCTGATGAAGTATTTTCAGTAGCTGTTTTCACATTTTTCTCTTCTTCTTCACGGAAGATAGCAGTGTGAGATGCAACAACTCTTTTGAATTCTTTGTTGAATTCAATTACTTTGAAATCAGCTGATTCTCCTTTTTTCAATTTCTTACCGTCTTCTTTTTCAAGGTGACGTGTAGGAATGAAAGCAACGATATCATCTCCGAATTCTACAGTAGCTCCTTTGTCAACGATTTCAGAAATTTCACCTGTGTGGATAGTTCCAACTGCGAAAGAATCTTCATATTGATCCCAAGGATTAGCAGTAGTTTGTTTGTGACCTAAAGATAATTTACGTCCTTCAACATCTAATTCTAATACTACTACGTCTAATTTTTCACCAACATTTACAAATTCAGATGGGTGTTTGATTTTCTTAGTCCAAGATAAGTCAGAGATGTAAATTAATCCATCAATTCCTTCTTCTAATTCTACGAAAATTCCAAAGTTTGTAAAGTTTCTAACGATACCTGTATGTTTAGAACCTACTGGGTATTTAGCAGTGATATCAGTCCAAGGATCTTGAGACAATTGTTTGATACCTAATGACATTTTACGGTCATCTCTGTCTAATGTTAAGATAACAGCTTCAACAACATCACCTACTTTTACGAAATCTTGAGCAGAACGTAAATGAGTAGACCAAGACATTTCAGAAACGTGGATTAAACCTTCAACACCTTCAGCAACTTCGATGAAAGCACCGTAATCAGCGATTACAACTACTTTACCTTTTACTTTGTCTCCAATTGCTAATTTAGCATCTAGAGCATCCCAAGGGTGCGCGTTCAATTGTTTCAATCCTAATTGAATTCTTGTTTTCTCATCATCGAAATCAAGGATTACAACATTTAATTTTTGGTCTAATTCCAATACTTCAGATGGGTGGTTGATTCTTGACCAAGAAAGGTCAGTAATGTGAATCAATCCATCAACTCCACCTAAATCAATAAAGACACCATAAGAAGTAATGTTTTTAACAACACCTTCTAATACTTGTCCTTTTTGTAATTGACCGATGATTTCTTTTTTCTGGATTTCAATATCTGCTTCAATAAGCGCTTTATGAGAAACAACAACATTTTTGAATTCGTGGTTAATTTTTACCACTTTGAATTCCATCATTTTGTTTACATATACATCGTAGTCTCTAATTGGTTTAACATCAATTTGAGATCCTGGTAAAAACGCTTCAATTCCGAAAACGTCAACGATCATACCACCTTTAGTTCTGCATTTTACAAAACCATTAACGATTTCTCCTGTTTCGTTAGCCGAAATAACTCTATCCCATGATTTGATAGTACGTGCTTTTCTGTGAGATAACACTAATTGACCAGTTTTGTCCTCACGGATGTCAATTAATACTTCAACAGTATCACCTACTTTTAAGCTTGGGTTGTAACGGAATTCGTTCAATGAAATAACACCTTCCGATTTTGCGTTGATATCAACGATAACGTCTCTATCTGTAATTCTAACAACTGTACCATCAACCACTTCTTCTTGATCCGTAGCGATAAATGTTTTTGAAACTAGTTCTTCGAATTCTAATAAGTTTTTCTCGTCAACAGCATCAATACCTTCTTCGAAATTGTGCCAGTTAAAATTTGCTAAAAACTCTTCTTGTGATTTTACTTGTTCAGACATGCTGATTAAAAATTTGTATTCTGTATTCTCTCGAGTTTCTTAATGTGCTAGAAAACAACAGAAGTTGTTTGTATAATTAGTTGAACCCTAAAGGAAACTCTTATTCACCAAAAGGACTGCAAAAGTAACACATTTATCTTAAACTGCAAAATTTTACAGACAAGATAATCAATTGAGAATCAGGAGCAGAACTTTTTTGGATTTTATAGAACTTCCACTCCCGCTTTTCGTTGCAATCTCCCGAAAAAAATCGGGGGGATTTCCACTGCAGTCGGGGCTAATTATGACGTTTGGGCATTTTCAGCAATAAAAAACCCAATAACTATTAAGGCTATCGGGTAAATTTTATAAAAAAAGGATTTTAATGCTTAATTTCTCCTGAAACTTTTGGCCCAAATTTATCTTTAAAAACAAAAGGAAAAATGATGGCAAGAACCAAAGCATACGCTGCAAAAGTGATCCAGATATGAAACCAGTCTTTGCTTCCATCAGCCATAGTAAAATATTTTTGAATAATATAACCACTAGCAAAACTTCCTATTAATGCTCCAAAACCATTTACCATCATCATAAACATACCTTGCGCACTTCCTCTGATTTTTGAATCCGTTTGTGTTTCCACAAATAAAGAACCCGAAATATTAAAAAAGTCAAAAGCCATTCCGTAAACAATGCAAGACATAATAATCATCCAAAGTCCATCTGACGGATTTCCAAAAGCAAACAATCCAAACCGCAATACCCAAGCCAGCATACTAAACAACATCACATATTTAATACCAAATTTTCTAAGAAAAAATGGAATTGCCAATATGAACAGTGTTTCTGAAACTTGTGAAATCGACATGATTATAGCAGGGTATTTCACTGCAATAGTATTCTTGTAGGCATCAACAGTAGCAAAATCGTGAATGTAAGTATCTCCATATGCGTTAGTCAATTGCAAAGCAGCACCCAATAACATAGAGAATATAAAGAAAATGGCAAATTTCTGTTGTTTAAACAATTTAAAAGCATTCAATCCCAAAGCTTGCGTAAAAGAAGCCCCTTTTTCGCCCTTACACATTGGAGGACATTTAGGAAGTGTAAATGCATAAATCCCTAATAAAAACGAAACAATTCCTGCTATATAAAATTGATTTGCAGAAGTTTCATTATGAGTTAAACTAACCACCCAAAGTGCAATAATAAAACCTATTGTTCCCCAGATTCTAATAGGTGGATAATCTTTTACAACATCCATATCTTTTGCAATTAATGCATTATAAGCTACCGTTATTGACAAGGAAATTGTTGGCATGTAGAAAAACATATTCACTAACATGACCCAGAAAAAAGTAGTAGGATTATCTACTTGAGGTATGCAAAACAAAGCTATTGCACCAAAAAAATGAAGCAAACCATATAGTTTTTCAGCATTAATAAATCGATCTGAAATAATTCCTGTTAAAGCGGGCATAAAAACCGAAGAAATTCCCATTGTTGAAAATATGATTCCAAACTCGGTTCCAGACCAATGTTTGTTATTAAACCAATACGCACCAATAGTAAGTAACCAAGAACCCCAAATAAAAAACTGAAGGAAGTTCATTAATACCAACCTGTTTTTAATTCCCATACAATGAATTGTTTTTTTAATTTAAAAAAGTAACAAGACGTAAATCTAATATTAAAAAAGAGATCTACAAAAGATTAAAGTGTTTTAACAACTTCATCAACTAAATCCAAAACAACTTTAAATTGTTCTTCACGAGTAAGGTAAGAATTATCGATTTCAATAGCGTCATCAGCCATCACCAAAGGCGAATCCTTTCGGTGTGTATCAATATAATCGCGCTCTTCTACATTTTTTAATACTTCTTCATACGTAACTGAATCTCCTTTTTCCTGTAATTCATCAAAACGTCTTTGTGCTCGGGTATCGGCACCTGCCGTCATAAAAATTTTAAGTTCTGCATCCGGAAAAACTACGGTTCCAATATCTCTTCCGTCCATAACAATTGCTTTATCTTTTCCCATTTCTTTTTGTTGCTCCACTAATTTGGCACGAACTTCCGATATTTCAGCCACTTTGCTTACAAAATTAGAAACTTCGATAGTTCTTATTTCCTTTTCAACATTGACATCATTCAAATACATTTCAGCAAAACCCAAATCAGGATTGAATTTGAACTGTAATTTTATACTTGGCAAACTGTTAATTAATGTTTCTTTATCAAAAGAATCCGCATTTATGTATCCGTTTTGCATTGCAAAAAACGTAACAGCGCGATACATGGCTCCTGTATCCACATATACATATCCCAAGTGATTTGCAAGCTGTTTTGCTAATGTACTTTTTCCTGTGGATGAAAATCCGTCAATTGCTATTGTAATTTTTTTATCCAAAATAATATTATTGTAAGTTAATAGTCAATCCAAATAAGCTCGTATTACCCGCTAATGTATACTTGGAATACGAATAATTAAATTTTAATTTATTCATTTTTAATCCAAAACCCAAAGAGACTCCCGAAAAATTGCGTTGTTCCAAAAGTCGTAATTCTTCTGCTCTGCGAAAATTATATCCCACGCGAATATTAAACGCTTTTTTAGGAAAAAGCTCTACTCCCATTATTACATGGCGTAATGCATTATTTATAACGGATACTTTTTCATCTGTCGAACTTCCGTCAATTGATGTTTCGGCTCTTTCAGGATTAGAAAAAGCAATATTCCATTGTTGCAAATTCTCCAAAGTAAGATGCCAGCGAATGGGTACATTTTCTAATTCTTGTGAAACTCCCGCAATAATTTCGAGTGGCAATTTTTCGTTTGTACCATTGTAAGTAGTAATTTGAGTTCCTATATTTCGTATTGCCAGGCCCCAATTAACTTCGTTTCTTTCATCTATAAAAAGAGCCCCTATATCAATCGCTCCACCAAAAGAACTATAACTTTCTAAATTCGAAGATATCAATTTTACATTAGCTCCTAAATGAATCGTAGTGTTAGGAATGTTATACGCATAACCAAAAGAAAGAGCAATTTCACTTCCTGTAAATGAAGCTGTAGTTTGACCATTTTCATCATAGCCATCAAAATTACCATAATTAACGTAATTGACACCAGCCTGAAAAGTCTGCAAATGCCGGTCATAGGTATAAGCATATGAAGCCGTTCCGTAGGTGACTTCCTTATAGTAACTTCCATAATTTAAAGCCAGATGGTTATCCATATCAGGATTTAATGTTGCCGGATTAAAATTGACCTGATTCACATCATCGTCATAAATTGTAACTGTTTTTCCTCCTAAAGCAGCTTGTCTTGGCGAAGTAACTAAGTTTAAAAACTGATAGGTGTACTTCCCTCCTATTTGACTATAAGATACAGTGCAAATAAAAACTAAGGAGTATGATAAAAGTTTTTTTAACATGCTTTAAATCGCGATTTATGTAAGGTAAAACGCAAATGCGAAGATAAAATTATAAATACAATAAACAGCAAATTTCCAACTCGTAATTATAAATAAAAATTCCAAATCCCAAGCACTGCAGAACAGGTTTTAGAATTTGGAATTTATTTCTTATTGCTTGTTATCTGTTATTTCAGATCTTTTGCATTTTTAACATTCTGATCAGTCAAAGCATATTTAAGCACTTCGCTCATTTCTTTAACATAATGAAAAGTCAATCCTTCAAGGTATTCTGATTTTATTTCATCAATATCGCTTTTGTTTTCGTGACACAGAATAATTTCTTTGATATTAGCTCTTTTGGCCGCCAAAATCTTTTCTTTTATTCCTCCTACTGGTAAAACTTTTCCACGTAATGTGATTTCACCTGTCATTGCCAAGTTTTTCTTCACTCGTTTTTGTGTAAACAACGAAACTAGTGAAGTCAACATCGCAATTCCGGCACTAGGACCATCCTTGGGAGTAGCACCTTCCGGAACGTGCAAATGGATATTATATTTTGTAAGTATCTCCGAATCCAATCCTAAAAACTTCGCGTTTGCCTTAATGTATTCTAAAGCAATTGTTGCTGATTCTTTCATAACCGTACCTAAATTCCCGGTAATTGTCATGGTTCCTTTTCCTGGAGAAAGCAACGATTCAATAAAAAGAATATCACCGCCTACAGAAGTCCAAGCCAAACCAGTTACCACGCCGGCAACATCATTGTTCTCGTACTTGTCTCTTTCTAATCTTGGAACCCCAAGTGTTTTTATAATATCTTCGTCAGTTACTTTCTTGTTATACGGTTCTTCCATTGCAACAGATTTAGCTGCATTACGAATTACTTGAGCAATTTTTGCCTCTAAACCACGAACTCCGGATTCACGAGTATATCCTTCCACAATTTTCTCCAATTGTTTTTTTCCAATGGTTAAATCTTTGGTAGTCAAACCATGTTCTTTCAATTGTCTTGGAAACAAATGCTGACGTGCAATTTCTACTTTTTCTTCAATCGTATAACCTGACATTTTAATGATTTCCATTCTGTCTTTCAACGCAGGTTGAATCGCAGCCATATTATTTGAGGTAGCGATAAACATCACTTTCGATAAATCATATCCCATTTCCAGGAAATTATCATAAAACGAATTGTTTTGTTCCGGATCTAAAACTTCCAGTAATGCCGAAGAGGGATCACCTTGATTACTATTCGATAATTTATCGATTTCATCTAAAACAAATACAGGATTTGAGGTTCCGGCTTTTTTCAAACTTTGGATAATTCTTCCTGGCATAGCGCCAATGTAGGTTTTTCTGTGCCCGCGAATCTCTGCTTCATCCCGCAAACCACCAAGAGAAATTCTAACATATTTTCTACCTAATGCTTCTGCAATAGATCTTCCAATAGACGTTTTTCCAACACCCGGAGGTCCTGTCAAACAAATTATTGGTGATTTCATATCATTTCGCAATTTTAAAACTGCCAAATGTTCAATCATTCTTTTCTTAACATCTTCAAGACCAAAGTGATCTCTATCCAAGATTTTTTGTGCTTTCTTTAAATCGAAATCATCCTTAGAATATTCATCCCAAGGCAATTCCAAAAATAATTCTAAATAGTTTCTTTGAATACCAAAATCTGGCGCTTGAGGATTCATGCGACGCATTTTAGACAATTCTTTTTCGAAGTGTTTTTTAGTTTTTTCGTCCCATTTCTTAGTCAAAGACTTCTGCAACATTTCATCCATTTCTTCTTCCTGTGAAACACCACCCAATTCTTCTTGGATTGTTTTCATTTGTTGATGAAGGAAATATTCGCGTTGTTGTTGGTCTAAATCAAAACGAACTTTGGATTGAATATCGTTCTTCAATTCGAGTTTTTGCAATTCAATATTCATATAACGCAAAGTTTCTAAAGCCCTAACTTTTAACTCATTAATAGCTAATAAATCTTGCTTTTCTTTAACCGTTAAATTCATATTAGAAGTGACAAAATTGATCAAAAATGATTGGCTTTCAATATTTTTAATCGCAAAAGTAGCTTCACTAGGAATATTTGGACTTTCTTTTATAATTTGAATTGCTAATTCTTTAACAGAATCGAGAATCGCTATAAATTCTGTATCCTGTTTTTTTGGTCTTTTTTCAGAAACTTCTTTAACTTTTGCTGTTATATAAGGACTTTCAGCAACTATTGAATCAATTTCAAATCTTTTTTTCCCTTGAAGTATAACAGTAACATTCCCATCGGGCATTTTTAAAACCCTTAAAATTCTAGCTACAGTACCAATATTATGAATGTCTTCTGGAGTTGGATCCTCGTCTTGCTCATTTTTCTGAGCTACAACACCAATGATTTTACCAACTGCGTTGGCGTCATTGATTAATTTAATTGATTTATCACGTCCCGCAGTAATTGGAATAACAACTCCTGGAAATAAAACCATGTTACGCAATGGCAAAATAGGCAAAGAATCTGGCAATGCTTCATTATTCATTTCCTCCTCATCTTCGCGAGTCAATAAAGGAATTAAATCTGCTTCAGAATCAAATTCTTGAAGTGACAGATTGTCAATAGTAAGTATTTTATGATTTGACATATATTATTTAAGTCTTTTTGTCATTAAAAATTTTAATTTGTCAAGCAAATATAAAGTATCATAGTAGTAATTTTAAATAAAACGATATATAACATGATTAATTAGCTTGACACTAAAATAGTCAATCATTATGCCAAAGTGTAAGTAAAATCGATTACATCTTCTTACAAATAAAGAAAAAATTGAGAAATTATAATTAATAAAATAACTGTTTTTTAAAGTGTAAAAAATAAAAAAGGAAAGTAATATTTTGTATTTTATTAATCTAGAGCACTGTTTTTTGGAACTCTTTTTAATAAAACAACACCCATTATAAAAAACACTCCTAAGAAAACTATCGCAAATCTAGGACTTCCGGTAATTTGGTCAATAATTCCATAAACTAACATTCCGATAACAATTCCAATTTTTTCAGAAACATCAAAAAAACTAAAAAAGGAAGCCGTATCTTCGGTCTCTGGTAATAATTTAGAATAAGTTGAACGTGATAAAGCCTGAATTCCTCCCATTACAAGTCCTACTAAACCGGCCATGATATAAAAATGTATTGGCAAAGTTATAAAATAAGCTGCTGCACATAATAAAACCCAAAAGCAATTAATGACTATCAATGTAGAAATATTACCAAATTTCTCTGAAGCTTTTGAGGTTAAAACCGCACCAACAATGGCTACTAACTGAATTAATAAAATACAAATAATTAAACCTGTTGTACTTTCACTTTTCGATGCCCAAGTAATTTCTTGTGCCCCAAAATAAGTAGCAATAAGCATAACTGTCTGAACAGCCATACTATAAACAAAAAAACTAACAAGATATTTTTTTAAAGCACTATTTTCTTCCAATAAATGCCACACTTTTTTTAATTCTTTAAATCCATTAAAAACTAGAGCTTTACTCACTTTCCTTTCAGCACTCATGCTTCCTTTTGGTAAATAATAATATGTATATTGACTAAAGACAATCCACCAGATTCCTACCATTATAAAGGAATACCGCATGGCTTTCATTGCTGCTTCACCTTTGGTACCGCTAATCCCAAAAATATCAGGCATCATAATCATGGCTAAATTGACGATTAGTAAAATAACGCTTCCTGCATAACCATAAGAATATCCTTTGGCACTGGTTTCATCTTGTTGCTCAACAAAAGCTATATCAGGCAAATAAGAATTGTAAAACACTAAACTTCCCCAAAATCCTATTAAACCTAAAAAATAAAATAATAAACTGATATAAATATTTTCTAAACTAAACCAATACAATCCCACACAAGATAAAGCTCCTAAATAGCAAAAAAACTTCATGAACGCTTTTTTGTTTCCTACATAATCGGAGATTCCTGATAACAAAGGAGAAATTAGCGCCACTACTAAAAAGGCAAAAGCTGTAACAAAACTAATCAAAGCCGAGTTTTTAACACTAAAACCAAAAACGGATATATAATGATTACTATCTGAAAATAAAGCTTCATAAAAGATAGGAAAGACTGCAGACGAAATCACTAATGGATAAACTGAATTAGCCCAATCATAAAAAGCCCAAGCATTTAATAATTTTTTACTCCCTTTTGGTAAATCTGCCATGTTTCTTTTTTTAAAATGCGAATTTATTTATTTTTTATTTAGGATGATTCAAAAAGTAAATAATTTGACATTAATAAATCGTTATTAACTCATAATCAAATCTATAACATTGCAGTTAAAATAAAAAAATAGGCTATTCTCGTTTGATGAGAATAGCCTATTTAAATCTTCATTAAATATTGTAATAATGAATATACATTAACAATACCTTTTTATCTGTAAATAACTCCAACTTTAGCAGCTAATGCTTTCGCTTCCGGAATCAATGCTTTTAAATTTGCAATTCTGGTAGCATCAGATGGGTGTGTACTCATAAATTCTGGTGGTGATTGTCCTGCAGATTGTGCTGCCATTCTTTGCCAAAACATTACTGAATCATCTGGATTATAACCTGCAATTGCCATTAATGTAAGTCCAATTTTATCGGCTTCACTTTCATGACTTCTGCTAAATGGAAGCATTACTCCTACTTGAGATCCTAATCCATAATATTGTTGCCACATTTGTTGTTTTTCGGCACTTTGACTTCCCGTCGCTACTGCAACTCCTACAGCTCCCAATTGTTGCAATTGAGCAGCGCTCATTCTTTGTGCACCGTGATTTGCCAATGCATGAGAAACTTCATGCCCCATTACGGTAGCTAAACCCGCATCATCTTTAGTTATTGGTAATATACCTGAATAAACAACGATTTTTCCTCCTGGCATACACCAAGCATTAACTTCTTTGTTCTCTATTAATTTATATTCCCAACGATAATCATTCAAATATTGTGATTGTCCTAAGTAGGTCAAATATTTTTCTGCAGCTGCTTTAATTCGCATACCAACTGTCTCTACTCTTCTAGCATCAGCTGTTCCTGTAATAACTTTATTTTCCTTCAAAAAAGTTCCATATTGTTGAAAAGATGATGGAAACAACTCACTGTTAGAAACAAAATTCAGACTTTTTTTCCCTGTAAGAGGATTTGTAGCACAAGAATAAAGTAATCCCACTGCAAAAATTCCTAGTAATAAGTTCTTTTTCATGATTTTATGTTTTATTTTTATACAAAAATACAACTATTTATGAATTTTTTATTTACATAATTAAATCAAAATGTATCAATTTTTTGTTATTACCCAATTATATGCAACTCTGTAAAACCTTTATAAACAACCAAATAACCTTCATTTCCGAAAGTTTTTTCATCAAATAAAACTTTCTCATTGTCAATTTCAATTTCTTTAACTTTAAATGGCAATCCAACTAGATTTATTTTATACTTTGAATAATTGGTGTCATATTTTCCTTCTTTATGCAACTGAATGATGAGTTCTTTTTCCTTACCGATTGTTTGAAATGATAGAAAGCTGTATCTTCCTTTTTTATAATCATATCCATCTTGAGCATCCTCATAAACTACTGACTTTTCTTTCCCTTTTTTGTAATAGATATCTAATGTTAACTCGTCAAATTCCAGTTCTCCAACATACTGTTGAATAGGATATTTTGGAATAACAGCACCCGCTTTTACAAAAAGTGGAATTTCATCAAATTTAGTATCCACCCAAATTTCTTTTCCTCCTTTAACTTCTTCATTTGTCCAATAATTATACCACTGTCCACGAGGAATATACATTCTTCTCCCTAAAGAATTAGGTTCTAAAATAGGGCAAACTAAAATTTGATTTCCAAAAACAAATTCGTCATTTCTATAATGTGTTTGAATATCATCTTGATCATAATATACCAATGGCTTTAACATAGGAATTCCTTCTTCAATATATTGCCAAAACATGGTGTACAAATAAGGCAATAATTGATAGCGTAAGCTGACGAACTTTCTGGTGATATCAATCACTTCTTCATCAAATGCCCAAGGTTCTTGATCGCCGTGATCCCCAGAAGAGTGGGTTCTGCAAAAAGGATGAAAAACCCCTAATTGAATCCAGCGTGCGTACAATTCTCCCGAAGGCTGCTCTGCAAACCCTCCAATATCTGATCCGGTAAAACCCATTCCTGAAATAGACATGCGTTGCACTTGAATGTTTGCAATCCATAAGTGCTCCCAAGTGGCAACATTATCACCAGTCCAAGATGACGTGTATCGTTGTGCTCCTGCATATGCTGATCTTGTAATGACAAAAGGTCTTTTTGGGTACGCAAATCTTTTTACACCATGATAGGTAGCTCTTGCCATTTGTGTACCATAAATATTGTGCGCTTTTCTATGGCTGCATGGATTTCCATCATAATCATGACGCACATCCATAGGGAATGTTTTATTAGGAACCTCCATAACGGCAGGCTCGTTCATATCATTCCACACTCCTTTTACACCTATTTCTGAAATTAATTCTTTGAATAATCCTGCCCACCATTCTCTCACTGCGGGATTTGTATAATCAGGGAAATTGCATTCTCCAGGCCATACTTTTCCTTTCATATAAGGACCGTCAGCTCTTTTGCAGAAATAATCATTTTTTAAGGCCTCTTTATATATGGAGTATTCTTTGTCAATTTTTATTCCCGGATCAATGATTACAACGGTTTTAAAACCATCCTCGGCTAATTCTGCTACCATTCTTTTTGGATCAGGAAAATATTCTTTATTCCAAGTGAAACATCGAAACCCTTCCATATAATCTATATCCAAATACAGCGCATCGCATGGAATTTTCAATTCCCTAAATTTGGCAGCAACTTCTTTTAAATTACTTTCTGGATAATAACTCCATTTGCATTGGTGATATCCAAGTGCCCAAAGTGGCGGCAATTCCGGTTTACCTGTCAAATCAGTAAATGTGGTTACAACATCCTGCATTTGCGGACCATAAATAAAATAATAATTCATTTCTCCACCTTCAGCCCAATAACTGGCTACATTTCTTCTTTCATGACAAAAATCAAAATAAGTTCTGAAAGTATTATCGAAGAAAATTCCGTAAGATTTCTTGTTATGTAATCCAATGTAAAACGGAACTACTTTATATAATGGCTCTTGGTCTTTTTGAAAAGCATATTGATCTGTAGCAAAATTCTCCAGTCTTTTCCCTTTCAAATTCAATTGGGTTGCTTTATCGCCAAGTCCGTAAAAACATTCTCCATCTTTGGAAGACTTACTCATTTTTACGATATTACCGCCATATTCATAGCTTTCTTCCCAATGAAAACCCAATTCATCTTCTAAAATGAGATTGTCTTTCAAATCAAAAATAGATAATCTCATATCTGCTTTTTGAATCCGACATTGCACTTTACTAGTTTTTACCTGATAGTAATCTTCCACTTCAGAAACCTCAAGAAAATTATATCCATGAGAATGGCTTTTGTCAATAGCATACGAAAAATCGTTACTAAAATATCCTTTTGTAGTGAATCTAAAACGGATTAAACTATCTCTTAACACAGTTACTTTTAATATTACACTATTATCGGTATGAAAACATACGGAATCTACTTCATGTTCAAAAGCAACTATTTTTGTGGGATATAAATCTCCTTTATATTCTAATTCTGTATTTGTAATCATTTTTTGTGGTATTAATTTCTCTGTCACTTCGCAACTCAAACTTACAAAAATACTTTGTAAACAGCTGCATATCTTACGTTTATTAACGAAAACGTTGTAATTTTTAGGACATAGTAATACCAAATCACATTACTAATTATTTTCATTTAATATGGAAATAATTAGTAATGTGATTTGGTATTATAAGTAAAAATTTATTTATGAAATTTTAAAAACAGTTACACTTAAAGGCGGCAAAAGCAATTCTGTAGAATAATCCCTTCCGTCATAAGGCATTGCTTCAATTGTCAATTTTTTAGGGTTTGAAAGACCACTTCCTCCATAAATTGCGGCGTCACTATTAAAAATCTCGGTTAATTTACCTTTTCTCGGTAAACCAATGCGATAATTAGGACGAACTATTTGGGTATAATTGCAAACTACAATTACATCGTCTTTTTGGTTATTCCCTTTTCGAATGAAAGACATTACTGCATTTTGATGATCTGAATAATTAATCCATTCGAATCCTTCTGGACTAAATTGTTTTTCATGCAAAGCAGGTTGCGTTTTATACAATTTATTCAAATCAGTAATCAATTTCTTCACCCCTTCATGGAATGGATATTGCAATAGATGCCAATCTAAACTTCCTTCAAAATTCCATTCACTGCTTTGTCCAAATTCACTCCCCATAAACAATAATTTGGTTCCGGGATGCATGAACATATAACCATACAACAATCTTAAATTCGCAAATTTCTGCCATTCATCTCCAGGCATTCTTCCTGCAATTGATTTTTTTCCATAAACTACCTCGTCATGGGAAAGCGGCAACATGAAATTTTCAGAAAAAGTATAGGTCATCGAAAAAGTCAAATCGTTTTGATGGTATTTTCTATACACAGTATCTTTTTGGAAATATTCCAAAGTATCGTGCATCCATCCCATCATCCATTTCATTCCAAAACCTAAACCACCAACCGATGTTGGTCTTGAAACCATAGGAAAAGAAGTACTTTCCTCGGCAATGGTTTGAACTCCTTCATAATTTAGATAAACAGCTTCATTAAATTCCTTTAAGAAACTTATGGTATCAAGATTTTCTCTTCCTCCGTAAATATTGGGTTCCCATTCTCCATCATTTCTGGAATAATCCAAATATAACATGGAAGCAACAGCATCAACACGCAACGCATCGGCATGATAATGTTGTAACCAGAATAACGCATTACTGATAAGAAATGAACGAACTTCATTTCGACCATAATTAAAAACCAGACTTTTCCAATCCGGATGATACCCTTTTCTACGGTCAGGATGTTCAAAAAGATTAGATCCATCAAAAAACCCTAAACCATGTGCATCATCAGGAAAATGAGAAGGCACCCAGTCCAGAATTACTCCAATTCCTGCCTCGTGCAATTTATCAACCAAGACCATAAAATCTTGTGGTTTTCCAAAACGAGAAGTGGGAGCAAAATAACCAACTAATTGGTAGCCCCAAGAAGGATCGTAAGGATACTCCATTATAGGCATAAACTCCACATGAGTAAAGCCTGTTTCTTTTACATAATTTACTAAATCCTCTGCAAACTCGAGGTACGTCAAAAAACGGTTTTCTTCAGCATGACGCTTCCATGAACCTAAATGTACTTCATATACTGAATAGGGCTTGTCCAAACCATTATGATTTTGACGTGTTTCCATCCAGTTATTATCGTTCCATTTATAATCTAAATCCCAAACTACTGAGGCAGTATGTGGTGGTTTTTCACAGTAAAAAGCAAAAGGATCTGCTTTTTCAGTTACAATTCCTCCGTTATTGGATTCTATTTTATATTTATAGGTTGCTCCTTTTTTAATATTTGGAATAAACCCTTCCCAAATACCAGATGAATCCCAACGTACATGCAACAGATGTTCGCCTTGTGTCCAAAAATTGAAATCACCAACAACAGATACCGAATGAGCTGTAGGAGCCCAAACGGCAAAATAAACACCTTCTACTCCATCAACTGTTATTAGATGTGCGCCTAGTTTTTCGTAGAGTCGGAAATGTTTCCCTGCTTTAAATAAATCGATATCAAAATCTGTAAAAAGGGAATGCGAGATAACTTTACTCATATAACAATTGTATAATTCTATTTTTATAAAATGAACAGAATATTATTTTAAGAAAAAACAGTTTTTAAATTTACTTTATGATATAATTGTCAGGTATAACTGCACCTTTTTTAATAACAACAATTCCGTCTTTAATAGCATATAATTCATTAGAAAAATCTTCTAAATGACTGCCTCCATTGATGTAAACATCATTACCAATTCTGCAATTCTTGTCCACGAGAGCATTGTTTATAAAACATCTTTCTCCAATACCTATTAATTGTTTGTTGTTTTTGAGATCCTCATTCATATCACAAATATTCTGATAGAAATCATTACCCATTACATAACAATTTTGGATTATAGTTCCCTCACCTATTCTGGATCTAATACCAATCACGGAATGATTTATTTCTTTAGCATTCAATATACATCCTTCGGAAATTAACGATTTGTCAACTGTTGTTTTCTGGAATTTAGATGGAGGTAACAATCTGGGTCTTGTGTAAATTTTATTATCGTTATCAAATAAATTAAATTTAGGCAAGTCTTCTGTTAATCCAATATTAGCTTCAAAAAAAGAATCTATATTACCAATGTCAGTCCAATACCCTTCATATTGATAACTTAATATCTTTTTATGGCCTACTGCTTGTGGAATAATTTCTTTACCAAAATCTTTAGTTTCCTTATTGGACATTATGTCTACCAACAATTTTTTGTTGAATATATAGATTCCCATCGAAGCCAAATAATGTTTTCCTTCACTCTTCATTTGCTCGCTCACATCCGATTCCCAATCTGGCAACAATTCTTTTGCAGGTTTCTCAATGAAAGATTCAATACAACTTTCGGTGTTTGTTTTTAATATTCCAAATTCAGGAGCATCTTTTGCATTTACCGGTAAGGTAGCAATCGTAATATCAGCTTCTTTTCTAATATGCTCCTCTAACATATCATTAAAATCCATTTGATACAACTGATCTCCGGAAAGTATCAATGCATAATCAAAATCATGATTCAGGAAATGAGGCATACATTGTCTTACAGCATCTGCAGTTCCTTGAAACCAAGTAGGATTATCAGGAGTTTGTTCTGCAGCAAGAATATCAACAAAGGCATGGCTAAAAATACTAAAATTATACGTATTTTTAATGTGAGCATTTAAAGAAGCCGAGTTGAATTGCGTCAAAACAAACATCCTATAAATATCCGAATTCATACAATTTGAAATAGGAATATCGACCAATCTATATTTACCCCCTATCGGCACAGCTGGTTTAGATCTTGTTTCTGTCAATGGGTATAATCTGGATCCTTGCCCTCCACCTAAAATAATTGCAATAACATTTTTCTTTTTAGCTTTCATTTCTTCTTAATTATTAAATTGTACATTTCTATATATTCCTGACAGACTCTTTCCCAAGAATGATCCGTGCTCATTCCTATTTTTCTGATTTTATTTAAATGTTTCTTATCGTCATATAAATCGACTGCTCTTTGAATCGAATAACAAACATCTCCCACTGTTGCCTGATCATGACAAATTCCATTTCCATCATCTCCAAAATCAACAACCGTATCCTTTAACCCTCCTGTCCTTCTTACAATAGGAATTGTTCCATATCGCAAAGAATACATTTGATTTAAGCCACATGGTTCCACTCTTGAAGGCATTAATAGAAAATCAGAGCCCGCGTAAATTAAATGAGCTAATTCTTCATTATATCCTATAAAAGTATTGTAATTACCTTTATAATCCGCCAATAAACTATTCAGTTGATTTTCAATAATTGGATTTCCCGATCCTAGAATTAAAATATTAATTTGGTTATAATTTTCAGATAATGCAAGTGCTGCAACATGCGGTAATAAATCGCCTCCTTTTTCTTCTAATAATCTTCCAATAAAACTAAAAAGTGGTTTTGTAGGATCTAAATTAAAGAGCTTACATAATTTCTCTTTATTTTCTTGTTTGCCTTTTTCAAAATTTTTAATTGAATAGTTTTTTTCCAGCATCACATCTTTGGCAGGATCCCAAACTTCAATATCAATTCCGTTTAAAATCCCTCTGGATTTATAGCGTACCAAATTAAACAAGGATTCTAATCCATTAGCCGAATAATTTATTTCATTTAAATAATTTGGAGAAACCGTCGTCACCGCCCAAGCGCATTTAATTCCTACAGCGAGTGAATTGATACATTTATCCCATTCCAAAACATTCACATGAGCCAAATCAAACTCTGGTATGTAATGCAATTTGTCAAATCCAAACTGTCCTTGATACAAACCATTATGAATGGTAATCATAGAAGGTGTATTTCGCAGTTTTTCATATTTATGACAATACAACATCATAAAAGGAACCAAACCCGTGTGATGATCATGACAATTGATAACGTCCGGGACGTCATTTCTTCCAATTATCCAATCTAAAGTGGCAATTTGGAATGATAAAAATCGTTCAACATCATCTTCATAGCCATAGACATCTTTTCTGTCAAATAATTCTGCTATTTCTACTAAATACAATTCAAATCCTAGCTTATCTGTTTTTTCTTTCAGAACGCTAAAAGGGAAATTAAAACTCCCTAATTTTACATGACCCCAATGAACACATTCAAATTCATTTTCGTTTCTGAACTTTGAATCATAACAAGGGATTACAACTCTTACAAGGTGCCCGGCATTATTTTGATATTTTGGTAATGCACCAACAACATCGGCTAAACCTCCTACTTTTGCTACTGGGTAACACTCTGCACTGATATGAAATATTTCCATTTATGAAATTTTGTTGTTTTTCAGTTAATTATAATGCTATTCAGGTATTTTTTTTGACAATTCTAAAATATTTAATATTTCCGTCTTTTATGTTAATCCCAATAAAAACTTTATAAAAAATACTACTTTTATGTTTTCTAAATTTAGTAAAAAAAATTTAACATAATAACCCGCATGAAAATTTATTGAAATGACAAAAAACTCTTCTATTCATACACAATCATTGAAAATTCCTAAGATTATCTTACTAACTAGTAAATTAATCTCGTTTATTTCACCAAAATTAATAACATTATTTGCCGCTAAACTGTTTACTACCCCCATAAAACATAAAATTCCAAAAAGAGAATTGGAAATGGATCGAAATAGTACTCAAAAATTAATCAAGATTCCGGCAATTAACAAAGAAGTCATTTTATACCAATATGGAAAAAGTGAAAAGAAAATTTTATTAGTTCACGGTTGGTCTGGACGTGGAACACAATTATTCAAAATAGCTGACGAGTTACTGAAAGCTGGATATTCCACAATTAGTTTTGATGCACCCGCACATGGAAAATCACCCGGAAAAAACACCATTATGGTTGATTTTATTGCTGCAATTTTAGAGATTGACAAGCAATTTGGTCCTTTCGAAGCTGCAATTGGTCATTCATTAGGAGGAATGTCAGTTTTAAATTCTGTAAAAAAAGGATTAAAAGTTAATCATGTAGTGGTGATTGGCAGTGGTGATGTCGTACAAGATATTATGGATGATTTTATAGCAAAATTAAAATTGAAACCCAATATAAGTACGCGTTTACGTTTGCATTTCGAAAAGAAATATAAGGAAGACATGAATAGTTTTTCCGCTTATTTAGCTGCAAAAGAAACTACGATACCGGTTTTAGTCATCCATGACAATAATGATCCCGAAGTTCCGGTAACAGCAGGAATACACATTCACAAATACCTAAAAAATGGAACGTTATTTCTAACCGATGGATTAGGACATAGAAAAATTCTTGGCAATCCTAAAGTAATTGAAAAGACAGTTCAATTCATTCAAAACAAATAGCTGTCTTAAAACGTTATAAAAAAAAATTAAAATCATGAAATATCCTATCGAAAAAACTGAACAAGAATGGAAAGAAAAATTGGGAGAGGAACGCTATCGAATTCTTCGTCAAAAAGGAACTGAGTACCCACACACCGGAACATATAACCTACATTACGAAAAAGGAACGTATTGCTGTGGTGCCTGTGGAGAAGCATTATTTGAAAGTGATTCCAAATTTGATGCGCATTGCGGTTGGCCTTCATTTAACGAATCAATTCCTGGTAAAGTACAATACATTTCGGATGTCACACACGGAATGAAACGTAATGAAATTCTTTGTGCTAATTGTGGTAGCCACCTCGGACATGTATTTGATGACGGACCTACCAAAACAGGACAACGGTATTGCGTAAATTCATTATCAGTAGACTTTAAAGAATAATATCATGGATTTATTTGGAAACTCAAGTGATTGGGCTAAAAAATTAGAACCAATTCTAACAAAATACAAAGGAAGAAAACATCCGTTAGACCATCATAATTTGTACCAATTATTGGTAATGGTGGTGCTTTCGGCACAAGATTCTGATGCCCATATCAATAAAATTGCTCCTGCTTTATTTGAAGCTTATCCTAATATGGAAAGTTTGGCCGTATCAAATCTGGATGCATTAATTCCTTACATCTCTAGTGTCAGGAATTTTGGTAATAAAGCCAAATGGTTATTGGAAATTGCTCAAACCATCCAAAAAGACGAAAACATTCCGCTCACCATGGAGGATTTAGTTGCCTTAAAAGGCATTGGACGAAAATCAGCCAATGTAATTATGCGTGAGGCAAAAATTCCTGCGCAAGGAATTATAGCTGATTTACATGTTATTCGTGTTGCTCCCAGAATTGGAATAATCACAGAAACCAAGGATGGAATTAAAGCCGAAAAACGACTCATGCAAGTGCTCCCAAATGAAATCTGGGGCGAAATTGGAATGGCAATTTCATTCCTGGGGAGAGAAATTTGCCGTCCGACTCCGAAATGCCCCGAATGTCCCATTAATTTGATTTGTAAGTATTATAAAGAGCATTATCAATAGTATTTGGTTCATCCAGAAGATGTTTCAGGGCGTGACCTTCTCGAAAAAGTCAGGTCGGGCTATCCGTTTCAAGTCCTCGTCCCCTTGAGTTTGAGACTCAACGGGACTGTGGGCTTTTCACTGCTATTCCTCACGCAAAAAATATCATACTAACAAATATTTTATACGAGGAATTATTGCAATAAGCAGTCTAAATACTATTACATATCATTCTCAAAAATAAAATTCAAAAATTCTGATGCTTTGAATAACCATAATTTTCACAAAGATATCAATCCCTAATAATAATTTTCATATCCAATTATACATTCATAAAATATCACTCTATAGAGTTATAATACAAAAATCCTTGCCAAATAATGACAAGGATTCTTTAAAGGAAGTCCATAAGCATGCTCTAATTTAAATTCAGATTACTTTTATAATAAAAAGAAAGTTCTTATAGTAATCGTAAAATAAAAAAACTTCAGCCAGCGTTAGCCAACTGAAGTTTCATGTACTCAGAGCGGGACTTGAACCCGCACGAACATTGCTGTTCACTGGATTTTAAGTCCAGCGTGTCTACCAATTTCACCATCCGAGCATTATGTGGTACCTCCAGGGATCGAACCAGGGACACATGGATTTTCAGTCCATTGCTCTACCATCTGAGCTAAGGTACCAGTATACTTTCCTTATAATGAAAGTATGAATAAAAAAGCCTATCTTTTCAGATAGGCTTTTCAAAGAAAGGCGACGACATACTCTCCCACATAACTGCAGTACCATCTGCGCAGGCGGGCTTAACTACTCTGTTCGGGATGGGAAGAG